>CAZARD010000012.1:25793-56053 GCA_964487505.1 uncultured Blastocatellaceae bacterium | reverse complement strand
TTTGCCGGATCGATATCACCGGTTTCGATCGATCGTACGCCGTGCCGCGCCGCGAGCGCGAGCGAATTGAAGTAACAGGCCGCAAGTTGGGCCGCCTCGTTCGCCGAATCCACACCGTAGATCGGTCCGCCGGTATGGATCACGAACCGTGCCGGGAGACGGCCGCCGGACGTGATGACGGCCTCCCCTGTCGGCAGACCGTCGGGAAACTGCGTCCTGCGGATCTCGCGGCATTGTTCGAGGATCTCCGGCCCGCAGGCACGGTGGATCGCGCCGTCAACTCCGCCGCCGCCGAGAAGCGTCGCGTTCGCGGCGTTGACGATGGCGTCCGTTTCGACGGCGGTGATGTCGCCGATCTCGACCGTCACATATCCGCTGAGGAATTCCCGCATCATTCCGCGATTCTATCCGTCTCGGCGCGTGATTCAAGCGGCCCGACCCGCATCGCCGCGAAATGGGCCGCGAACGCGAGTCCGAAAGCGGCGCCGAGCACCGCAAGAAACGCCGTCACGGACGCGTAATTCGGGAAGTTCCCGAGCCGGATCAGCCACCAGATGCCCCCGGTCACGACCCCGCCGACGGCAAAAAAGGCCGGGATCGCGATCCAGCCGAATCCCAACGCAGCCGTTCTCGCGGTTCGTGCGCCGAAAACTGCCGGCTTGATCCGGTCATATTCCCAAGCGACGAGATACGCGGCGGCGAGCGTCATCAGCAGCGTCACGAGCCAGGTTCCCTTGAACCCGACCGAGGCCGTCAGCACGGCGATATTGGCGATTATCGGCAGGAACAGGAACGCGCCGAGATGGGCGGTTCGGGGAAAGAGTAGAAGGACCGCCGCGGTCAGTTGTGCCCAGCCGATGAACTGGTAGTAGAAGCCGGTCTGATACAGCGCGTTGAAATAATGTCCGACCGGATTCGTGTCCGGCAGCACCGTGAACGGCCGGTTCAGGATCTTGATGATGCTCGGCGGCGTGAAGCCGACGAAAAGCAGAATCCGCGTGAACACCGCGAACAACTGGCAAAGGCGGTTTGACGTGACGGCGGCATGCCAGCGGTCGAGCTTCGATTCGAAGTTCATCTTTCAGGTCTCCTTGCGAAAAAGTTAACGCGAAAACGCACGGAAAAAGTTTCACGATTCTTGTTTGCGCCGTCCGATTTCCGTAGAATCAACGTTTTGAGTTTCCAACGAAAAGATGGCCCTGGGGCCGATATGCGAGGAAAAGATGATCATACCCGTAAAATGGAGCGACGAAGGCGTTCTAATGCTCGATCAGCGCCTGCTCCCGACCGAGGAAAAATGGCTCACCCTGAAGACGTATGACGAGGTTGCCGACGGCATCCGCGACATGGTCGTCCGCGGCGCGCCGGCGATCGGCGTTTCCGCCGCCTACGGCATCGCGCTCGGGGCAAAGCAGTTCGTCGGAATGGACGTCGCCGATCTCGAGGACGAACTCGAATACATCTGCGACGTGATCGGCGCGACGCGCCCCACGGCCGTGAATCTGTTCTGGGCGATCGAGCGGATGAAGCGCACGTTCGCGAAGGCCAAAGCGGAAGGGAAGACGGTCGGCGAGATCAAGCAGATCCTGATCGATGACGCGAAGGCGATCCACGACGAGGATATCGAAGCGCAGCGCCTGATCGCGCAGTTCGGCGGAGAACTGATCGAGAACGATTCGACGGTCCTGACGCACTGCAACGCGGGCGCGCTGGCGACCGGAGGCGTCTGGGGGACGGCGCTCGGCGTCATCCGCGGCGCGGTCAACCAGGGCAAATCGGTATCGGTGATCGCGGACGAGACGCGGCCGTATCTTCAGGGAGCAAGGCTGACCGCTTGGGAACTTGACCAGGACGACATCCCCGTGACGTTAATTACCGACAATATGAGCGGCCATATGATGAAGAAGGGCAGGGTCCAGGCGGTCGTTGTCGGATCGGACCGGATCGCCGCGAACGGTGACGTCGCGAACAAGATCGGGACATATATGGTCGCCGTGCTCGCGAAACGCCACGGAATTCCGTTCTATGTCGCGGCGCCGCTCTCGACGGTCGATATGAATTGCCCTACCGGCGAAGAGATACCGATCGAGGAACGCGACATCCGCGAGGTAACGCACGTCAAGGACGTCCAGCTCGCGCCCGACGGCATCTCGGTCAGTAACTACGCCTTCGACGTTACCCCGAACGATCTGGTGACGGCGATCATCACCGAAAAGGGCGTCGCCCGCGCTCCGTACGTCGAAAGTTTGCGAAAGCAGTTCGAGGATTGACTCGATTTTGAGGTTTGCGTGGGACGACCGGGATTTCGGGCCCGGTAATCGAGCTGATTGATGCGGCGGTCGGGTCAACGCAGAACTTCGAAGCCGTGACCGGAAACGGCACCGGCTGGGCTTGCGTTACCTCAAATCGGAACGCCCCGTCTGACGGCCCTACGCTTCGCCTTGGCCGGTCGCCCGAGGTTCCGGCGGCTTTCCCGCCTTTCGGCCCTCATCAGATCGCAAACCGGCTGTTCTTCCACCAGTCGATGGTCTTGACGAGGCCGTCCTCGAGACCGACGAGCTTTTCGTAGCCGAGGCATTCGACCGCGCGGCGGTTGTCGGCCTGTGAATGCTTCACGTCGCCGGCCCGCTCGGGCTGGTGATCGGCCGCGGCATCGGTCCGTCCGGTTATCTTCTTAAGGACCTCAAGCAGCTCGTTGAGCGAGATACGCTCGCCGTTCGCGCAGTTCATCACTTCGCCGATACCCTTCGCGGTCTGGGCGGCTTTGATATTGGCGTCGACGACATTCGCGACATAGGTGAAGTCGCGCGACGTCTCGCCGTCGCCGTAGATGACGGGCGTCTTTCCGCCCATCAGCGCGTCGACGAATCGGGAGATCACGCCCGAATACATCGACGACGGGTTCTGCCTCGGCCCAAAGACGTTGAAGTATCGCAGAGAGATCGTTTCAAGCCCGTAAACGCGGCTGAAGATCTGGCAATAGTACTCACCCATCAGTTTCGCGCCGGCATAGGGCGAGAGCGGTTCGGGCCGCATCGTTTCGACCTTCGGCAGGGTCCTTTGATCGCCATACGCCGAGCTCGAAGCCGCGTAGACGACGCGTCGGACGCCCGCCTCGCGCGCGCGGCACAGCACGTTGAACGTGCCGTTGACGCAGGCATCGTGGGTTTCCACGGGATTCTCGACCGAGCGCGGCACGCTCGGCAACGCCGCCTGATGAAAAACCACGTCGACTCCGCCGAGCGCCCGGCGCATCGCCGCGTCGTCGTTGATGCTGCCCTTGATGAATTCGAAATCGCCGCTGATCTCGTCAAGATTCTCGCGGAATCCGGTGACGAAGTTATCGATGATGACGACCTTCGCGCCCTGCGCGATGAGCCCGTCGGCGAGGTTGGAACCGATGAATCCGGCACCGCCGGTGACCAGACATTTCGTTGTAAGTGCCATATACGTGGAAATTACGATAGGAAAGATTAGCACAGATCGGGTGGGACAAAAAAAATGAGGGATCCGAAAACCCCTCATTCCTCGGTCCTGGACCCGTTGTCAGCGGCCGACACCGACATACTCGAACCCCAGTTCGCGCATATCCTTCGGCTCATAGATGTTGCGGAGGTCGGCGATCTTCGGCGCCTTCAGAAGCGATTTGACCTTCTCCATGTCGAGCGCGCGGAACTGGTTCCATTCGGTGATGATGACCAACGCGTCGGCATCGCGAATCGCGTCGTACTCGTCGGCCGCGTATTCAATGTCGGGAAGCGAATGCTTCGCCTCGTCCATCGCGACAGGGTCGTACGCGCGGACAGTCGCTCCGCGGGCCTGCATCTCGCGCACGATGTCCGTCGCCGGCGATTCGCGCATATCGTCGGTCTCCGGTTTGAACGAGAGCCCGAGAACGCCGATCCGCTTGCCGTTGAGATCGCCAACGAGCTTTTCGATCTTCGGCAGCATCATCTGGCGCTGGCGGTCGTTGGCCGCAATGACGGCATCGACGACGGAAGTTTCGACGCCGAACTTGTCCCCAACCTTGGTGAACGCCTTCGTGTCTTTCGGAAAGCAGGAACCGCCGTAGCCTGGTCCGGGGTGCAGGAACTTTCGCCCGATGCGGTTGTCCATCCCCATTCCGCGGGCGACGTCGTGAACGTCGCAACCGATGGCGTCGCAAAGATTGGCGATCTCGTTGATGAAGGTGATCTTCGTCGCGAGAAAAGCGTTCGCGGCGTATTTGATGAGCTCGGCTGCTTCGAGGGAAGTGATGACGATCGGCGTTTCGATCAGATAAAGCGGCCGGTATAGGTCCTTCATGATCGCGATCGCGTCGGGCTCGTTGCTGCCGACGACGACACGGTCGGGCCGCATGAAATCGTCGATCGCGGCGCCCTCGCGAAGGAACTCGGGATTCGACGCAACACCGAAGTTGGTTTTGATCCTCTGATTTTCGGCGACGAATTCGCGGAGCCATTTACCCGTGCCGACGGGGACCGTCGATTTCGTTACCAGAACCTTGTAGCCGTTCATCGCTTCGGCGATGTCTTTGGCGGCCTGTTGGTAATAGCTCATATCGGGCGAACCGTCTTCCTTAGGCGGCGTCCCGACGGCAAGAAACACGACCAGCGCTTGTTCAACCGCAGCCTTGATATCGGTCGTGAAGTGAAGGCGTCCCGCCTTGTAGTTCTTTTCGACGATCGTATCGAGCCCGGGCTCGTAGATCGGCATGATATTGTTCTTCAGCCCTTCGATCTTCTTTTCATCGACATCGACGCACGTGACCTCGACGCCGAACTCGGCGAAGCAGGCGCCCGTCACCAGCCCTACGTAACCTGTTCCAATAACAGCAATATGCATATCGTTCTTACTTAACCTCTTACCCTTTTATATTGTTAAATAATTCACAAGTTCAGACAAATTGAATGCGGGCCAGGTTGGTTTCAACTTGACCCGCATCGCTTCTTTGAAATTACTGTACGACCGGTTTAGCGGATGCTGCTGACGATCGTCGTTCCACCGCCGGTGGTCGTGTCGTTGCTACCGCCGAGGATTACCGCAGCGCCGACACCGCCGGCCGCTGCAAGGAGAATCGCAACCAACGGCAGCGTTCCGATCGAAGCTGTCGGGACGCCCGGGCCCGGGCGCATGCACGGCTGGCAGCCCTGCTGCGAGAGGTTGCCCTCGATAGCGTCGGTACCGGCCGCGACCTGACGATCCGATGAACCGCTGCGCAGGGTCACGAGTCCGCTGAAAGTGTCAACGTGGGTATGCGAGCACTCGACCTCAACTTCGAAGTTGTTGGCCTGGCCCGAATCCGCGATGACCGTTCCGTTCTTCGTCGCGATCGATGCGGCAACACCTGCCGAATTGGCGACGCGAACCTTGCCTTCGTTGAGCGTGCCGGTGATTCCGGTCTCGCTGAAGCGAAGGGTCAGATTCGATTTTGCTGAAAGTTCGATACGACCTGCTTTGCCAAGGCTCACCGTAGCGGTTGAACCTTCGCCCGTCGTGATGATGCTGCCGGAAACAACCGTCGATCCCGAAATGACCTTCTGGCCGTTGACGCTGACATCGCCCGTCACCGTAATTTCTCCGTTCAGGTCTTTCGGCGCGGCCAAAACCGCCATCGAATAAACGCACCAAACGGCAACGGCGGTTAGCAGGGTTACTGATTTGTTAACCAAATTCTTGCTGAGCATCTAAAAATATCCTCCTAATTCAATCCTGAAAAGGGCAAGGCCCACCGGGAACCGGCGGGCTCACAATGCCGCATTAACGATTCGGGCTGGTCACCGTGGTTCCGCCGCCGAGGGCGACGCGATTGTTGTCCGTAGTCGCCGCGACCGCGATCGCCGCGATCGCTCCGCCAAAGCCGAGAAACCACCACCACCAAACCAGGGCGTCGTTGTCATCGCACTCGAATTTGCCGTCTTTGTCGGCGTCAACGCACTTGCCGTTGCTATCGTAGTAGTCGTCGTCGTCCTTCGGCTTTGCCGAGACAGACTCGCCCGCGCCCAATGTAACGGTTCCGTTCTCAGCGGTCGTGATCTTGACGGATTCGGCCGCGCCGAGGACCGTGATCCTGCCGCTCATAAGATTTCCGCTGATCCCGCTGTCGGTAAAAGAAATGCTTGCAGTGGTGTTCGGCGCGAGTTCGAGCTTGCCCAGTTTGCCGAGATTGACGACCGCGCTCGTGCTGGCCGGGGTCGCGATGGTGCTGGACGAAAAGAGCGTACGTCCGCTCTGCGCTTCCTGTCCGTTGACCGAAACGCTCGCCGATTTACCGGAAACCAAAAGTTCACCCGCCAGTTTCTCTCCTCCGGCGAGGGCGACCATTGAGTAAGTTGCGTAAACCGCAACAATCAAGCACAACGACAGTGCTTTGCGAATCAGTGTTTTGGTGTTCATATATCTCCTCTGTATCCCGTTACGTCAATAATTTCAAAACAAACAAGCCTTTAGCGTTTTAACACGAATCAATTTTCGGTGTCAATAAATAAAGGTATTGACATCCAAAAACCGGACTCGTCCGAAGTGGTTTGCGGAAAACGCCAGTAAAGCCAAATTTTCAACTGTTTATACCATAGTTTTGATCGATTTGAAAATCGTTATTTGAAAAAAATGTCGCCCGGTTTCGATCGGCGGAGCGCGCGTGGCAGTCGGCGGGCTAATCGGCCTTTGGCGCATCCCCGGAAAGACGTCCGATCGGCCGCCGCGCGTCGTGGACGGCCGATCCCGGATCCCGGAACCGAAGCCGCCGGGTGGCAGCCGCAGGATCGCCGAAATAATCGGGCAAAGATCCAGGCGACGGCGCATTTCGCTTGCCGCGCCTCCCCAAATACGATAGATTTGATTCTCATACCGAATTGCCAAATCCAAGTTTTTAGACGAGATAAGGAGAAATTGGGCAGTGATCAAGGAACGGAGTTTGTTTGGGATGGCTACCAAGTGGGTCAAAGTGTGTTTGGTGGCCGTCGTCGCGGCCGCCGCGGCGGCGCTGTTTGTCGGCCAGCGCGTTGAAGGCATCGAACTCGCGGGCGATGACTACCATCGCTTCATTTCCGAAACGTACGATTTCCGGTTCGGGATCGACAAGCCCTTTCTGCCCGGCAATGCCAACACTTTCAGCGGTCAGTTCATTCCGGGCGAAGAGTTCATCTCGGCGGCCCGCTGCGCGTCGTGCCACACCGACGTCCACCCGCAATGGTCACAGTCGGCGCACCGCAATTCATTCCGCGAACCGTTCTACCAGAAGAACGTGACCGATCTCATCAAGCAGCGGAACATTGCCTTCACGCGCCACTGCGAATCCTGCCATAATCCGGCGGCGCTGTTTTCGGGCGCGCTCACCGACAACCCGCAGTTCAAGAAACGGCCGTTCGATGAGGAAGGCGTCTCGTGCATCGTCTGCCACTCGATCGAATCGGTCAACGGCCGCGGGATCGGCGGGTACGTGATGGGCCAACCGGCGATGCTCCAGAAGGCCGACGGCACGAAGGTCAAGAACGCGACCGATCAGGAGATCCTCAACAACGTCGACGATCACAAGCGCGCGATGATGCGCGACGTGCTCAAGAAACCCGAATTCTGCGGCGCGTGCCACAAATCGCAGGTGCCGAAGGAGCTTAACGATTACAAGTTCCTGCGGGCTTTCGCCGTCGCCGACGAGCTTCAGATGTCGTCGTTTTCAAAGGAGTCGCCGCATCCGTTCTACGTCCGCAACAAGGAGACCTGCAACACGTGCCATATGCCGGACGTCGATACGAAGAACTTCGACGTTTCGGCCAAGGACGGCAATATCAAAACCCATAGGTTTGCCGCCGCGAACACCGCCATCCCGACGTTCTACGGCTATCAGGAACAGCTCGACGAGGTCGTCAAGTTCCTCCAAGACGACAAGATGGGCGTCGATATCTTCGCGCTCCATCACCGCCCTGCAGGGAAGACCAAGGAACGCCTGATCGCGCCGCTCGACCGCAAGAACTTCAAGATCTCGGCCGGCGATACTCTGACTGCCGACGTCGTCGTCACGAACAAGAACATCGGGCATAGTTTTCCGCCGGAACTGCGCGATTTCTACGAGGCCTACGTCGAGTTCACGGTTTCGGATCTGAACGACAACGTGCTTTACAAATCGGGGTTCATAAAGCCGTCGGGCGAACTCGACGAACGGGCGCACGCCTACAAGACCTACCTCGTGTTTCCGGACGGCACCCTCAACGACGTCCATCACATCTGGAGAACGAAGGTCGTCGCGCACAATCTTTCGATCCAGTCGGGCCGATCCGACCTCGCCCGCTACAAGTTCACGCTCCCGGCCGACGCGCCGGCGCAGATCAAACTGACGGCGAAACTCCAGTACAGGCGCTTCACGCGCGTCTTCAGCGATTACGTGCTCGGCCGATCGGTCGATTACCCGATCGTGATGATGGCGAAATCCGAACGCCTGATACGGATCGGCGATGACAACGAGGCGCAGCCGGCCGATCCGAAGGCGATGCCGGATTGGCGCCGCTGGAACAACTACGGCATCTCTTTGCTTGACCAGCGCCAGTTCCCGCAGGCCGCCGACGCCTTCGACGAAGTGATCGATATGAATGTCAAGGACTATCAAGCGTTCGCGTTCACGAACAAGGCGCTCGCGTTGATGGAGATGGGCGGTTGGAAAGAGGCTGAGAAATTGATCGACAAAGCGCTCTCGGTCGATGCCAACAACCTTCGGGCGGTGTTTCAGTCCGGCCGGATCGACCGTGTCCAGAGCCGTCTCGATGAGGCCGAGGCGAATTTTCTCCGGGTCCTCGAGAAGTTTCCGCGCGATCGCCTGACACTGCAGCAGTTGGGCGAACTCGCGAAGATAAAGGCCGATACGGTCGCGCCTGAATTGCGCCGGGATCAACTCAACGTCGCCCGCGGCTATTATGAGCAGATCCTCGCGATCGATCCGGAAGACGTCGGCGCGCATTACAATATGATGATCATCTACCAGAAGCTCGGGATGCGCGAGGAGGCCCGGGCCGAGGCGAAGATCTTCCAGGACCTGAAGGATGATCAGGCCGTGACGTCGCTCGCGAGCAATTTCCTGCAAACGAACTGGCACATCGGCAACGAGTCGCTGCCGTTCCACTCGCACGAACTCGCGCCGTTCCAGCCGGCTTGGCAAAAGCTCGATTATCTGGCAATGTTGAAATGATTTTTTCGGCATTTTCGTGAGTATGAGAATCAAGTTTTTGACCATCGGTCTGATCGTCGCACTGACAGGATCGGTCTGTCTTCTGGCCGCGGACCGAAGCGACGCGGCGACGAAGTTCGAGGCTTCGCGCAGCCTGTATCTGAGCAATTGCGCGCGATGCCACGGCGCCGACGGCAGCGCCGATACCGAAAGCGGGCGTTTGTACGATGTTCCGGCGATCTCGGGCGGACGCCTGCGGAGGAAGAGCAAAACCCGCCTGACGTCGATCATCACGCGCGGCGGCGGCTCCATGCCGGGCTTCGGCAAGAAGCTCACCAAACAGCAGATCGCGTCGCTCGTGAACTACGTCCGGACGCTGTAGGAGACTTAATATGCGGATCGCTTTCATCGGATTTGTGCTTCTCGTCGCGGCGATCCTCCTCGGCTCGTCGATGTCGGAGACGCGCGTCTCGGCGAGTTTTCCGGACGACGGGGCTGAGATCTTCAAGAACAATTGCGCGCGGTGCCACGGTGCCGACGCCAAAGGCGGCGAAGGCCCCGATCTCACCGATCCGCAGCGGAAGGCCAAATGGGCGGACTCCGATGAGCGGATAGTTAATAAGGTAACGAACGGCGGTCGCCGGATGCCCGCTTTCGGCGAAACGCTGTCGACCGAGGAGATCAAGGAGGTCGCGAAATTCGTCCGTTCGCTTTGAACGGACCCAGTGGCGGCGAGTTTCAGCGATTATCGATGAAGAGCAGCGGTTTTGCTCTTTTTTGTTTGCCTGGATTGAGACACAGAACAATAGCTAACTGTTTGGTTGTCGCGGCTGCGTTTCTTTGCGGCGCGGTCGTGTTCGCGCAGACGCCGACTCCGACGCCCTCGCCGACGCCGGAAAACGCCGGGAAGTCTTACGATCTTTCGGAGATCAAACGACCCACGACGACGGCCCCGCAGTTCCCGTCGCCGGTTACATTCGCCGACATCACCGCCCTGACAAAGATCGATTTCCGGCACGTCGCGTCGCCGACCGCGCTGAAGTATCTTCCCGAGACGATGGGGGCCGGCGTCGCCTTGATCGACATCGACAACGACGGCCGTCTCGACGTTTTCTTCACCAACGGCGCATTGATCGAGGAGAAAATGGCCGATGGCCGGATGCCCGAGAAGATCGACCCGAAATACTGGAACCGTCTGTACCGGCAGCTTCCCGACGGTTCGTTCGAGGACGTGACCGAAAAGAGCGGCGTCCGCGGCGAGGGCTACGCGTTCGGCGCGGCGGTCGGCGATTACGACCGCGACGGGTTCGCTGACATTTTTGTAACGCGTTTCGGAGGCGCGGCGCTCTACCGCAACAAGGGGAACGGCACGTTCGAGGACGTGACCAAACGGTCCGGCATCGCCGTCGACGGCTGGCCGACATCGACCGGTTTCTTCGATTTCGACCGCGACGGGCGTCTCGACATCTTCGTCGCGCGGTACGTCCAGTGGAGTTTCGAACTCGGCAAGATCTTCTGCGGCGATATGCGTCCCGGATATCGGGCCTACTGTCATCCCGACAACTTCAAGCCGTCGACGAACCTGCTCTTCAGGCAGAAGGGTGACGGCACGTTCGAAGACGTAAGTTCGGCCTCGAAGATCGCCGATTCAAAGGGTAAGGCGCTCGGGGTCGCGTTTGGTGACTTCGACGACGACGGCCTGACCGACATCTTTGTCGCGAACGACAACTACGAGCAGCAGCTTTTCAGGAACAACGGCGACGGTACCTTCGAAAACGTCGCGCTCCCGGCGGGGATCGCGTACGACGAACGCGGGCGTCGGTTCGCCGGGATGGGGATCGACATCGCCGATTACGACCTTGACGGGCGGCAGGACGTGATCATCACGGCGCTTTCGAACGAAACGTATCCGTTGTACCGGAACGTCGGCGATCTGGCTTTCGATTACGTCACGCAGGCGAGCGGCGTCGCGCAGATCACGATCCTCGGCGCCGGATGGGGGATCAAGTTCATTGATGCCGACAACGACGGCCGGCGCGATCTGTTCGTCGCCCAGAGCCACGTGCTCGACACGATCGAAAAGACCACCACGTTCCTCAAATACAAGCAGACGCCGTTGCTGATGCGGAACACGGAAAAGGGATTTCAGAACGTGTCGCTTGCCGCCGGCGATGTTTTCCAAAGGGATCTTGCGGCGCGCGGGATGGCCGTCGGCGACATCGACAATGACGGCGACACCGACGTCGTCATCGCGCAAACCGACGGCCCGCCTGTGATCCTGCGGAACAACGGCACGAAGAACAACTGGATCGGGGTCGACCTGCGCGGGGACCGGAGCGCGCCCAACGGAGACGGGGCGCGGCTCGTCGTCACCGATACCGCGTCGCGCCGGCAAGTGATCGACGTCTCGAATTCCGGAAGCTACCTTTCGGCGAACGACCCGCGGATCATCGTCGGGCTCGGAGCCGCGACCGTCCGGCTGCTGGAGATCCGCTGGCCGAGCGGCAAGGTCCAAAGGATCGACGCGCCCGAGGCGAATCGTTATCACGTGCTGAAGGAGAAATGATGTTGAACAGAATCGCAATTTCGCTCTTGATCTTAGTGGCCACGGCGGCGATCGTACCCGCCCAGGACGAACAAATGGGCGGCGTTTCGACCGGAGAGGCAAAGGTCTACACTTCGCGGCGGACGGTCGGGATCGTCGACGAAAAGGCGCCGCGCGTTTTCGAGAACGTCACCGCGCAGACGGCGCTCAAGGATTTTCGTTGCGTTTCGGGCAGCAAGGAAAAAGAGTACATTCTGGAAACCACGGCCTGCACCGTCGCCGTCTTTGATTACGACAATGACGGTCGGCCGGATGTTTTTCTGCTGAACGGCTCGACGATCAATGCCGAACTCGGCAAGGAAGCGCCCCCAAAATCGGCCCTCTACCGAAACCTCGGCGACTGGAAATTCGAGGACGTGACCGCCAAATCAGGGTTGACCAACGACCGCTGGGGAATGGGAGTCGCGGTCGGGGATTTCAACAACGACGGTTTCGCCGATCTTTTTGTCGGCAACTACGGCGTCTCGCGGCTCTACCGGAACAATGGCGACGGAACGTTCACCGATGTCGCCGAGAAACTGGGCGTCGCCGTCAAGGGGTGGCACACCGGCGCCACGTTTGGCGATTATGACAAGGACGGAAGGCTCGATCTCTTCGTCCCGGCATACATCGAATTCGATCTCGCGAACATGCCTCCTTCGCCGCTCGATGTCGGAAAAGGGAACAACACGGGACGCAACTTCTGCCAGTTTCGCGGCCAGCCGGTGATGTGCGGCCCGCGAGGGCTGAAGGGAGCCAAGGACCGGCTTTTCAGGCAGACCTCGGAGGGCACGTTCGAGGAGGTCGGCGACAAGGCCGGCGTCAAGGATGAAGGCCGATATTATGGATTTTCTTCGGTCTTCATCGACATTGACGACGACCGGGATGTGGACCTTCTCGTGGTCAACGATTCGACCGCGAAACAGCTTTATATCAACAACGGCGACGGCACTTTCGAGGAGACCGGTTATCCGTCGGGCATCGCGCTCAGCGAGAACGGTCGCGAACAGGCCGGAATGGGGCTCGGGGTTGGCGATTACGACAACGATGGCCGCGTCGATTTCCACATCACGAACTTTTCGGACGACTCGAACACGTTGTACCGCAACGACGGCGAGACCAATTTCACCGACATCACGTTCCAAGCGGGGCTCGGCGAAACGACGATTCCGTTTCTCGGCTGGGGAACGTCGTTCATCGATTACGACAACGACGGATGGAAGGACGTGATGGTCGCGAACGGCCACGTCTACCCGGTCGTCGACAAGTTCCAGTGGGGAACGAGCTGGGCGCAGCAAGTCCTCCTTTTCCAGAATCGCATGTCCGACCCGAAATCTCGTCAGGTCCGCTTCGAGCGGGTGCCGGCGGCCCCGAAGAGCGGTCTCGCCGACGCGGTTTGCGCGCGCGGCCTCGTGATCGCCGATCTTGACGGTGACGGCCGCCTCGATGCGCTGATCAGCAGCATGGACGGCGCGCCGATGGTGCTCCGGAACGTGAACGCGCAGCCTAACAAATGGGTCGCGTTCAAACTTGTGGGCGACCCGGCGAAGAGATCGCCGAAGGATGCGATCGGCGCGACCGTTTATGTCACGACTGGCAAGTTGCGGCAACGATACGACATCACGAGCGGCGCCGGATACGCATCGCAGAACGAGCAGATCGCGCACTTCGGTCTTGGCGCCGCGGAGAAGATCGACCTCGTGGAGATCGTCTGGCCGAACGGCGAGATCGAGAAGATAGAGCCGCCCAAGATCAACTCGCTGACCGTCATCCGGCAGAAATAGGTTGTCATATCGTCATGTCATTGGAAGTGGTCCGCATTGAAAAAATCGGCGAAAAGTTATATGAATTACTAACGTTCGCATCGGAAGCGGCGCCGTCATCGGACACGGACAATGAAAAGAATCTATCTTCAACAGGCCAGGACACAGATCGCACGTCCGAACACGATCCGCGACATCAACAAGCAGATCGTCCTCAATTACGTACGCGATCGCGCGCCGATCTCTCGCGCCGAGATCGCCCGTGAGACCAATCTACAGCGGTCGACGATCTCGGCGATCGTCGAGGATCTGCAGCGCGCCGGGTTGATCGAAGAGATCGGGACCGGCGATTCGACCGGCGGTCGCAAACCGACGCTTCTCAAACTCCGTACCGATCAACCGGTCGTAATCGGCGTCGACGTCGCGCCCAGGACGACGACGGTTGCCGTCGCCGATCTTGCCGGCCGGGTGCTCGAAAAAGAAGAATTCGCCTCGGAATCCGAAATGGAAACGATGACGCGGGAGATCATCGCGCGCGTCAAGGGCTTCGTCGGAAAGTACGGGAAGGCCGATCTCGAGGTCGGTATCAGCGTCCCGGGCATTGCCGACTCGGAGACGGGAAACGTCGTGTACATCCCGTTCTTCGACTGGAGCGACTGGGATATCGCCGAACGATTGACCGAAGAGACGGGGCTGTCGGTGACCGTCGAGAACGATGCCAATGCGATCGCGTTGGCCGAACTCTGGTTTGGCGAGGAGTCGATTCGCCGGACCGCGAACTTCATAACCATTCTCGTCGCTGACGGAGTCGGCACCGGGATCATTTTCGACGGCCAGATCTATCGCGGCGAAAAAGGAGCGGCCGGCGAGTTCGGACATATGATCGTCGGCCGCGACGCCCCCGTCCCCTGTTCGTGCGGAAGCCGGGACTGTTGGGAAGCGCACGCCTCGGAACGGGCCATCCTCGGGCGGTACCTGAGCTACAACGGGAACGGCCGGTCACGGATGACGATCGACCAGATCGTCGATCTCGCGATCCGAAACGACGATCACGCCGTACGCGCGTTTCGCGAGACCGCGGGTTATCTCGGCATCGGCATATCGAATCTGATCGTCGGACTCAATCCGCAGGCGATAGTTGTCACGGGAAAGGTGACTCGCGCCTGGAGATTGATCGAGAAGGAATTGAGGCAGATCGCGGATCGCAGCGTCCGTTCGGGACTCCCGAAAACGATGATTTCGGCCTCGACCTTGGGCGATCTTCCGACTCTCAAGGGCGCGCTCAGCCTGGTTTTGGCGAGGAAGTTCGCGTCCGCCAGCTAATCCGAAAAAATTTGTCCTATTCGTAGTATTTTTCTTGACACAAAGTTAAGTTTGGGTTACAACTTTGTTTGTTCTCTCAACAAACTGTGAATTTCATTGTGAACTCCTTGCAGTTGGTTGAGTTTTCCCGGGTTCTCCGGTGAATTTATCGGAACAAACGGTCAACGAAAGGAGAGCGGGCGGCTTTCGTGAGCTTTCCGTTGCGGCCGTAGTCAGAACGAAACCCCTAAATCTCGAAATTGCTGCTGGTCATCGGATCGTCCGCTATTTCTGCGATTTCCGGGTTGAATTGGCCTTTCAGGCCGCAAGTTAGAACGAGGTTTGGTTCTTAGTAAAACGCGAAAAACAAAAAAGGGCGACAAATCGCCCACGAGGTCTAACCAAGATATGACTGATTCTGCAAACATCGCAAAGTTATTAAGAACGCTGGCTGGATCTGTCCTCGTTGTTTTGTCCTTGACCGCACTGGCGTTCGGTCAAACCAATAAGGCAACGGTATCCGGAACAGTCACCGACGCTCAGGGCTCGGTGGTCGCGGATGCGAAGGTCGTCGTGAAAAGCAACACGACGGGCATTTCGCGCGAGACTACCACGAATAACGAAGGTTATTACGAAATTCCGCTCCTTGAGATCGGCGGCTACAGCGTTACGGTTTCGAAACAAGGCTTTTCAACCGTAAAACGCGATAACGTCACTCTTCAGACTAGCACCGAAACGCGCATCGACATCCAACTTCAGGTCGGCGAGATCACGAATGAAGTTACGGTCACCTCGGAAGCGCCTTTGGTCCAGACGGAAACGAGTGAACGTGGAAGCGTTATTTCGGGGCGTGAAATTACGGAACTCCCGCTTTCGGGTCGTAATTTCACGCAATTGGCGACGTTGACGCCCGGTGTCGTCCGGTCAAGCAACGTCGGCGTCGGCGGCGGTCCGGAAGCGCGTTCGTTCAACAACGGCGACACGCGTGCGGGCAACGGCGGACCCGGCGGCAGCAACGAGAACGGCAGCACGGAGTCCTCGCGCTTCAGCCGTTCCGGCGGCGCGAACATCTCGGCCAACGGCCAACGCGCGACGAACAACAACTTCTCGCTCGACGGCGTTGACAACAACGAACCGCAGTTCGGCACGATCGGTGTTTTCACTAACCCGGACTCGATCGCTGAATTCAAGGTTTCGACGAGCATCCCGCAAGCCGAAGTCGGCCGCGCTTCCGGCGCGATCGTCACCGTCACTACCAAGTCGGGCGGCAATTCGTTCAGCGGATCGCTTTACTACTACGGGCAGAACTCGGCGCTCAACGCCTACAGCCCGGTCCTGAAGACGAAGCTCGCGGAACTGCTTGCAACGTCGAACCCGAACGTCTTGGCGGTCGATGCGCTCCAGAAAGCGACGCAGCAGATCCACGAGTTCGGCGGCACCATCGGCGGTCCGATCATCAAGGATCGAACCTTCTTCTTCTTCGATTATCTGGGTCAGCGCAACAATCTGCCGTTCCCGACGGACACCGCGGTTCCGACCGCCGGCGCCCGCAACGGTGATTTCTCGCAGTACCCGACGATCTTCGATCCGCGCACGGGCGCGGCGTTCACCGGAAATCTGATTCCGGCGGGCCGCATTTCGTCGGTCGGTCAGAAGTATCTCCAGGCCTTCCCGCTGCCGAACCGCAGCGTGTTCAGCCCGGGCAAGTTCTGCAACTGCAACGGCGCGAACTATTACACGCAGCGTTCGAACACCGAAGAGATCAACAACTACCGTATCCGTATCGACCATCGTTTTAACGATAGCAACACGATCACCGGCAGTTTCAACGATCAGCGGTTGACGACGCTCCGTGCGAACATCCTTCCGGGCAACATCCCGACGGCCGGGTTCGGCGCCGGGGAAGAGCGCGGAAACACGCGTTTGATCACGGTCAGCGACATCCACACGTTCAAGCCGAATCTGCTCAACGAATTCCGCTTCGGTCTTTCGGAGATCCAGATCTCGATCTTCAACTGCGGTGTCGGCGGCGCCTGCGGCGTCAGCCCGACCTTCTCGCGCGACATCGGAATTCCGAACGCCAACGACGGATCGCTCGAAGCCTCGGGCGGCATCCTGATGGGCGCGTTCGGCGTCGGTTTCCAGGAATTCACCGGTGACGGCGGCCTCTTCCAGGTCAAGAGCAAGAACCCGTACTTTGCCGATACGGTCACCTTCATCAAGGGCAACCACACGATCAAGGGCGGCGGCGAACTTCGCATGCGCTTCCTGAACACGATCGACGGCGGCCGTTCGGGCGGTCTCAAGGGACAGTTCCAGTACGGCGACAACGGCCCGGCGACGGGACCGAACGCGGCCTGTCCCGCAGGTTCGGGAACGACGACGGCGTGCTATGTCCGTCCGGACGGCATCCCGTACGGCGGAACCGGCAATGCGACGGCGAACATCCTGCTCGGCCTTCCGGCGCTCAACGTGTCGAAGGGTTCGATCGCGGGCGGACCGTTCAACCTCCGTTCGAACGAATGGGGCTTCTTCATCCAGGACGACTGGAAGGTCAACGATCGGCTGAATCTCAACCTCGGGCTTCGTTACGATCTTTTCACTCCGTGGTCCGAGAAAGACGGACGTTACAGTCTCTATGACGTCTCGCAGAAGAAGATCCTGACGGCTTCGGGCGGCGGCGACGGCATCGTCAATCCCGACACGAACAACTTCGGACCGCGCATCGGTATGGCGCTCGCTCTCAACAAAGAGAAGACGATGGTCATCCGCGGCGGCTACGGTCTGCTCTACACGCTCGACGGAACCGATTATCCGGCGGGTATCAGGAACGCTCCGAATTCCAGCAGCACCGGTTTCGATCAGATCGACTGGGGTTCGGGACGTATCGCGGGTCCGGCATACGGCATCACCACGGGACCGCCGCCGGTTCCGGCAGCTGCCGATCCGAACAACATTCCGTCGGGCCTGTCGGTCTACGCGCTCGATCTCGATCAGCGCAACGGAATGGTCAATCAGTTCCAGGCCGAATTCCAGTATCAGTTCTTGAAGGACTACTCGATGAGCGTCGCTTATGTCGGCAACCGTTCGCGTAACCTCCTTTACTCGACCAATATGGGTTCGGGCGGAACCGGAGCCGCGCGCAACGCGGCGAACCAGGCGCTCGGCACGGCGCTGCTGTACACCAACGGCGCGAAGTCGCAGTATGACGGCATCCAGGTGCAGCTCCAGAAACGTCTCTCGAATAACTTCCAGGGACAGATCAATTACACGTACAGCCACACCAAGGACAATTCGACCGGTGTGTTCAACAGTCTCGGCGACCAGCGCGAAAGCCGAAGTGGCCCGATCGATCCGTTCAATTTGGACGCCGATTGGGGCAATTCGGGACTCGATACGCGTCAACTGCTGAACGCCAGCGTGCTCATCGATCTTCCGTTCGGCAAGGGTAAGACCTACCTGAACCAAGGCGGAGCGGTCAATGCGATCGTCGGCGGATGGCAGATGAACTGGATCGTTACCGGTCGCACCGGACTTCCGTTCAGCGTCGTCACCGGCTTCAACGGTCTCGGACGTCCGTCGCTCGTCGGCGACCCGTTCGCGAACGTTCCGGCTAACAAGTACCTGAATCCGGCCGCGTTCAGCGCGACCTCGGGGCTTACGACGGTCGTCAACGGCGCCGGCAACACCATCCGCTACGGAAACCTCAAGCGCAATGCGTTCCGGGGACCGTCGCAGTGGTTCGCCGATATGTCGCTGTTCAAGAACACCCGGCTTACCGAGAAATTCAAACTTCAGCTCGGCATCGAGTTCTACAATGTGTTCAACCGTGTCAATTTCACGGTTCCGAACAACAACATTGGAAACCCGGCGAGCCCGAACGGCGATTTCGGTGAGATCAAGTACAATGCGTACTCGGGTCGCGTGGTCCAGTACCGTGTGAAGCTTCTTTTCTAAAGAGAGGGAGTTCACTCAATGAAAAGAAAGGCTTTGGGTGCGATTTACCTGAAGCCTTTTTGTTTTTGCTCCGGAACGCGCCGGCTGGCATTCCCAGGGTCGGACATCGGAGTATCGATAGCTATCATTTTCGGGCGCGGCCCGGAACTATTCGACGCCGATGTGCGGATTGATGCAAAATAATTGGATGATCAGGTCATTTGTGACGGTCGTTCTGTTTGCGATCGCCGCCGTCGGCGTTTCGTCGCAAACGCCGGTCGCGAGCCCCGAAGCGCCGAAGCGGTCGCACGTCGAGCGATTCCGGTCGCCGGAAGCCCGTGCGGCACGGATCGAGGTCGAGGCGACCGAAAAGCTCAAGACGCAGCCAAATTCCGCCGAAACCGTAAACGAACGGGCACTGGCGCGGATGCGGCTCCAGAACTTTTCCGGCGCATATGACGATCTGCGGCGGGCAATTGAGATCGATCCGAAGAACGCCGAGTTCCGGGCGAACCTCGGTTACGTCCTGTGGAAGTTGGGGCGCGGCGAGGAAGCGATCGCCGCTGAGCGCGAGGCTCTCAAACTCGACGAAAAGAACTACACCGCGAACTACCAGCTCGGTCGGTTCCTTCTGCGGACCGGTGACAAGAAACTGCTCCCCGAGGCGGTTGAGAAGCTCCGCCGGGCGCTCGAACTTGACGCCCGCCTTTACGAGGTGCGGTTCGAACTCATCGCAGCCTACCGCGAGCTTGGCGACCTCGCGTCGGCGATCAATCAGCTTTCTCTGCTCCAGGACGCAAAACCCTCGGAACCGCGGGTCATCTATGTCGATGCGTTGCTGAATGCCGACCGAGGCGATATGAAGACCGCCATTGAGCGGTTCAACGCCGCGCTCGCGAAAGATCCCGAGCTCTACGGCGCGTGGCAGGACCTCGGACTCGTTTACGTCAAGCTCAATCGTTGGGAAGAAGCCGCCGCGACCTTTGCCGAACTTGCGAAACGCCAGTCGAATTCGGTCGAGGCCGCATATCTCGGCGCGCTGTCGCTTTATAATCTCAGGCGGATGCCAGAGGCCGAGGCCGAGGCGCGACGCGCTCTGCGGCTCAACGCCGGTTTCGCCGACGCGCGCACGCTGCTTGGTGTGATCCTTGCCGCCAAACAGGGCGGTTCGGCCGAAGCGATCGAGTCGCTGACGCAGGCCATCGAGCTTCAACCGAACAATTTCGACGCCAATCTTTATCTCGGCCGGCTTCTCTATGCCGATGCGAAGTACGTCTCGTCGGCGAAGAACCTTGAAGCCGCCGTCAAGATCGCGCCGGCAAATCTCGAGGCCCGGTTCTTCTTCGGCACGGTCCTCGAAGCGCTTGGTGAGAGCGACAAGGCGCTGGCCGAGTATCAGGAGATCGTGCGGCTCGACAGCAGTTCGTTTTTCGGGCAGGTCGGGACCGGCACTCTCTTCGTCAAACAAGGAAAACTCGACGAGGCGATAGCCGCGCTGACCGGCGCGCTCAAAGCTGAGCCGAACAGCTTCGAGGCCAACTGGGCGCTCGGCCGCGCGTATATGCTCAAGGAATCGTTCACGGAAGCGGAAGAAGCTCTCCGGCGGGCGGTCGCCGTGCAACCGAAACGGACCGACGCGCGGTACCAATGGGCGATCGCGCTCCGCCGGCTCGGCCGCGCCGAAGAAGCCAAGCGCGAGTTCGATCTGGTCGAAAAACTGAACAAGGAATTCCGGGAGGGAAATCAGAACCCGTGACGAATCCCGGAAATATCCCGATCAGGAATCTCTTGGCGATGATCGCCGCGCTGACGATGATCGTCACGTTCGCGATCTTTGCCGATGCGCAGCGCCGGCCGACGCGCAAGCCCGCGGCGACGGCCGACGAAACGTCCCCCGCGGCGAAAGAGGCCGTCGACAACGCGATCCGGCTGCTCGAGGCACGCGACCTTCCGGGGGCCGAGATAGAAGCCCGCAAGGCCGTAAAACTGTCGCCGCGATCGGCCGTCGCCCAAAACGTGCTCGGAATCGTTCTCGACGAGCAGGGAAAATCGGCCGAGGCGCTGGCGGCATTCACGACTTCGATCAAACTCGATCCGAAACTTGTCAGTCCGAAGAACAATCTCGGGCGTCTCTATGCGAACCAAGGCAAGCTGGCCGAAGCCCTCGCGCAGTTCGAAGCCGTTCTTAAATTGGACCCCGGTTATCTTCAGGCGCGCTACAACGCCGCGGCCATTTACGCCGAAACCGGGAAGTTCGACAAATCGGCCGAGTATTTCTCGATCCTGCTCAAGGCGAATCCGGCCGACATCCAGATCGCGACCGCGTTCCTGAACGTGGCCTATCGCGCCGGCCGCGATGCCGAGGCGAACACGCTCGCCGATTCCCTTGAGACGCGCTTCGCCAACGACCTGCGCGGGCTCTTCTCGCTCGGCGTAGTCCTCGCGCAGGGCGAGCAGTTCGAGCGTTCCCTGCGCATCTTCCGTCGCGCCAACGAGATGTCCCCGAACACGTTCGAGATTCTTTACAATCTCGGACTCGTTCTCGACAATTTGAAACGGCAGGACGAGGCCGTCGAACAGCTGGCGCAGGCGGCCGATCTGCGGCCCGGGGCCGTCGAAGTGCATTTTCGCCTCGCGGTCATCGCCAGTCAGAGAAACGATCACGGCAACGCGGTTGAAGAGTTCCGGCATTGTCTCGAGATCGAACCGCAGAACCCGAACTATCACTCGCTGCTCGGGCGCGAGTACCTTCGGGCCGGTTTTTGGGAAGGCGCGATCAAGAGTTTTACCGAAGCGCTGAAGCTCAATCCGAAGGACGTGACCTCGGCCGTCGGACGCGCCAACGCGAACTTCCGCAAGGGCGAATGGATCGCCGCGGCGGCCGATTACGATCTCGTCGCGCAACTCGATCCGAACTACCCGAAGATCGATTATCTGCGAGGGTTCGTTCACAGTTCGGCAGGCAATTTCGACGTCTCGCGACAGCTACTCGAGAAATTCGTCGCCAAGAATCCCGACAGCGTCGAGGCGCTTGCGACGCTCGGCTACGTAGCCGTCGAACAGGGGCGGTTCGACGATGCGGAAGCGGCGCTGAAGAAAGCGGTAGCGCTCGACGCGAACGACGCCTCGGCGCTTTTCGATTACGCCCGACTCGCGATCAAGCAGCGAAATTACACGGACGCCGTCGGGCGGCTCGAGAAACTTGTTGCGATAAATCGGGTGAACCCGCAGGCCTATTACCAACTATTCCTCGCCTATTCGCGTCTCAAACAGACCGACAAGGCGAATGCGGCGCTGGCGGAGTTCAAGCGGCTGGACGCCCTTGAGAAGGCGGCCCAACAGGAAAGGATCTTTGACGAGAAGCTGCGCACGCAGAAGCTTTCGACGCCGTAAGGAGGATCATAATGCGAATCGTTAGAGTTTTGTTTTTGGCGGTCGCGGTCATCGGGCTCTGTGCGTCCGTCGGCGCTCAGACGGATTGGAAGACCAAGGATTTCGACAAATGGGACAAGAATGACGTCGAAAAGATCCTGAACAATTCGGAATTCGCCAAGAGCCAGGAGGTCAGGCTGCAGTACGAATCGACGCAGAACGTCGCCGCCGGATCGTTCACGCCGGCGACGCTGGCGACCGGGAATTCCGGCGGCGGGACGGCGCGCGGAACGGTCAACACGGTCAACCAGGGAGCGATCCAGCCGGCCGTCAGTTTCGTGTTCACTCTGCGGATGCGTTCGTCGCTCGCGATCAGGCTCGCGATGATCCGGAAGAACCAGCTCGAGACCGATGTTTCGAAGCTGACGAAGGAAGAACTGGAGTTGTTCAACAAGCGGCAGGTCGGGCTGTATGAATGTCCGGCCTGCGCCGGGAACTACGTTTTGACGCTGACAAGCAGTTCGAGCGAAAACAAGAATTTCGACGCGGTCTATTCTGCATTTTCGAATGCCAGGCTGGATGACCTGAAATCGTATATCTATCTGATGAACGACAAGGGAGAAAAACGCGAACTCGTGAATTTCGTGCCGCCGAAGCGCGCCGGTGAAGAGGCGATCTTCTTTTTCCCGCGGTTCGATGAGAAAGGATCGCCGCTGTTCACGACCGCGAGCAAGTACTTCGTCTTCAACGTCACTAAGAACGATGTCAACGCGGTGACGAATTTCCGCGTTGACGTCGCGCCGATGATCGTCGGCGATCACGTCGAGTTCTGAGACTGACAAAAGTATGAAACGCGTAACCTTTACTATCATTGCCGCCCTCGTGCTGGCGACTTCGGCGGCAGCGCAGGATTTCTGGATGCAGAAATCGTACAAGCGTTGGACGAAAGAGGAGATCGTCCGATTGATCTCGGATTCGCCGTGGGCGCAGGTCGTCGGGGACACGAGCAACGCGCAGGTCGCCGACGCGGCGTATGTTACGGTCCGCCTCCGGTCCGCGGTGTTGATCCGGCAGGCGCTCGTGCGGCTGAAGATGATCGATGCGGGATACGACAAACTGGACGCCCAAAAAAAGGCCGAGTTTGACGAAAAGATGAAGGGCACGCTTGACTGTCCGGCTTGCCAGGAGAATTTCGTCGTCACCATCTCGCCGCCGATTGCCGACCGGCAGGTACGGAGCGGGCTGTTCGGACTGGTCAACGTCAAGTTCGAGCAGTTGAAGGACACCGTCTATCTGATCAACGACAAGGGCGAGAAACGCAAACTCGCGTTCTTCCAGCCGGCGCTTTCGAACGACGGCGAGGCGACGTTCTTTTTCCCGCGCGTTGACGAGAAAGGCGCGAAGTTCCTGACAGGCGAAAGCAAGACAGTGACGCTGATCTTCGAAACCAAGGGAATCGCGAACTTCCAGATCCCGCGAAGCACGACGTTCGATATCACGAAGACGATGATCGACGGCACCCCGGAGTTCTAGGCATGAGCAAAGGGAGATCAAATTCGACGGCGGCGATCGCCGTCATCGCGCTTCTGATCCTGGCCGGTGCGGCGTTCGGCCAATCACCGGGCGTCTCGAAGGTCGAGCCGCCTTCGTGGTGGGCCGGGCATTCGATCAATCCGGTGCGGATCATGGTCCGCGGCGAGAACTTTGCCGGAGTGCGCGTCGCGTCGCGCAATCCCGCGGTGCGGGCCGCAAATCTCCGCGTCAACGAGCGCGGCGACTATCTTTTCTTCGACGCATTCATTTCAAAAGCCGCGCGGCCGGGAAAGTACGAGTTCGAGCTGACGACGCCCGCCGGAAGGTCGCGGGTTCCGTTCGAGGTCTTGCCGGAACTCGATGCGCGGACAAACTTTCGCGGCATAAGCGGCGAGGACGTGATCTACCTGATAATGACCGACCGTTTCGCGGACGGCGATCGGTCGAACAACAAGAATGTCGACCGGACGAACCCGCGAATGTGGCACGGCGGAGATTTCAAAGGCATCACGGCGAAGATCCCGTATTTGAAGGAACTCGGCGTCACGGCGATCTGGCTCACGCCGTGGTATGACAACACCGACGAGATCACGACCTGCGACAAGCCCTGGTGCCCTATGGCCAGCTATCACGGTTACGGCGCGGTCGATTTCTATAGCGTCGAGAACCATTTCGGCACGCTCGAGGATCTGAAAGAGTTGGTTCGCGTCGCAAAGGCCAACGGGCTCAAGATTATTCAGGACCAGGTCGCGAATCATTACGGATTCCGGCATCCGTGGGCGAAGAATCCGCCGACCTCGACCTGGACGCCGCCGTTCGAGCAGAACCGTTTCAACAATTCGTCCCTGCTATCTCCGAACGCGTCGCGGAACGAGCGCGCGAACACGCTTTCGGGCTGGTTCGATTTTACGCTGCCGGATCTCAATCAGAACGATCCCGAAGTGCGCAAGTATTTGATCCAGAACGCTTTGTGGTGGATCGGCGTGACCGGGATCGACGGCATCCGCCAGGACACGATCCAGTATATGCCGCGCGATTTTATCCGCGATTGGTCGCTCGCGATCAAAAAGCAGTATCCGCGATTCTGGATGGTCGGCGAAGTGTTCGAGGAAGATTCCGCGCACACCGCTTTCTTCCAGGGCGGCAAATCGGGATGGGACGGAGTCGATACGAAACTTCCGTCGGTCTTCGATTTCAAACTCTGGCGGACCTCGCAGGAAGTGTTTACCGGCAAGAAGCCGATGCGCGCTTTGCGCGACGTTCTCAAGTACGACGGACTTTATCCGGAGATCAATCTTGTGACGGTGATGGCGAACAACCACGACACCGACCGGTTCATGAGCCTTCCGGGCGCGACGAACGAGGGCGCGAAACTGCATCTGGCATTCGTTCTGGCGACCCGCGGGATCCCGCAGCTTTATGCCGGCGAGGAGATCCTGATGCGCGGCGGACACGATCCGGACAACCGGCGTGATTTCCCGGGTGGATTTCCCGGTGATTCGAACGACAAATTCTCGACTTCGGGACGCGGAACGGACGAGCGGGATATGTTCGCTTGGGCCCGGAGGTGGATCGATTTGCGGCGAACGAATCTCGCCGTCCAACGCGGTTCGACGACGGACCTCTTCTACGACGCCGACGCGTATGTTTTCGAGCGCCTCGCCGAAGGCCGCGCGGTCGCGGTCGTCGCATTCAACAACAGCGACCAGGCGAAAGAGATCGAGATCCCGTACGAGATACCGCGGTCAAAGCTCGGAAATCGCGTGAATTTCGGACCGCTGATCTCAGACCGCGAGAACGTGACGACGGCCGGCGGCAAGCTGAAACTCAAGCTTGCTCCGCGATCGGCGATCGCATATGGATTTTGAGAGCAAAGCGCGGTCAGCGCATAGTGCAAAGTGCAAAGTGCGGGACAGTGCATAGTGTAAAGTGCAAAGTTCGTAGTGAAGAGGTGCGATCAACGACTGACAATTGATGCCAGACGACTGGCATTGAGGACTTACGACGGCTAACGATAGAGGAATTGAGACCCATAACGGACGACTGACTGATGAGAATGGACGAATGAGGCTTGACGACTGTCGATCGACTTTGCGACAGATCAGCACTGTCCACTGTCTGTCTACCGTCTGCCGTCCACCGAATACCAAAGATGACCTTTCCAAGAGCTGCAGGAATACTGCTTCATCCGACGAGTTTGCCGTCGCCGTACGGCATTGGCGATCTGGGCCGAACGGCGTACGAATTCGTCGATTTTCTGGTCCAGGCGAAACAAACGTATTGGCAGGTGCTGCCGCTCGGGCCGACCGGGTTCGGCGATTCCCCTTACCAGTGCTTCTCGGCGTTTGCCGGCAATACGAACCTGATCTCGCCGGAGATCTTGGTCGATGAAGATCTACTGACCGCCGACGAGATCGCCGACCGGCCCGAGTTTCCGGAAGGCCGGGTAGATTTTGGAAGCGTCATCGAATGGAAGAACGCGCTCCTTGAAACGGCGTACAGGCGTTTCCGTTTGACGACCAGCGTCAACCTGCGCGGATCGTTCGAGTCGTTCACGCAGCTTGTCGCCGATTGGCTTGACGACTACGCGCTTTTCCGGGCGATCAAAAAGACGCAGGAACAGAAGTCCTGGCAGCAATGGGACGAGCCGTTGAAGCTGCGCGATGAAAAGGCGCTTCTTGCCGCCCACGAGGAGTTGCTCGACGAGATCCAGGCGCAGAAATTCTACCAGTTCCTTTTCTTCAAGCAGTGGACGCGGCTCAAGAACTATGCGAATGGTCGCGGGATCAGGATGATCGGCGATGTCCCGATCTTCATCTCGCTCGATTCGGCCGACGTCTGGTGCAATCCGCAGGAGTTCAAGCTGAACCGCGACGGATCGCCGAAGGTCGTCGCCGGCGTTCCGCCCGACTATTTTTCGAAGACCGGCCAGCTTTGGGGCAATCCCATCTACAATTGGGACGCGATGCGCGCCGACGGTTTCAAATGGTGGATCTCCCGCGTCAAGTTCACTTTGAAGACCGTCGACGTCCTTCGGATCGATCATTTCCGCGGTTTCGCCGCGAGTTGGGAAGTGCCCGGCGGCGATAAGACCGCCGAGAACGGCCGATGGGTCAATGTTCCGGGAAAGGAGTTGTTCACGACGCTCCGCAAGACGCTCGGGAAATTGCCTATCCTCGCCGAAGACCTCGGCGTCATCACGCCCGATGTCGAGGAACTTCGGGACGGCTTCGGCTTCCCCGGAATGCGCATCCTGCAGTTCGCGTTCGGCGGCGACACGGAGAATCTCGACCTGCCGCACAATTACATCAAGAACTGCGTCGTATACACCGGAACGCACGACAACGACACGACCGTCGGTTGGTTCAATTCGCAGGCCGGCGCCGGCTCGACGCGCGGCGAGGACGAGATCAGCCGCGAGCACGACTTCTGTCTGAAATATCTTAATTCGGACGGTTCCGAGATCCATTGGGATTTCATCCGGACCGTTCTAGGGAGTGTCGCGAACACCGCGATCGTGCCGATGCAGGACCTGCTCGGGCTCGGAACCGAAGCGCGAATGAACCTGCCGGCTTCGGAGTCAGGTAACTGGTTCTGGCAATGTCGCGAGGGCGACGTGTCGCGGGAGATCGCCGATCGGTTGGGCGATCTGGTTGAAACCTACGGACGCAGGAAATGAAACTTCCGAGCCTCGTCTGGATCATTATCATAGTCGCGGCGGTTGCCGCCGGGATCGGACTGCTCTACGGCGGGTTTGTGGCTTTGACGCATATCCAGTGGCTCGGATCGGCGATCGCGCTCGTCATCGGATTCTTCTGGTTCCGAATGGACACGAGCGAATTGGGATCTTCCGAACCGTTCGTCAAGGCGATGTTGATCGTGATCTTCGCGGCGGTCGGATCGGCGATCGATCAGCCCGGAAATCCGGTCTACAACAAGCCGATGGAGTGGATCTACTGTCCCTCGGGATCGGAACTGGTGCACGAGGTCGAGCGCGGCCCGGCACGCGGCGGCGGAATCAGGGTAAGCCAGCGGTTCACTTGCGTCGATCCGGTCGACGGGTCGGTCGAAAGGCAGATCGGAATGATGGAATTCTTCGGCGTCCGATTCGGCGAGTATGTTCTGATCGGATACTCGATTCTTGGGGTGTTGCGTTTGATTCGCAGATTTCGAAAGGCTGAAGAATGAATTTCGGTCAAATTCTCGTGAAACCGATCGCGGCGTGTATGCTGGTTTTTGTCCTTGAGGTTGCGGCAAAGGCTCAGGCCTGCGAAACCAAGCCCGCCGGGGAATACGAAAATGCGGTCTGCGCATCGATGACGGTCACTTTTCGTCGGGTCACGACGAAAGAGATCACCGGGGTCGTAACCCTCAATGACAGGGCATTCGCCGGCGCGATCGTCGAGTTGTACCGGATCGGCGATTCGTCGGAAACGCCCGTCCCGATAGCAAAAGTGAAGACGGGCGCTGACGGACGGTTTTGTTTTCCGGGATTTCGTCGGGGAAGTTACCGGCTGCGGGCGGCTTCGCCGAGGTTCGAGTTTATGTGCACGGAAATCGAAGTTAAGGTCACAAAAGGAACGAAGCGGCTCATCTTTTTGCCGCTCCAAGTGGGTATATAGGTAATATGAGACGATTTGTTTGTTTGCTGGTTGCGGTCTTTTCGGTCGTTGGGTCTACCGCCGCGCAGGCGATTTCGAAAGTCGAACCGCCGTCGTGGTGGACCGGATCGACTGTGAATCCCGTTCGGGTGCTCCTGACCGGAAAGGACCTGAACGGCGTCGGCATCTCCGCGCCGCGCGGATTTCGGACCGGCAACCTGAAGTCATCGGTGAACGGGAACTATCTGTTCGTCGATATCGCGGTGCCGCCGACGGCGAAGCCCGGCAAATACCGGTTCGGCATCGTCAAACCGGGCGCATCCGCTTCGTTCGAGTTCGAGATCTTCGCGAAATCGCGGTCGGCCTCGACGCATCGCGGATACACTCCCGACGACGTGATCTATTTCGTCATCCCCGACCGTTTCGCCGACGGCGATATGTCGAACAACGATCCCGAGAAATCGAAGGGACTGTTCGATCGGCGGTACGGCCGGCATTATCACGGCGGGGACCTCGAAGGCCTGATAAGCAAGCTCCCGTATCTGAAATCGCTGGGAGTGACGGCGATCTGGACAACGCCGGTCTACGACAACAACGACAAGCCGGACTACAAGGAAATGTACGAGGGTTTGCCGTTCACGACCGGTTATCACGGCTACGGCGCAGTCGATATGTATGCCGTCGACGAGCATCTCGGAGATGAGGCGAAGCTTCTCGAGTTCGTCCGCAAAGCGCAGTCGATGGGGTTCAAGGTGATCCAGGACCAGGTCGCGAACCATACGGGACCGTATCATCGATGGGCGGCCGATCCGCCGACGCCGACGTGGTGGAACGGGACGCTCGAAAAGCACTTGTCGAACAACTGGCAAAAATGGACCGCGATGAATCCGCGCGCGACGTTCCAGACGCAGCAGCGGAACATCGAGGGCTGGTTCATCGATATCCTGCCGGATTTCAACCAAAACGATCCCGAGGTCGAGAAGTATCTGATCCAGAATAGCCTTTGGTGGCTCGAACGATTCGGTTTCGATTCGATCCGGATGGACACGCTGCCGCACGTGCCGCGTTCGTTCTGGGCGAAATGGGGCTCGGCGGTCAAGCGCGAGTATCCGAAGGTGAATATCCTCGGCGAGCTTTTCGACGGCGATCCGGCGCTCGTCGCGTACTTCCAAACCGGCCGCAAGGGGCACGACGGCATCGATCCGCAGATCGATACGCTCTACGATTTCGGGCTCTTCTATCCCCTCAGGGCGGCCTTCGCGCGGGGCGAATCGATCCGCGGCGTCTCGCAGATGCTGTCGCGCGACTGGCTTTATCCGAATCCGAACGTGCTGACGACCTTCCTCGGGGTTCACGACATGGAGCGGTTCATGCACGAGCGCGGCGCGACGACCGACGGACTAAAGCTGGCGCAATCCTTCATTATGACGACGCGCGGGACGCCACTGCTGTATTACGGCGACGAGATCGCGATGCCGGGCGGCGGCGATCCCGACAACCGCCGCGATTTTCCCGGCGGATTCCCCGGCGACGGGATCAACGCTTTTGCGGCCTCAGGGAGAACGAAATCGCAGAACGACGTCTGGAACCATCTGGCGAAATTAGGAGCGCTTCGCGGTGAGCTCGAACCGTTGCGGCGCGGGCGGTCGCTCGACCTGCTCGACGAGGACCAGCAGATGGCGTTCGCGCGAGTGACCGACCGCGAGGCCGTCTTGATCGTCTTCAACAACGACGTCAAACCCGCCGGCGTCTCGTTCGACGTCTCGATGATAAAGCAGATTCCGGCCGCTTCGGTTCTGAGCGATCGGCTCGGTGTTGTCGGCGATGTCCGTGTCGAGAATGGACGGGTTAGATTCGCAATGCCAGCTCGAACCGGCGCGATATTCACGGTAAATCGTTAGCAGTTTAGGATCTTTGACAATTCGTCCTTTCATAACGGCGCTTCCGTTCGGGACGGCGCTTCTGCGCCGTCGACCCCAACAACACTCAACCCGTTCGGGACGGCGCTTCTG
>CAZARD010000012.1:0-25693 GCA_964487505.1 uncultured Blastocatellaceae bacterium | reverse complement strand
CGCTTCTGCGCCGTCGACCCCAACAACACTCAACCCGTTCGGGACGGCGCTTCTGTTCGGGACGGCGCTTCTGCGCCGTCGATCCCAACAGCACTCAACCCGTTCGGGACGGCGCTTCCGCGCCGTCGACCCGAACAACACTCAAGAATATGTCGGGCTACTGCCCGACAAAAGGAGAAAAATGAAAGATACTCACTACATAACGGGCGTAACTCACAATCGCGTTCCCGTCTTCAACAACGAGGAAGCGTGCGAAATCTTCTTTGAACAGCTTCGGGAGGTCAAGCAACTTTTCCCGTTCAGGCTTCTCGGATATGTGCTGATGCCGGATCATTTTCACATTCTGTTGCAGTTGCCCGACAATGATCCGGAGAAATTCATGCTTCGACTCCGAGGCCTCAGCGCGAGAAAGATAATCGACCGGTTCAAAGAGGCGGGGCTCTGGAAGATTCTTCTGAAATTGAAAGTTTACCTGAAACGCAAGCATCGATTCGCCGTCTGGCAACCAAAACCGATGATCATCGAGATCTACTCGCGCAAATTCCTTGAGCAAAAGCTTAACTATATTCACATGAACCCGGTTCGGGCCGGTCTTTGCAAACACCCTGCGGAATGGCGATGGTCAAGTTATCAGGCGTATCAAGGCGGCGAATCGCCGGTCGAAGTTGATCGGTATGATTGCGGGCAGTAGCCCGCAAACGAGGATAGGACGAATTTAGCGGCGGGGCAGGAGCCCCGCCCTGAACAGTTTGCGGAGAAAGAATCCGCGCTGCGAAAAAACTGCGGCGGGCAGGAGCCCCGCCCTGAACAAAAAAATGAAAGCACTTAGCACAATTGGACTGACAATCGCCGCGTTCCTGTTGTTTCTCGGCATCACGTCGCGAAACGCGGCGGGCGCCGTCCTCAGCAACGCGGTCATCGCCGGCGGGGCGTTTATCATCCTCGTCGTCGCGGGAAGTTGGATCGCGGTCCGGATCAAGAATAGGAAAGAAGGCGGTTCGCGGACGAACGATTGACCGTCGCCGATTTCAGGTCTTGAAGATCGACATCTCCGAGCGGGGCGCTGTGTCTTGCCCGGTCGGATCCGAAACAAGGAGAACATTAGATGGAAAACAAACCGAAGTTATCTTTTTGGCAGATCTGGAACATGAGTTTCGGGTTTCTCGGAATTCAGTTCGGCTGGGGCTTGCAGATGGCGAACATGTCGCCGATCTACAAATATCTGGGCGCGGATGAGGGAACGCTGCCGTATCTCTGGCTGGCAGGTCCGCTGACCGGGTTGCTCGTTCAGCCGATCGTCGGCGCGATGTCGGACCGGACCTGGACGCGGCTCGGTCGCCGCCGGCCGTTCTTCCTGACCGGCGCGATCCTGGCGAGCATCTGTCTGATCCTGATGCCGAATTCGTCGGCGGTCTGGATGGCGGCCGGTCTGCTCTGGATACTCGACGCTTCGATCAACATCACGATGGAACCGTTTCGGGCGTTTGTCGGCGATAATCTTCCCGAGGAACAGCGCACCACCGGCTTTGTCATGCAATCCTTCTTCATCGGCATCGGCCAAACGCTTGCGAACTTCCTTCCGCTGATCCTTACGGGACTTGGGGTTGCCGGCGTGATGGCAAGCGGCATTCCGTACTCGACGCTCATCGCGTTCATCGTCGGCGCGGCTTGTTTTCTCGGCGCCGTGCTCTGGACCGTGTTCTTCTCAAAGGAATACCCTCCGGCCGATATGGAAGAATTCGAGCGGAAGAAGAACGAGGGGAATATCGTCGGTTCGATCGTAAGGGAGATCGGCGAGGCGATCGCCGATATGCCGACGACGATGAAGCAGCTTGCGGTCGTTCAGTTCTTCACGTGGTTCGCGCTCCCCTGTATGTGGCAGTTCTACGGCCTGACCGTGGCGCGACACGTCTTCGGCGCGACCGACGACAAATCGCCGCTCTTTCAACAGGGAACCGAATGGGGCGGGGCCAGTTTCGGCATCTACAACATCGTATGTTTCATCGTCGCGTTCGCGATCCCGCCGATCGCGGCCGCGACCAGCCGCAAGGCGGTGCACATCATCTGTCTCGTCTGCGGCGGACTTGGACTTCTGTCGACCTATTTCGCAACCGGGCCATACTTCCTTTGGGTCGGAATGGCCGGCGTCGGCATCGCGTGGGCGTCGATACTCTCTATGCCGTACGTGATCCTCGCGGGCGCGATCAAGCCTGAGAGAATGGGCGTTTATATGGGCGTCTTCAACCTGTTCATCGTCATTCCGCAGGTCGTGATGTCGTTCATCATCCCGCAGATATACGAGAATCTGCTCGGCAAGGATCCGCTGAAGGTCGTGATGCTCGGCGGAATCTCGCTTCTGATCGCCGCCGTCAGCGTTCTGATCGTGAAGGACGTCGGCGCCGAACAGATCGCGCAGCCCGCGGGCGGTGCCGGCCACTGATCGGCGGGTCGAACAATTCAACGAAAGGGAATCAACGAATATGAGCTACAAAGTCCTTCGCGACCTGATGACAAAAAGCGTCCTGACGACGCTTTTGATCTCGACGATGCCGCATATCATCGCGGCCCAGCAAACATCGACGCGCGATTTTTCGAAAGAGAACGCGCGGACCTCGCCCGACTGGGTCAAGGACGCCGTGATCTACGAGATCTTCCCTCGGAACTATTCGCAGAAAGGGGATTTCAATTCGATCACGAAAGATCTCGACCGGCTCCAGAAACTCGGGGTCACGGTTCTCTGGCTGATGCCGATCCATCCGCTCGGCCAGGAAAAGAAGAAGGGCACGATCGGTTCGCCCTATGCGGTCCGCGACTATTACGCGATCAATCCGGATTACGGCAGCGCAGATGATCTCAAGCGGCTCGTCGCCGAATCTCACAGTCGTGGGATGAAGGTCATTATCGACATCGTCGCCAACCATACGAGTTGGGATTCTGTGATGATGAAGACCAAGGGATTCCATACGACCAACGATAAGGGCGAGGTAATCCCGCCGATCCCCGACTGGGGCGACGTCGCCGACCTCAACTACGATAATCCGGAACTTCGGAAATACATGATCGAGATGCTGAAGTTCTGGGTTCGCGAATTCGATCTTGACGGGTTCCGGTGCGACGTCGCCGGGTTCGTCCCGACCGATTTCTGGGAAAAGGCCCGGGCCGAGGTCGACAAGATCAAGGCCGACGCCATCTGGCTCGCCGAATGGGAATCTCCCGATCTGCTCGTCAAGGCATTCGATCTCGATTACTCGTGGGAGAATCATTCGGCTCTGACGCAGGTCCTGCAGAACGGGGCGCCGGCCTGGACGGTGCGCAAGGTCTGGGAGGATCAGCGGGCGAAATTCCCGAAGGGCGCGCTGCGTATGCGGTTCTCCGACAATCACGACGAAAAGCGGGCCATCGCGCGCTTCGGCGAACGCGGGGCGATCGCGGCGCAGGCGCTGGCCTTCACGCTGGACGGCGTACCGATGATCTACAACGGGATGGAGGTCGGCGACACGACCGAGTCGGGCTATCCCGCGCTCTTCGAGAAGATGCCGGTGTTTTGGGATGCCGGCGTGCGCCGCCCGGAATTCGGCAAGTTCTATTCCGAGCTGATCGCTTTCCGAAAGTCCTCGATCGCGCTCCGTCGCGGCGAACTCGGATGGCTTCGAAACTCGGACGAATCGCGCGTGCTGACATTCACCCGTTCGAGCCGCGAAGAGGAATTACTGGTTGCGATCAATATGTCGAACGCGCCTTTCTTCGGCTCGGTCGAAGTCTCGGGAACTTGGGACGAAGTCACGCCTTGGACCGAAAGACGCAAGGCGGGGACACCGGCCTTGTCGCTCGACGGGTTCGGGGTCCGGATATTCAGACGAAGATGATCGGCCGGCGCGTGGAAACGATTGCCAAACAAGACGATTACGGCTAAATTAGTGGCAGTCATCAAATCATCTTTCAAGGAGTCAATTCGTATGCATTATCTTCGGGGGATCGGTCTCCTGTTTCTGGTTGTACTTACGCTCGCCTTTACGGGCTGCGTGCAGGGGCCGCCGACGAACACGGCGAACGGCGGCGGGTCGAACCCGGCCGGGGGCAAGAAGATCAAGATCGGTTTTGCGATGGCGACCGTCAAGGAAGAGCGCTGGCAGCGCGACCGGGATGCGTTCAAAGCGCATTGCGAGAAGCTCGGGGTCGAATGCGAACTCAGCTTCGCGGAAAACAAGGCCGAAAAGCAGTTGAGCGACGTCGAGCAGCTTTTGACGAAGGGCATCGACGTGCTGGTCATCGCCCCGCACGAAGCGACGCAGGCCGCGCAGATGGTCGATATGGCGAAGGCCAAGGGCGTTCCGGTGATCAGTTATGACCGGCTTATCAATTCCGACAAGCTCGACCTTTACATCTCGCATCAGGTGCCGGTCATCGGCCGGAAGATCGCGGAATACGCGCTCTCCAAGGTTCCGAAGGGCAACTATGTGATGGTTTACGGCGGATCGACCGACAACAACGCGGTGATCATGAAGCGGGAACAACTCGCGGTGCTCCAGCCGGCGATCGACAAGGGCGATATCAAGATCGTAGCCGGCGAGTTCATGACCGATTGGAAGTCCGAAGAAGCGTTGAAGTTCACCGAGAATGCGCTGACGAACAATGCCGACAAGATCGACGCGTTCGTCGTTTCGAACGACGGAATGGCCGGCGGCGTCATTTCCGCGCTCGAGAAGAAAGGACTCACAGGCAAGATCATCGTCACCGGACAGGATGCCGAGAAGGCGGCGCTTCAGCGGATCGCCGAGGGCAAACAGACGATGACGGTCTACAAGCCGATCATCCCGCTCGCGAACGCCGCGGTCGAGGCGGCGATCAAGCTTGCCAAGAAGGAGCCTTTGACCGATGCCAAGCCGTTTATGAACGACAACATCAAGAAGGAAGTGCCGGCGATCCTGCTCGAGGTTATGGTCGTCGACATCAACAACCTGATGGACACCGTAATCAAGGACGGCTACGCGAAATACGAGGAAGTTTATCAGAACGTGCCCGAAGACAAGCGGCCGGCCAAGAAGTAAGTTGACGCCCGGTTGTTCCCGCGCCCGTAACGATGATGACGGACGCGGGAAGACCGGCCGATCCGGATCGATCCCGTTCGATCCGGAAGTTGGTTCAAATCGAACATTCGATGGCGAGAAAACGATCAAGTAATCGTTTGGCGGGAGTTGTCCTTGCTTTTTGTTTGGCTCTTTTGCTGGGTCATACAACAAAGGGCGAGTGGCGGACGGTCGGAGATTTCCGCGCGGTCGGCGAGATCCGGACGAATGGCGTCGTGGTCCTGACGACGGGCGGCGTACTGATCGGCGTCGAGTTCTTCGATCTCGATGTCGTCCGCGTCCGGTACGCGCCGACGCGCAAGTTCGAGCGTCCTTTCTCATACGCCTTCGACTATTCAAACGAACGCAAGACGCCGCTCGTGACGGTTCGGCAAACGCCGCGCGAAGTGATCGTGACGAACGCCTTCGGCGCAAAGGTCACGATCGCGAAGTCCGGTTCGGCGATCAGCATCTTCGATCAGGACGGCGAATTGGTCGCCGCCGACGATCCGCGACGGCCGGCCGTCTTTGATCGCGCGACGGGCGAGTTCGTGGCGTCGAAGAAGCGCCGCAGCGAGGTCGAGACGTACTACGGGCTCGGCGAGAAGACCTTTCCCGGAATGTCGCGGAACGGCGAGTACATCGTCAATTGGAACACCGACACGTTCTCTTATCCGGCCGGCCTCGATCCGACCTATCAGACGATCCCGTTCTTTTACGCGCTTCATCAGGGAAAGGCTTACGGCCTCTTTTTCAACAATACGTTCCGCTCGTTCTTCGATCTCGGAAAGACCTCGCCCGACCGTTATTCGTTCGGGGCGAACGGAGGCGAACTCGACTATTTCGTGTTCACCGGCGGCAAGGACCGGTCGCCGCGAAAGGTTCTCGAGGACTACGCTAACCTGACCGGCAAGACCCCGCTCCCGCCGATCTGGGCGCTCGGAAACCAGCAGTCGCGCTGGTCTTACAAGAGCGAGGGGCGCATCCGCGAGATCGCCGACGGCTTCAGGTCGCGGAGGATCCCGGCCGACGTGATCTATTTCGACATCGATTATATGGACGGATTTCGCGTCTTCACTTGGGACAAGACGCGGTTTCCCGATCCGAAGCGGCTGGCAGCCGACCTGCGCGCCGACGGATTCCGCTCGGTCGTGATCATCGATCCGGGCATCAAGACCGACGACGCGTACGCTGTCTATGCGGACGGAAAGCGCGCCGGGGCCTTTGTCCGAAATCCCGACGGCACCGAGCTGAATGCCCGTGTGTGGCCCGGCAACTCCGCCTTTCCCGATTTCACCGATCCGAAGGCGCGCGCCTGGTGGGGCGAACAGTACCGGGGACACGTCGATGAGGGCATCGCCGGATTTTGGAACGATATGAACGAGCCGGGAGTTTTCATCACCGAGAACGACGAGCGGCCGGAAATATATCACCATCCGCGGAAGACTTTCCCCTACGACACGCCGCACGTCGGCGACGGGCTGCGCGACACGCACCGGCGCTATCACAACGTCTACGGGATGCAGATGGCGCGTGCCAGTTTCGAGGGCGTGAAGAAGCTTGCTCCGGACCGGCGGCCGTTCATCCTGACGCGGGCAGGTTTCGCCGGCGTCCAGCGCTACTCGGCGGTTTGGACGGGCGACAACCGCTCGACCTGGGAGCATCTTGCGATCTCGATCCCGATGCTCGCGAACCTCAGCGTTTCGGGCGTGCCGTTCGTCGGCGCCGACGCCGGCGGATTCGACGGAATGCCGTCGGGCGAACTTTTCGCGCGCTGGTATCAGGCGGCCGCGCTGACCCCGTTCTTTCGCTCGCATTCGCACGAGGGCGCGCCGGACAAGGAGCCTTGGGTCTTCGGGGACGAATTCACGCGGATCAACCGCTCGACGGCAGAACTCAGATATCGTTTCCTGCCGTATCTGTACACGCTTTTCCGCGGACACGAGCGGACGGGAGCGCCGGTGATGCGGCCGCTTTGGTTCGAGTTTCCGACCGATATCGCGACATATCTCGTCAACGATCAGTTCCTGATTGGGCGCGACTTGCTTGTCGCGCCGGTCGTGCGCGAGGGCGAGCGCGCCCGAGCTGTCTATTTTCCGAAAGGCTCCGACTGGGTCGACTGGTGGACCGGAGAGCGGTACGCGGGCGGCCAGTCGGCGACCGTTCCGGCCCCGCTCGACCGTTTGCCGATCTTCATCCGCGCCGGCTCCGTCATACCGGTCCAGTCGGTCATCCAGCACACGGGCGAAATGCCGGGCGCGGACGTGACGCTCGTTGTCGGAACCGGCATCAAACCGGGAATCACGGAATCGGCGGAGCTGTATCAGGATGCGGGCGACGGCTACGGTTACCGGCGTTCAGAATGGCGCGAGATAAAAGTCACGCACCGGCAGGGAAGCCTGCGGCTTGAACGGTTCGGCGATTTTCAAGGTCAGCGAATCCGTTACGTCGAAGCCCTCGGCATCGGCGCCGCGCCGAAAGAGGTCCGGGCCGACGGCGTCGTCCTGGCTTCCGAGTTCGATGCGGCAAACAAGAGACTCCGGATCGAGGTACCGGAAAACGTCCGGGAGATAACGCTGGTCAGGTGAGGCGATATCGGATTTGGGATTGCGGATTTTCGATTTTGGATTTCGGATTTTGGATTTAGCCTGAATTCGAATGGATCTGTTGTTTCGCGAACTGCGATGGAGTTGAGGTCAAATCCAAAATCCCAAATCCAAAATCAAAAATAAACTATGTCACTACTTGAAATGCGGCAGATAACCAAGGAATTTCCGGGCGTCAAGGCGCTCGACGGCGTGACGTTCGATCTTCACGCCGGGGAGTTCCACGCTTTGGTCGGGGAGAACGGCGCCGGTAAATCGACGCTGATGAAGACATTATCCGGCGTCTATCCTTTCGGGACGTACGGCGGCGATATCGTAGTCGACGGAGCCGAACGGCGGTTCTCGACGATCCGAGAAGCCGAGAATGCCGGCATCGCGATCATCTTTCAGGAACTATCGCTCGTCAAGGAACTGACCGTCGGCGAGAACATCTTCCTCGGCCAGGAACCTTCGCGGTTCGGGGTCATCGACTGGTCGGGACTTTATCACCGTGCCTCAAAGCTGCTTCGCGACCTGCGCCTTCCGATCGATCCGCGCACGCCGGTGGGCAACCTCGGGATCGGCCAGCAGCAACTGGTAGAGATCGCCAAGGCGCTGTCGAAGGAGGCGAAGATCCTGGTACTCGACGAACCGACGGCGGCGCTGACCGAATCGGAGGTCAAGACGCTGTTCTCGATCCTGCGCGATCTGAAGGAACGCGGCGTCGGGATGATCTACATCTCGCACAAGCTTGACGAAGTCTTCGAGATGGCCGACCGCATCACGGTGCTGCGTGACGGGCGGACCGTCGGGACAAGCGATGCGAAGGATCTGACCAAGGACCGCGTGATCGCGATGATGGTCGGGCGCGAGGTCGGCGACATCTTTCCGGTTCCCGATCACGATCTCGGCGAGATCGCGCTCGAAGCCCGCAACCTGACGACCTACGATATCGACAATCCGTCAAAGAAGATCGTCGACAACGTCTCGTTCTCGGTTCGAAAGGGAGAGGTTGTCGGGATCGCCGGGCTGATGGGGGCCGGGCGGAGCGAACTTCTGATGTCGATCTTCGGGGCGTGGAAGGGAAAATCGTCGGGCGAGGTGTTCGTCGAAGGCGAGGCCGTTTCGATCCGCACTCCGGCCGACGCGATCCGACACGGGATCGGATTCGTCACCGAGGACCGCAAACGCTACGGACTGCTGCTTGAGCAGACGCTTCTCGAGAATATGACGCTCGCCGGGTTAAAACGCATATCGGGCGCTTTCGTCACGCACCGCTCGCGCGAGTCGGCCGCCGCCGCCGGAGCGATGGAATCGCTGCGCGTGAAGGCGAATTCGCCGCTGACGATCGCTGGCACGCTGTCGGGCGGAAACCAGCAGAAGGTCGTGCTCGGAAAATGGCTTTTGACGAATCCGAAGGTGCTGTTCCTCGATGAACCGACGCGGGGAATCGATGTCGGCGCGAAACAGGAGATCTATGCCGAGATCAACCGTCTCGCGAAGCAGGGACTCGCGATCGTGCTCGTCTCGTCGGAACTTCCGGAGGTCCTCGGTCTGTCCGACCGCATCTTCGTGCTCCACGAAGGCCGACTGACCGGCGATTTCACACGCGCGGAGGCGACGCCGGAAAAGGTGATGGCCGCCGCGGTGGCGCAGTAGACGCTCGGGGCGAAATTCCAAGCGGCCCGTTCGGATGACGCAAGGCGATCCGGAATAGGCCCGGAGATACTATCAGCGGTCAAACGCGGCCGGGCTCGCACCCGATAGATCCGAATGACCGACAATGTTCCGGCTAGCCGGAAATGCAGATCGGAAACCAAACGAAAGCAATCGACAATTATGAGCGAAACGAATGAAAAAAGAGGGTTCAAAATCGAAACCTCGGCGCTGCGCGCCTACACGATGCTCGGTGCGTTGATCTTGATCTGGGTGTACTTCTACTTCAAGACGAACGACGGCGTCTTTCTATCGCCGCTCAATTTGTCGAATCTGATGACCCAGACATCCGTGACCGGAATTTTGGCGGTCGGAATGCTGATGCTGATCGTCTCCGGGAATATCGACCTTTCGGTCGGTTCCGTCCTCGCGCTCGGGGGCGGCATCGCGGCGATGGTGCTTGCCGGATACGGAATAGTCCCGGCGATCCTCGCGGCGATCGTCGTCTGCGTCGCAATCGGCATCATCCACGGCGTGCTGACCGCTTATGGCCGCATCCCGGCGTTCATCGTCACGCTCGGCGGGCTGCTCGCCTGGCGGGGAGCGGTAAAGGGGATCACACAGAGCGAGACGATACCGATCGCCGATCCGGTCTTCAAGTCTATCGGCCAATCGTACATCGCCCCGCAGGTCGGCTGGATACTTGCCGTCATCGCGATCGGAGCCGTTCTGTTCTCGGCGTATCGAAAGGCGCGGTCGCAGATGGATTACGGGCTCGGCGAGGCCAATTACGGCGCGGCGATGGCCAAGAGCATTCTGCCGGTCGCGGCGATCGTGGGGTTCATCTACGTGATGAACTCGTACGCCGGCGTTCCGATACCGGTGATGATCCTGCTTGCGATCGCCCTGCTCGGCGCGTTCATTACAAATTCGACGACGTTCGGCCGATACCTCTACGCCATAGGCGGAAATCCGGACGCCGCCAGGCTTTCGGGTATCAACAACAAGGTCAATATTCTCAGCGTTTACGCATTTCTCGGCGCGCTGACGGGCGTCGCCGCGGTGATCTACACGGCCCGCCTCGGAAGCGCCACGCCTGACGCCGGCGTTCTCAAGGAACTCGACGCGATCGCGGCCTGCGTGATCGGCGGCGCGAGTCTGATGGGCGGACGCGGAACGGTCTTCGGCGCCTGCGTCGGCGCGTTGATCATGGCCAGTCTCGACAACGGAATGACGCTTCTCGGCGTGCGCGATTTCATGCAGGAACTCATCAAGGGCGGGATTCTCGTCGCCGCGGTCGGGCTCGACATGATCGGGCGGAAGGATTAGGAGAATTGCGATTGCCGATTTGCGATCGGGATTTTGGGATTACGGATTCCAAGATTCAAGATTCAAGAGATTCAAGATTCAAGATTCCAGATTCAGGTCCTTTGAAAAACCCGAACCACCGAACCTTCGTGTCCGGTTCGTGCTGCTTCGTGGATGAAAAACGCTGATATCCACGAAGCAACACCAAGTTGACACGAAGAACAGTTGAGGTCACGATTTGTGGATTTCGTTGGAATCCTGAAATGTGGTTTCCAGATTCGGAATTTGGAATCCAGAAACCTGGAACCTGGAATCCTGAAATGTGGATTGCGGATTCCAAATTCCAAGATTCCAGTATAGGATTCAATCCTTCCAGGACTGCGGTCGTCTTGAATCAGGTCGGGTTCGGCTCTTGTATCGATTGCAGGTTCTTTCTTTGATTTTGTGCAGCATCGTGGTGCATCTGGCCGTCTCTGCGCGCGATGTGCACGATCGGCGTTTCCGCTTTATAATCTTCGGGGGCTGGCCCTTTGATCCTGATTGATCGTTGTTGAGTTTGGCTGACTGAACCCGGCGACGGTCCGCAAAATCCAACGTAAGACGTTTTGAGATCCGGAACTCCAAGGTTCCGGATACGTTCGTTTAGGTCGACAGCGAAGAATATGTTCAATTCAAACCAGGTCACGCGAGAGAAAAGCTCTTTCCCGCGAAAAACGCCGGGCGAGCGGACGATTCCGCCTCGCGGCTATGCTTCCCGACTGCTTCGCGTCGCTCGGGGGGAGAAGCTTGCGACCGTCAGGTCCGGTTCAAAGGATATCAACGGTGCCGCACAAACCGGCGGGATCCGAATCGGGTTGACCCTGTTGCTGATGATTTCGGCAGCGTTGGCGGTCGCCGCGCAGCGGATCGCGCCGGGCGCGCCGGGCAACGACGCGCAGTGGGCGACGGCCGGAAAACAAGGCATCGGGACATCCGCGGGGCTCGAATCGAAGGTCTGGTTCACGCTGGCCCAGGGCGTGATGACCGAGGTCTATTATCCGGACGTGACGGTTGCCAATGTCCATCTGCTGCAGTTCATCGTCGTCGATCCAAGATCGAAGAGGGTCGAGACCGAACAGGACGATTCCGTGCACCAGGTCCGGCTTCTGCGGACCGATTCGCCGAGCTATCAGCAAACCAATACCGCGCGATCGGGAAGATGGAAGATCGTCAAAACCTATGCGACGGACCCGGGGTCGAACACCGTTCTGATCGACGTCCGTTTCGAAACCCGCGATCCGAATCTTCGCCTGTATTTCCACTACGACCCGTCGATCGGGAATTCGGGAATGAAGGACAAGGGCTACGGGCCGCTTCTGCAGTTGTCCGGCGAATACGAATACGAGAAGACATCGATCACAAACGACGGCGCGAAAACCGACCGCAAAGCGGGAAGCGCGACCGTCAGTTCGGGATTTGCCGCCGAGGACGGCAACATCGCGTCGGCGCTCTATTTCACGAGCGATGTCGAGGAATGGAACATCGGATATCTCGGAACCAGCGACGGGATCGACCAACTCCGCAAGTTCGGGAAGATCCGCGATTCGTACGGCGAGGCGACCAACGGGAACGTCGTTGAAATAGGCCGGATAATGAACCCGAAGCGGTTCACGGTTTTGCTCGGGTTCGGCGCGGACGTTCTGAAGGCATCGACGGCCGCCGCCGCTTCGTTGAGGAAAGGATTCGACAAATGCCTCGCGGAGTACGAGAAGGGATGGGCCGATTACGTCGCGAAATTGCCGAGGGTCGATCCGAAGCACCAGGCGCAGTTCAATATGGCCGCGATGATGCTCAAGGCGCACGAGGACAAGTCCGTGCGCGGCGCGAACATCGCGTCGCTGACCGTTCCCTGGGGCGGCGGCGCGAACGCCAACGAGAACAACATCGGCGGTTATCACCTGATCTGGTCGCGCGATCTCTATCAGGTCGCGACCGCGTTCATGGCGATCGGAGACCGCGACGCCGCGGTGCGCGCCGTCAACTTCCTCTTCAAGGTCCAGCAAAAGCCGGACGGCAGTTTTCCGCAAAACTCGTTTCTGGACGGCCGGCCGTTCTGGGGATCGCTCCAGATGGACGAGGTCGCGTATCCGTTGGTCCTCGCGCACGAACTCGGGATGTTCGACACCGAAACATGGCTCGAGGACGTCAAGCCCGCGGCGGACTTCATCGTCAAGAACGGGCCGTCGACGCCGCAGGAGCGCTGGGAAGAAGAGTCGGGATACTCGCCATCGACGATCGCCGCCGAGATCGCCGGTTTGGTCTGCGCTGCGGAAATTGCCCGTCGGAACGGTGACAAAGCAAGCGCCGAGACCTATTTGAAGACGGCCGACGATTGGGTCGCGAACATCGAGAGGTGGACCGTTACGAAAAACGGGAAATACTCGAAGGAGCCGTATTACGTCCGAATCACCGGCCGCGGCATGCCGGACGCCGGAGACAAGATCGAACTGAACAACGGCGCCGGGTTCTTTGACGAACGCGAGATAGTCGATGCCGGATTCCTCGAACTCGTCCGGCTCGGCATCAAGCGGGCGGACGATCCGGTGATCCTCAACTCGATCAAGGTCGTCGATCAGGTGATTCGCGTCCGAACCCCGAACGGCGACGGATTCTACCGATACAACAACGACGGCTACGGCGAAATGGATGACGGACGGCGCTGGAACTGGGACGGAAAGTACACCGGTAAAGGACGTTTGTGGGCGCTGCTGTCTGGCGAGCGCGGGCAGTTCGAACTGGCGCTTCAGAGCAGATCCGCAAATCCGAAGGCAAGGCTCGACGCAATGGCGCGTTTCGCCAACGACGGGCTCATGATCCCGGAGCAGATCTGGGACAAACCGCAGACACCCCGGAAGATCGACAAGCAGTTCGTCCCGGAGCTCAGGTTCGGCGAGGGAACCGGATCGGCGACGCCGCTCGCTTGGTCGATGGCGCAGTTCATACGCCTCGCGGTGAATATCAAGGAAGGCCGGAACCTCGATACTCCGAAAGTAGTTTACGACCGCTATGCCGGACGGCCGCGACCGACGGCGAAGGTAGTAAGCGATCCCGGTTCGATAGATCGCTGCCTCGAAGAGATCGCGGCGGCCCGCGGAATTCGGCAGGACTTCGTCGTTAAGGTCGAGTCTTCGCCCGTCACCGGCCGCTGCAACGGCCAAAGCGTCGCGGTCTTCATTCATCGCGGCGAAGCGCGAAACGTTCAAATAGCGGGCGATTTCACGGGTTGGGCGCCGGACCAGGCGGCAATGGCCGATATGGGCGCCGGTCGAAATACGAAGGCGTTGATCGTCGAATTCGCGCCGGCTGCGCGGGTCGAGTACAAACTCATCGTCGACGGAAAATGGGTCAATGATCCGCTCAACCCGAACAAGATCGACAATGGCGTCGGCAGCGAGAACTCGTTCTTTGCGATGCCCGACTACCGGCCTTCGAAATGGGCCGATGCGACCGGGATGACAAAGGATCCGATCTATGTCGAAACGGTCAAAAGCGAGGTCTACGGCGAGAGACAGTTTAAGGTTTACGTTCCTGAAGGGTTCGACAGGATACCGCTCCCGGTGATGTACGTCAATGACGGTTCCGAATACCTGGACCGCGCGGCGGCGGTCACGGTCCAGCGCAATCTCGTCAAGGCCGGCAAGGTCAAGCCGTTCATAATGGTCTTTCTCGATCCGAAAGAGCGCATGAAGGAATACTGGGCGAACGACGATTACGCGGGTTTCCTCGCCGAAGAGGTCGTGCCCGCGATCGATTCGCGTTACCGCACGGTCAGGAACCGCGACGGGCGCGCGTTGTTCGGCGCGAGCCTCGGCGGGATCACGAGCGTTCACGCGGCGCTGAAGTATCCGGCGGTCTTTGGACGGATCGGCGCGCAAAGCGTCTCCTGGTGGGTCGATGACGAACGGGTCGTCAAGGACATCGAGAGACTCGACGGCAAGGTCCCGTTCCGGATCTACATCGACGACGGCACGCTGGAAGGCGTCGAGGATTCGCGCCGGGCGGTCGCGCTTCTGCGGAAAAGAGGCTATCCGGTCACCTACGTTGAAGCGGAAGCCGGCCACAACTGGACGGCTTGGCGCGACCGGCTCGCGTATGCCTTTGTTGTCTTAGCGAATTAAGTTAAAATCATCCGCGTCAAGAATTGCAGATTCCGGAACATCGCTTCTCAACTCTTGCCCCCGAAAGATAAGGAATGAAAAAGGCCGCACTTGCCTGCGATTTAGGCGGAACAAACCTGAGAATGGCGGCCGTCGAGGAAGACGGCCGAATTGCTTACCGAACGCGTCGCGAAACACCGCAGTCTGACCGCGCCGACGCGATCGTGCGTTCGATCATCGAGTCAGCGAACGAATGCCGCGCAAACGTCACCGACTGCGAGATCGTCGCGCTCGCGGCGGCAGTGCCGGCGACCGTCAATGTCCCGAAGGGGATTCTGATGAAGGCCCCGAATCTCCCGAGTCTCGATGGTTTCCGGTTCGTCGCGGCGGTCGAGAGCGATCTCGGGATCAAAACAATCATCGAGAACGACGCGACGGCCGCGGCCGTGGGAGAATCGTGGCTCGGCGCGTCGCGCGGATTCGAGACTTCGGTCATGGTGACGCTCGGTACCGGCGTCGGCGGCGGGATCATAGTCAACGGACGGCCGCTGCGCGGGCCGGACGGGACCGCCGGCGAGATCGGCCACATCTGCGTCGAGCCGTTCGGCGCGCCATGCGGCTGCGGCGCCCGGGGTTGCGTCGAACAATACTCCTCCGCGACGGCCGTCGTCAGGCTGACGCGCGAGCTTGAGAATCAGTATCCGAGGTCCGTCCTGCAGAACCGTTCGCGTCTGACCTCGCTCGACGTCTATGAGGCCGGAAAAGGCGGCGACGAACTCGCGCTCGAGGTTTTCAGGCAGATGGGGTTCTATCTTGGGATCGCGCTCGCCGACTTGATCAACGTTCTCAACCCGGAGGTGATCGCCGTCGGCGGCGGCGCGAGCGCGGGCTGGGACCTCTTTATTGACCATGTCAGGGACCAGATCTCGGACCGCGCCTTCCGCGAACCCGCGTTGCGAGCCAGAATCGTGCGGGCCGAACTCGGGGATGATGCCGGTATCCTCGGCGCCGCGAAACTCGCGTTTGGTGTTTGAGGGCGGTCGGAACCCTCTGATTTATTTACAATTCCGCTGTTTCGACATAGAATCGAGGCGAGGTTTCTCGGATTCGGGGGAAAGGAAACGACGACTATGGACGTTTATCACAAGGTACTCGCGAAACTTTTTGAAGCGACGGGCGGACGCGAGTCGGAAGCGGTCGACCTCAAGGAACTCGTCAAGAAGGAGGGGTTTTTGCCCAGCTATCCCGATATTTTCCAGCACCTGAGCCGTCAGAGTTGGATCGCCGAGACCGCGCGGGCGGATGTCGTGAAAATCACGCACTGGGGCATTTCCGAGGCGAAAAAGACCGCGGCGTCGGGCGCGGACCGCGGCCAGACGGTGAAGCGCGAATCGACGCGCGTCATCTCCGAGGCCCGTGAACTTATCGCGATCCTGGAGGAATTCTCGAACGATCCCGGACGGGAATCGTTTGCCAAGGCGGAACGATCCGCCGAGGCGATCATGGCCGGCATCCGCCGGCTCAAGGAATCTGTCTGAGCATATCGCGGAATATGGCTTGCCAACGATCGTCTTGATTGTGTATCATTATGGTTTCCTGCGATGCGTGGGCGTATCAAGTGGGTTTCGTGCCCACTTTTTATTTTGCTTAAAATCGCTATGAGCAAGGCGGACGAAAAATTGCGGGATCTGGCCGAGACGGTCGCCGCGAAACTCGGATTCGAGCTGGTGAACGCCCAGAAATTGGGCGGCGGCAAGTCTTTGACCGTGCGCGTCTTCATTGACAAGCCCGGAGGCATTTCGCACGAGGACTGCTCGGTGTTCAGCCGCGACTTCGGAGAGGTGCTCGACGCCGAGGATCTGATCCCGACGGCTTATCTGCTCGAAGTTTCGTCGCCGGGACTCGAACGCGAGCTTTACAGCCTCCGCGATTTCGCGAAGTATGCCGGCAATCTGGCGAAGGTCAAGATGAAATCACCGGTCGGCGGCCACAAGGTTTTCCGCGGCCGCATCGCCGGCGTTGCCGACGACGCGATCACGTTCGAGGACAGGACGCGCGGCCGCGTTTCCTTCACGTTCGACGAAGTGGCGAAAGCCAACCTCGAGATTGATTTGGACGAGGAATTGAAAAGAAGCTGACCAAGTTTTGGTCGCGACCGCCATCAGCGGGAGGGCCCGGACCGACGGCGCTTAGCAATGCATATGACATCAACTATCGGACAGAATATCGACATTCTCTGCAACGAGCACGGGCTCGACCGCGAGCTGATCATCGAGGCGATGAAAGACGCGGTCAAGGCGGCCGCGCGGAAGCAATTCAAGAATCTCGATAAGAACGGCGACAATATTCAGGTTGAATGGAACAACGACGAGGGCGATGTCGAAATATCGGTGACCAAGACGGTCGTCGAAAAATCGGAAGACCCGCTTGAACTGTCGCTCGACGAAGCGATCGAAATGACGGGCGATGACGAGATCGAGATCGGCGATATGCTTCTCATCCCGTTGTCGCGCGACGAACTTGGCCGCATTGCCGCCCAGACCGCGAAACAGATCCTTGTTCAGAAGGTCCGGGAAGCCGTCCGCGAGAAGGTTTACGACGAATACATCGACCGCAAGGGCGAACTGATCAACGGAACGGTGAAGCGTTTCGAGCGCGGGGATATGATCATCGACCTTGGGGGCAATCTCGAAGCCTGCCTGCCGAAGAAAGAGCAGGTCCGCAGCGAAAACTGGAACCAGGGAGAGCGAATCAGGGTCGTGATCGTCGAGGTCACGAAAGAGAACAAGGGGCAGCAGATCATCGCCTCGCGAACGTCGGCCGAACTGCTGAAGCGCCTCTTCGAAATGGAGGTGCCGGAGATCTATGACGACACGGTCGTCATCAAATCGGCCGTCCGCGAACCGGGCGAGCGCGCCAAGATCGCCGTCGCCTCGAACGAAAAGGACGTCGATCCGGTCGGAGCCTGCGTCGGAATGAAGGGTTCCCGCGTGCAGTCGATAATCAAGGAACTCCGCGGCGAGAAGATCGACATCATCGAATGGTCGGAGGAACCGTCCGTTTTTGCCGCCAACGCTCTTTCGCCGGCGAAGGTCAGCCAGGTGCGCATCGTCAACATCAACAACCGCGTGATGGAGGTCATCGTTACCGAGGACCAGCTTTCGCTGGCGATCGGCAAGAAGGGTCAGAACGTGCGGTTGGCGACGAGGCTCGTCGGCTGGGACATCAACATCATCAGCGAAGACGTCATCAAGCGCGAGATCTCGAAACAGATGGGCAAGATGATGGCTTCCGGCGAAGCCGTTCCGATCACCGCGCTCCAGGGCGTCTCGAACGCGCAGGCTGAGGACCTGAAGGTCAAGGGGATCACCGATGTCGAAGCGCTCGCGGCGACCTCGGTCGATGATCTCGTCGATTACCTCGACATCAGCCTTGACGAGGCCGAATCGATCCTCGCCGCGGCGAACGCGATCGTGGAAGCCAAGAATCAGGAGGCCGAAGTCGAGAAGGCCGAGGCCGAACAGACGGAGGCGTTGGCCGAGGAGACGGAATCGGTGGAAGAAACGGCGGAAGCCGAGATCGAACCCGAAACGGACGCGGCCGCGGAAGCGGTCGAGACGGCCGTCGAAGACGAGAACGATGAACAGGTTTAGGTGGCGGCCGTGAGAATCGGCGAAACTATTGGTTGAAGAACGGGCATCGGACAGATTCCGGAACCCGTTGGTTGGTAAAGGAAAATATGTCCGTTGTTGGCAATAAGGTTCGGGTCTACGACCTCGCCAGAGAAGTAAAGCAGGATACGAAGCGCATCATCGAGGATCTCCGACGTGAAGGCGCAGACGTTGACGTGCCCTCGAACTCGGTCTCGAAAGAACTCGCCGAGAAGATCCGCAACAAATACATACCGAAGGTCGATGCCGCGCCGAAACGTGCGATCAAGGTCATCAAGAAGCGACACGACGCCGAGCACGAGCACGAAGAAGCGCCGGGCGTCCCAGAACCCGTGTTGGAAACCGCGCCGGCCGTGTCCGAGGCGCCCGCCCCGGTCGAGACGCGACCGGTTGTGCCGGTGGCTGACGAAGAAGAGCCGGTAAAGACGGAATCGCCGAAGATAAAAGTTCTGACGCCGCGTGTGGTCAAGGCAAAGCCGGCGGCACCTGTCGCCGAGCCTGAACCGGTCGTCGAGATCGTTCCCGAACCCGAGCCGGTGGTCCCCGAACCGGTCGAGGCCGAAGTCCCGGTCGAGGTCGAGATCGTTGCGGAAACGGCCGCGCCCGCGGCGGTGCCCGCGGGAACGCAGGTCAAGCAACTCAAGCTCAAAAAAGACGCGCTGGACAAAGGGATCAAGGTCAGCGATCTGCCGATCTCGACCGCGCCGACGAAGACCGGGAAGCTCAGTCCGGAAGCTATCGCCGAGGCCGCCCGCACAGCCCGCGACCGCAAGGGACGCAAGCCCGGCGAACTACGCGGCACGCCCGGTGAGACCGCAACCCCGATCACGGTCTATACGCCGACGCACGACCGCCACAAGAAATTCGGCCGTTCGAGCGGCAAGAAGGGAGATAAGCGTCACGGGGACAGGGACGACCGCTTCAACGAACGCGATTTTGGCGCGCCGCGCCCGAAATCGATCGAAGAGCGCATTCTTGATCAGGTCAAGTCCGGGGCCGAGCACGCGAAGCAGGTCCGGCTGACCGAGGGCGCGACGGTCCGCGAATTCTCGGAGGCGTTGGGCGTGACGCCGCGCGACGTCGTCCAACTGCTGGTCAAGAAAGGCGTGTTTGCGACGCTCAACCAGCCGATCAGCGAGAAGCTCGCCGTCGAACTCGGCGAGAAACTCGGCTACGAGATCAGCTTTGTGCCCTTCGAGGAGATGGTCATCGAGCAGGAGTTCGAAGAGATCATCGAAGGCGGCGGCGACGACGTCGAATCGTCGCGGGCGCCGGTCGTCACGGTCATGGGCCACGTCGACCACGGAAAGACATCGCTTCTCGACGCGATCCGCCACGCGAACGTTGCGGAAGGCGAAGCAGGGGGGATCACGCAGCATATCGGCGCGTATTCGGTGTTCGTGAACAACCCGGACAATCCGCAAGAGAAACGCCGCGTCGTTTTCCTCGATACGCCGGGTCACGAAGCGTTCACGATGATGCGCGCGCGCGGAGCGAAGGCGACCGACGTGGTGATCCTGGTGGTCGCTGCCGACGACGGCGTGATGCCGCAGACGATCGAGGCCGTCGAGCATTCGAAGGCCGCCGGCGTTCCGATCATCGTTGCGATCAACAAGATCGACAAACCGGACGCGAATCCCGACAAGGTCAAGCAAGGGCTGGCCGGTCTCGGCGTGCAACCGATCGATTGGGGCGGCGATATCGAAATGGTCCCGGTTTCGGCCAAGAAGCGCGAGAATCTCGATACGCTGCTCGAGACGGTGTTGCTTCAGGCGGACATTATGGATCTGAAGGCGAGCCCGACGCGTCGCGCCTCGGGCGTCGTCCTTGAGGCGAAGCTCGACAAGGGCCGCGGATCGGTCGGGACGGTTCTCGTCCAGCAGGGAACGCTCCACGTCGGCGATCCGTTCATCGTCGGGCAATATTATGGAAAGGTCAGGGCGATGTTCTCCGACCGCGGCGAATCGATACACGAGGCCCCGCCGGCGACGCCGGTCGAGGTTCTCGGCCTACAGGGCGTGCCGCAGGCCGGCGATACGTTCCAGGTCGTTTCCGACATCGAGAAGGCGCAGGATATCGCGCAGCAAAGGCAGATGCTGGCCCGTCAGGCGGCGATGGTCAAGACGACGAAGCGCGGTATCGAATCGCTCGGCCAGGCCGACGTCAAGGAACTGCTCGTCGTTCTCAAGGCCGATGTGCAGGGATCGGTCGAGGTGCTCCGCGCAACGCTCGAGAAGCTTTCGACGGACAAGGTCAAGGTCCGCGTCATCCGCGCGGGCGTCGGCGCGATCGCCGAATCCGATGTCCTGCTGGCATCGGCGACGCAGGCGGACAATACCCAGACGGCTGTTGTCATCATCGGATTCAACGTCCGGCCGGAATCGCGCGCGGCGGAGGTCGCGAAGCAGGAAGAGGTTGACATCCGGCTCCATTCGATAATTTACAAGGTCGAAGAAGAGATCAAGGCGGCGATGATCGGAATGCTCGACGCGATCGAGAAGGAGGTCATTCTCGGCAAATCGCTCGTTCAGGAGATCTTCAAGGTCTCGCGGATCGGAACCATCGCCGGGTGCCGCGTCACTGACGGCATCATGCGGCGGCAGGCAAAAGCACGGCTCATCCGTGACGGCGTTGTCGTATGGGAAGGCGATATTGCGTCGCTCAAGAGGTTCAAAGAGGATACAAACGAGGTCCGTCAGGGCTTTGAATGCGGTATCAGCCTCGTCAATTTCAACGATATCAAGGTGAATGACGAGATCGAAGCGTTCGTGATCGAGAAGATCGCCGCGACCGAGTTGTAACGAACGATCAGTGCAGAGTGCGAGTGCAAAGTGCATAGTGCATAGTGCAGGGCGAGAGTGGTGGTCACTGCTTACTGCTGAAGAAGTATGAGGCGTCCCGAGAGGTTGGCAGAGGTCTTGCGCGAAGAGATTACCGAGATCGTCGGTTTCGAACTCGACGACCCGCGCGTAATGTCGGTCACGGTCACTGATGTCCGTGTCTCCGAGAATCTTCGCGATGCCAAGGTTTTCGTGCTCGTCGAGGGCACCGAGCCTCAGAAGAGGGAGGCGATGAAGGCTCTTCAGCACGCCGCGACGTTCGTCAAACAGCAGGTCGCGCTGAACCTGAATTTGCGGCACGCTCCCCATTTGCACTTCGCGCGGGACACGGTTGAAGAGAACGCCGCCCGCATCGACCGGCTTCTAAAGGAGGTCGGGACCGAGAGCAATTTTCAAAATAAGGATGAAGGCTGAAGAACGGGAATTTCGCATTTGGACGATGCTCCGGACCCCGTTCCGAATCCCTTGTTAAACGTGTTAAGTCAAGTAGTTGAGTTAATTGAAAACAAACAGGTCTTCGGGATCACGACGCACGTCCGGCCGGACGGCGACGGCATCGGATCTTCTCTCGGGCTTTGCTGGCTTTTGAAGTCGCTCGGGAAAGATGCGGAGGTCGTCGTCAGCGATGGCTTTCCGGCGTCCTATAGCGTCTTGCCAGGGGCATCCGACATAGTTCGGACCGGCGAGGTGAACGGCAAGTATGATGCCGTTTTCGTCATCGAATGCTCGGACATCACGCGTCCGCACATACGGAATCTCGAGAATCAACTCGTCGTCAACATCGATCATCACGCGACGAGCGAGCATTTCGGCACGATCAACTGGATCGATTCGACCGCTTCGGCGGTCGGCGAAATGATCTACAACCTATGCAAGGCAGTTGGCGGACGCATCACCCGCGAGATCGCCGAATGTCTGTACCTTGCGCTCGTCACCGACACCGGAAGCTTTCATTTCTCAAACACTACCGACCGCACCCTGAAGGTCGCTTCGGAACTGGTCAAGGTCGGGGTCAAACCGGCGATGATCTCGGAGGCCGTCTACAACTCGTACCCTTGGTCGCGGATCGAACTGATGAGCCAGGTGCTGGCGACGGTCCGGAGGGACGCTTCGGGACGCGTCGCGTATATGCGGCAGACCTTGGCAATGCGCGAGTCTTCGAAGATGACCGACGGCGACAACAACGGATTCGTGAACATCCCTTTGGCGGCGAAAGATGTGGTCGCTTCGATCTATATGCGTGAGGTTGAACCGCGGCACTATCGTGTGAGTCTGCGCTCGAAGGGCAAGATCGACGTTGCCCGCGTCGCGGAGCAGTTCGGCGGCGGCGGGCACGCCAACGCCGCCGGGTGCCGCGTCGAAGGCGAATGGGACCTGCGCGAATCCGAACTGGTCGAAGCGCTTGCGAATGCCGTTGCCTCCGCGGATTTGGCCGATGGCGTCGTTTCGGATCGGGTGCCGGACCCGGAGCTTCGGGGTTGAACTGGGACCGTGATCGAATCGACCGAGATAATCCTTTTTGTTGAGGACCAGTCACGCAGCCGCCGGTTCTACGAAGCGGCGTTAGGAAAATCTCCGATCTTGGACGTTCCGGGGATGACGGATTTCGACCTTGGGAGCGGAATCAAACTCGGATTGATGCCGAATTCAGGGATCGCAAAGATCCTTTCGGGGAATTTGCCGGCACCCGAAACCGCCAACGGAATTCCGCGTTGCGAGCTGTACCTGCGGGTCGACGATATCGAAGCCTATTCCGCACGGGTCGTGAAAGCCGGTGGGCGCCCGGTCAGCGCGGCCGCCGATCGCGATTGGGGAGACCGCGTTGCTTACTTTGCCGATCCCGACGGCCACGTGATCGCGCTCGCCCGCCCGATCGGGAACGATCCAAAGACGGGGCCAGCCTGATAAAGATCGGTAACTCGCCCAAGATCTTTCTCGGATCAACCAGAATCGCCGGTATCCGATCGAACAACTCCTCGCGCCGCGTCTCGGACGCGCTGCCGCCGGTCGTTCAAAGCGACGCGAGCTTTGACTTCACCGTTTCGCTGACGAGTTTGCCGTCGGCGTTCTTGCCGGCGAGTTTGGCCAGCGCGGCCTTCATTACGAGCCCCATCTCCTTCATCGATGACGCGCCCGTCTCGGCGATCGCGGATTCGACCGCGGCCGCGATCTCTTCGGCCGAAGCCGCCTGCGGTAGATACTCTTCAAGGACCTCGAGCTCCGCTTTTTCCTTTTCGGCAAGTTCGGCGCGACCGCTCGCGGTGAACTGCTCGATCGAGTCCTTCCGCTGCTTGACGAGCGAGGTCAGCACCTTCATCACTTCCTCATCGGAAAGGACGGTTCCGACGCCGCGTTTGTTTTCTTCATTCATCAATGCGGCCTTCGCCATTCGGAGGGTCGAAAGGCGATTGGCATCCTTTGCCTTCATCGCCGCCGTCATATCGGCGACCAGTTTTTCTTTCAAACTCATAGCGACCAGTTTAGCGGAAACTGAAGGGGAGTTTCAAAACCCGCGGCCTCGCACGCCGCGGCGGCGATATGCTAATCTGGCAGTTCTTTTGCGTTTATGAAACTGAGCTGGAGATTCGGGATCGTCGCGGGCCTGTTCATGGTCGTTTTCACGATGTATCCGCAGATGAAGATGTGGTACCTGCGCGGCGCGGACTGGCAGGGACATTACGCCTACAATGATATCGACGAGGTCGCTTACGCGTCGTACGTTAAGGCGCTCATCGACGGGCGTCCGCGCAAGAACGACCCGTACACCGGCCGGGATGACGCGCCCGGTCACCCGCAGCCCGAATCGCTTTTCTCGATCCAGTTTGCCGCCCCGTACACGATCGCTATTCCGGCCCGGATCCTCGGCGTCGGCGCTCCGTGGACGATGACTATCGCCGGAGCGGTGGCGGCGTTCCTGGCCGCGCTCGCGTGCTTTTGGGCCATCGGCCGGATCACCGGCGACCCTTGGTTCGCGGGGGCGGCAACGCTGGCGGTCCTGGCTGGCGGCGCGCTTGCAGCGGGCGAGGGCGCGATCGGCGAGATTCTCGACACCGGCTTCTCCTATCCGTATTTTCCGGCATTCCGACGGTACATCCCGGCGGTCCCGTTCGCCGCGTTCTTCGCGATGATCGGGCTCGTCTGGATGATGCTCGAATCGGAAACAACGAAACGGCGGACAATTTTCGGCACGCTGGCCGCGCTCTGCTTCGGTTACACCGTCTTTTCATATTTCTATACCTGGACGACGGCCGCGGCGTGGCTCGCCGCGCTGGGCGTCCTGTGGGCCGTGCTGAGGTCCGAGGACCGGATCCGCGACGTGAAGGCGCTTGCCGCCCTCGGTGCCGGTTGCGTCGCCTTTCTCGGGCCGTATGCGTACCTTCTGTCGAAGCGTTCGCACACGATGGACGATGTTCAGCTTCTGGTGGAAACCCGGGCGCCGGATTTGCTCCGATTTCCGGAATACATCGCCGCGTTCGTGCTCTTGCTGCTCGGTCTTGGCATCTGGTTCAAGCTGATCGATGCCCGGGCGCGATCGACCGTTTTTGCATTATCGTTCGCCGCCGTGCCGTTCATCGTCTTCAACCAGCAGGTGATCACGGGAAGGGAGCTGCAACCGATCCACTATCAGGTATTCATCGGGAATTACGTCGCCGGGTTGGCGCTTGCGGTCACGGTCGGCATACTGGTCCGCGGCACCGATCTTTTTGGAACCGTGCGGATGAAAGCGATCAGCGCCGTGCTTTTTGCCGCCGCCGCGGTTTGGGGCTTCGTCGAATGCCATTACACGGTCCGGGTGCTCGACGATGTCAACGTCGCGCGCGATGAAGCGATGCCGGTCGGGAAGCGACTGACGGAGCTCGCTGCTGCCGATCCGAACCGATATCGATCGGTGGTGTTCCATTACGACATCGCCGAGGGCGACGATCTCCCGACGATCGCGCCCCAATCGGTGCTTTGGGCCCGGCATCAGCACGTGTTCGCCGGCGTTACTTGGGAGGAGAACAAAGAGCGGTACTATCAGTTCATCTTCTTCCGAAATTATTCTCCGGACGATCTCGCGGAAGGGATCAAGAGGCACGGGGATTTCGTTTCATCGATCGCGCTGTTCGGCTGGGGGCGGCACACCGACCGATTGAACTCGGCCTACAAACCGTTGACCTACGGCGAGGTCGACGAAGAAGCTGCACGTTACGGCGAATACATTAAGAAATTCGATCCGCGCCGTTCGCCGGACACCATCCTCAGTTACGCCGTGATCCCGAACGACCGCGAGGTCGATCTGACCAACCTTGACCGGTTCTACGAACGCGACCAAGGCGAGGTCCTGGGGAACTATCTGCTGTACCGGCTGAAGCTGAGATGAGCGGCCAACATGGATAGTGCAAAGTGCAAAGTGCAAAGTGCAAAGTGCAAAGTGCAAAGTGCAAAGTG
>CAZARD010000011.1:9879-58277 GCA_964487505.1 uncultured Blastocatellaceae bacterium | reverse complement strand
GCGGCGGGTGCGGGTAACCGAGCAAGCCGGAGCCTCGTGACAAAGATCTAACAAGTCATCGCGCCAGTCTTCGACTCTACTCATCGTACTCGATCCGGGAAATAGAAAGGCCCGGATCACCAATACCGGTGATCCGGGCTGAGCGTCTTGTCAAGAGTTCCTAGAATTTCGAATCCTCGGAACGCATCACGCCGCGGTTTCCAAATTGTTGGGAATTGGACGCCGAGAACGATGCCTCCACCGAAGCCGCAAAAAGCTGCACACGGACGGTCGGGAAGGTCAGTCCTTTGAAAAGCGCCGAAACGTCATAAAGGCCCCCGATCGCGACGCCGTCGATCGAGTAGTAACCGAAGAGATTCGTCCGGCCCCCCACTACGGCTCCGCCCGCCGAACGGACCCAGACGTTCGCGTTGGCGACCGGAACGCCGGCGCTGTCGAGGATCCGTCCGCGGACATTCGCGGTTCCGCCCGGTCCGGCGATCGGCAGAGCGTAGTTGACCGTCGTCGAGTTCGGACCGTTCGTGACCTGGACGCCGCCGTTCTGAATGCCCGAGACGTTCGGGGTCCCGCCGAGCGTCGCGCTCGTCGCGGCGCTCGTCAGCGCAACGCCGCCGAACGTGCCGCTGCTGAGCAGGTACGTGAAACCCGTGAATCCGTCAGCGAGCGTGAAGTTGTACGGTTGGCCGAACGTCGCCCCCGGAAGCGTCGCGACGTAGCTCGGGTCGACCTCGACCGCGCCGATGTCGACCGTCGTGTTGGACGGCCTCGCGGCTCCGCGCTGGTCGGCTGTGACCGCGACCGGCGGATTGTTCGCGGAACAGCTGAGGTTCGTGACGCAATTCTGGCCGCCGTTGATCGCCGGCGACCCGCTGAGCGGAACCGCGGTCAGACCAGTGCCGCCATAAAATCCTGCCGGCGAAAGGATCGGATTCGTGTTTTGAAGATCGGACGCGACCCAGCCGGTGCTGGTCGCGACGTTGCCGATGATGTTGTTGCCTTCGGACGCAAAATCGCCTGCGATATCGGGAGTCACCGCGGAACCGTTGTTCCCCGCGATGATCGAGTTCCTCACGACCGCCGGGTTGGCCGTGGTCTTGTGGACGCCGCCGCCGCCGAGCGTCGAAGTGTTTGCGGTCATCGTGACATTGGTAAGCGTCAGCGCGGTGCCGTTGAAATAGATCGCCCCGCTTCCGCCGCCGCCATTATTCCGGGCGATGGTCGAATTGGTGATCCTGACCGTGCCGTTCGCCTGGATGGCGCCGCCGCCGGTGGACGTCGAAGCGCTTGTGTTCCCGAAAATCGACGAATTGTTGATGGTCATCGTATTTCCGGAAAAGTTCTGCGCGCCGCCGCCGGCCCCGGTCGCGGTGTTGTTCGAGATGACCGTGTTGTTGATCGTCAGGGTCGCGGTCCCGGCATTGTTCACGCCGCCGCCGTTTGCGGCGGAGTTGCCGGTGATGACCAGATTGTTGAGCGTCAGGGTGGCGGCATTGTTGTAGATCGCGCCGCCTCGTCCTGTAACGCTGCCGACACCCGTTCCGCGCGTGAACCGCGCATTGTTGATCGTCGCCACGGCCCCCGCGCTCGTCGCGAGGATCCGGCTTGCATTGTTTCCGTCGAATGTCAGCCAGTTGGCTCCCGGACCTTCCATTGTGAACGTTCCGGCATTCGCGATGAGAATCTCCGAGCCGGACAGCGTGATCGTCTGCGGCGCAGTGAACAGCGAAAGGCTGAACGTGACGATGTCGTTGTCAGGCGTCGCATTGGCGGCCGCGACCGCCTCGCGGAACGAGCAGTCCGAGTCGCAGGTTCCGTCGTTCGTGTCGGCGGTTTTTGTTACAACGTAAGTCGCTGCGGTTGCCGAGCTTGCGACGCAAATGAAAATGATCGTCGCGAACAGGAATTTCTTCATTGTTGTCTCCTCGAATTCTTCTGACTTTTCCGACCCGGACTTCTTTTGCGCCGGGCCTGAGCACTAACGGCGATCACAAAGATCGCCGGTGATAATTGATCTGCCCAAGATGATAATTGAGATGCGTCGAAAGATGGAGCAGCATCTGGAGCGTCGTGACCGCGCGGTCACGGTGCAGAACGGGAAATTCCGCTGCAAGATCTGCGTCGCTCAACCCGGCGATCGCGCCGCGCAAGACCTCTACGGCAGAATCGATCCGGAGCAGCATTTCCGGTCGCGGCACGTTTTTCGACGCAAACTCCGCGTCCCGGTCCCGGACGAAACCGTTCTTCGCGATCAGCGAACCGAAAAAATGATTGATGTTGCCGATCAGATGCAGACAAAGGTTTCCGGCCGAGTTGGTGATCTCGCCACGCACGGTCCAAAGATCGGCTTCGTTCTGATACTTTGAAATCTCATCCTTCAAGAGTCCGAGATCGCGGCAAAAGAGTTCGGTCAGCGCTTCTTTCAGCATATTCTGTCCATAAACAACACAAGGCCGCGGCAAATCGCGGCCCTGTGTTGAGTGTCTCAGGCGGTCGTTCCCAACGATTCCATGTCCTTTTGCCATTTGAGGACCGGCTTGCGGGCGGCGGTCGCCTCGTCGAGCCGTCCGATGCGCGTCGAATGCGGGGCGTCGATGACGAGCTGCGGGTCCGTCTGCGCTTCGCGGTCGATGTCTTTCATCGCCTCGATGAAAGCGTCGAGGTCGGCGCGACCGACGGATTCGGTCGGCTCGATCAACATCGCGCCCTCGACGATAAGCGGGAAATAGATCGTCATCGGATGAAAGCCGTAGTCGATCAGGCGCTTGGCGATGTCGAGCGTGTGAACGCCTTTTCGCGACTGGTTCTTGTGCGAGAAGATGACCTCGTGCATACAGTCGGAATGGAATGGCCGGTCGAAATTCTCTTCGAGATAATGCGCGAGATAGCGTGCGTTCAGAACGGCGCTCTCGGTCGCCTCACGCAAACCGCTGGCACCGTGGGTGTAAATGTAGGCCAGCGCGCGGATCATCATCCCGAAATTGCCGAAAAAGGCCTTGACGCGGCCGATAGAGTCCGGCACGTCGTAGTTCAGATGAAAGCGTTCGCCGTCGCGCTCGACCTTCGGAACGGGCAAGAACGGCGCCAGTTCCGCCGTGCAGCAGCACGGTCCGCAACCCGGGCCGCCGCCGCCGTGCGGGGTCGAAAACGTTTTATGGAGGTTCAGATGGATGACATCGACGCCCATATCGCCCGGCCGCGCCACGCCGACCAGTGCGTTCATATTCGCGCCGTCCATATATACGAGACCGCCCGCGTCGTGAACAATGTCGCATATCTCGCGGATGTTGCGTTCAAAGATGCCGACCGTGTTCGGATTGGTCAACATCAACCCGGCGATGCCGCCCTCGGCGCACAATTCCCGCAGGTGGTCGAGGTCGGTCAGGCCTTCTTCGGTCGAGCAGATCGTTTTCACAGCGAAACCGGCGATCGCCGCCGAGGCCGGGTTCGTGCCGTGGGCGGAGTCCGGGATCAGCATCACGCGGCGCGTGTTGTGCGCGTCGGGGCCGTCGCGCTTGTCCAGGAAAGCGCGGATCAGAAGCACGCCCGTCATCTCGCCCTGCGCGCCGGCCGCCGGCTGGAGCGACACGCCGGGGAGTCCGGTGATCTCGGCAAGATCTTCCTGAAGCCGCCAGATCAGCTCGAGCGCGCCCTGGGATTCCTGCTCAGGCGAGAGCGGATGCAGACCCGTGAAACCGCCGATGCGCGCGACCTTCTCGTTGAGGCGCGAATTGTACTTCATCGTGCAGCTGCCGAGCGGGTAGATTCCGAGATCGATCGAGTAGTTCCAAGTCGAGATCCGCGTGAAATGACGCACGACGTCGGCCTCGGAAACTTCCGGGACGCCCTCGAGATCGTCGGTCCGCCGCAGCGACGGGGGAATCAGTTCGTCGAGAGCGGTCTCTTCGACATCGAGTTTCGGAAGCGCGTACCCGACCCGCCCCGTCTGCGAGCGGTCGAAGATAAGTGCTTCATTTTGAGTCGGATGCGATGTTACTTTCTTGATTGGCATACTCTTTTATTTGCGATTTGCGATTTGCGATTTGCGATTTGGGATTCCAGATTCCAGATTCCAGATTTCAGATTCCAGATTCCAGATTCCAGATTTCAGATTCCAGATTCGAGATTCCAGATTTCAGATTCCAGATTCGAGATTCAAGATCCAGGTTCGAGATTCAAGAACAATCCAAAATCCAAAATCTAAAATCCAAAATCGAATTCGTTCAAAATCCGCAGTTTCAAACCTTGACCTCGCCGGTCGCTATTTCTCTCATTACCTTGCAAAACCGGTCAAGTTCCCAGAGCGTCGTGTAGACGTTCGGCGTGATCCGGATGCCGGTAAACTCCTCGTGCACGATCGGTGTCGTGAAAATCTTGTGTTTCGACATCAGATGGCTTCCGATCTTGACAGGATCGATTCCCTCGACCTTGACGTTGGCGATCGCGCAGGATTGGTTCTCGTCAAACGACGTGTTGAAGCCGATCCTCGGCACGTCCTTGAGCTTGTTCATCCAATAGCGCGAAAGATAGCGCAGACGCGCCTCTTTGCGTTTCGCGCCGATCGCGTGATGGAACGCTATCGCTTCGCCGATGGCGAGCCGCATCGCGGCCGAATGCGTTCCGATCTCTTCAAACTTCCTGATATCGGTCTTCTGCTTGTCCTCGGCGGCCATCAGCGGCCAGACCTTCGGTATCTTGTCCTTTTTGACATACAGAAGTCCGGTTCCTTTCGGCGCGTAGAGCCATTTATGCAGAGACGTTCCGTAATAATCGCACTGCAGATCGTCGCGTTTGAAATCGAACTGAGCGAAAGCGTGCGCCCCGTCGACGATCGTTTCGATGCCGCGCGCGCGGGCCATTTCGCAAACCTTGCGGACCGGCATTATCTGGCCGGTCAGGTTGATCTGGTGCGCGACCATTATCAACTTCGTTCGCGGCGTGATCGCCCGCTCGAACGGCGTCGCGAGATCGTTGACATCTTTCGGCGCGATCGGGATCTTGATCAGATTCAGCTTCAGGCCCTCGCGCAGTTCGCGCTGACGGAGGGTGTTCAGCATCCGGCCGTAATCCTGTGTCGTCGTCAGAATCTCGTCGCCCGATCTCAGATCGAGCCCGAGCAGCAATGTCTCGAGAGATTCGCTCGCGTTCCGCGTGATCGCGATCTCTTCCGTGTCGCAACCGAAAAGCTCGGCAAGCCCGGCGCGGATCGTCTCCGATTGCGGTTCAAGGATCTGCCACATCGTATAGGCGGTCGCGTCCTCCTGCTGCCACGTGTAACGGACGAACGCTTCGGTGACGATGCGCGGCGAAGGCGAAACACCGCCATTGTTCAGATTGATGATGCCGCGCGTGATCGAGAAGGACTGCTGGATCGTCGCCCAGAAATCCTCGTCGGCCGCGACCTCTTCGGGCGCCAGATGCTCGAACTCACGGGCCTTCGCCTGCACCGTCTCCAGAAGCGAAGCAACGACGCCGGACGACATCGCCATCATCCCGAATCCCTTTCCGACCGCGCCAAGGAATTTTCGGCGGTTGAAATCCTTTGAAAAATCCATTTTCGCCTCCAATACGGTCCCAAAGTCCTTCTGCGCGGTATCCCGCGCGCTATTTCATCTCCTTCAGAACACTCCACATCTCTTTGGCGACCAAATCGTTACCGGCCGGGTTCAGATGGACACGATCGGTGGTCAGTATCCCGGACGGGTTGTTCTCTTTGTTGACCGCGAGGTTTCGTTCGAGGAACGCCTTCCTCAGATCGACCAGCGGCAGCGATCTCCGGGCCGCAAACTCGCGGATCCACTTGCTGTACAAATTCAGATCGCCATCCGAATCGTTCGAAAAATCGGTCCGCTCTCCGATAACCGCCGGAGTGCATACGACGACCTTGATCTTCGCCGCCCGGAGCTTGTCGGCAAGCGCCTCGTAAAACTTGCCGAACTTGTCAAAATCGGTTCCGGTCCCGAGAAGTTTCTTGTGCCAGACATCGTTGACGCCGATGTAGATCACGACGATGTCGGGCGATCTCTTGATGACATCGTCGTCAGCGCGCAGATACAGGTCGTAGATCTTGTTGCCGCCGATGCCCGCGCCGACGAATTCGAAGCGCTCGGCGGCGCCGTCGGCCTTTGCAAGTTCACCGATACGGCTGATGTAGCCGTCGGGTTTGACCCCGAGTTCGGTGATCGAATCGCCGAAAAAGACGACGCGCGTCCTCTGCGCGACGGCGATCTGCGCTGCCGCCAGCATCAGAAGGCAAAAGATAAGCTTCGCCATAACTTAGAGATCGCGTCCTAACAAGCGGCAGACGAAAACTCCGGCCTTGGCCAATTCCGCGTAATGCGCCGATTCTTTCAAACCGGCCGGCGGCCGAGCAACGGGACGAACCGAAGAGCCAAACCGCCCCGAAAAGGGCATTCGCCGCAATGGTGGCCGCGTTTAGTTAGATCTCGCGGCCGATTAAGCCGAACATCGTCCGAAGGCCTCGACCAACGCGTCGATCTGCGCTTTGGAATTCGTTTCCGTAACGCAGACAAGGATGTCATTCGGATTGTTGCGGTAATACTTCGAAAGCGCAAGACCACCTATGATGCCGTCTTCAACCCGGATCTTCTCGAGCGTCTCTTCGGCCGCAAGCGGACCTCGAACGACGAACTCGTTGAAGGTCGGCGCCGAGAAGGGAACCGAATACCCATCGAGCGCGGCGATCCGTTTCCTCGCATAGGCCGCTTTCTGAGCGTTCTGCGCCGCGACCTCCTGCAATCCCTTGCGGCCCATCGCCTCCATATAGATCGTGGCCGCCAGCGCGATCAAGCCCTGGTTGGTACAGATATTCGACGTCGCCTTTTCACGGCGGATATGCTGCTCGCGGGTAGCGAGCGTCAGCACGAAGCCGCGGTTGCCGTTCTTGTCGTACGCGATCCCGGCGAGTCGCCCCGGCATATTGCGGACGTATTTTTCCTTGCAGGCGAACAGACCGACGTGCGGTCCGCCGAAACTCATCGGGATACCGAACGATTGGCCTTCGCCGACGACGATGTCAGCGCCGCACTCGCCGGGCGTCTTCAGCATCCCGAACGAGATCGCTTCGGTGACGACGACGATGAGCAACGCGCCGACCGCGTGGACGCGCCGGGCAAGGTCCTCGAGATCCTCGATGCAGCCGAAAAAGTTCGGCGACTGAACCACAAGGCAAGCGGTCTTGTCATCCAGTTTCGCGAGTCCTTCGTCTGAAACGCGTCCCGTGTTCGTATCGAACGGGACGGTGTCAAAAACCGAGTCGCCGTGCTGCGTGTAGGTCTTGGTAACTTCTTCGTATTCGAAATGGACCGTTTCGGCGACCAGCACCTTGTCGCGCCGCGTCACGCGTTGGGCCATAAGGACCGCCTCGGCGGTTGACGTCGACCCGTCGTACATCGATGCGTTCGCAACGTCCATCCCCGTCAATTGGCAGATCAGCGTCTGGAATTCAAAGATGTACTGCAGCGTTCCCTGCGAGACCTCCGGTTGATATGGCGTGTAGCTCGTGAAAAACTCGCTGCGCTGTATCAGGTGGTCGACGATCGTCGGGCTGAAATGCGAATAGACGCCGGCGCCCAGGAAGGAGGGCTTTCCGGCGCCCGTGTTCTTCGCCGCCATCGACTCCATCGCCGCGATCACTTCGGGTTCCGCGAGCGGGTCGGTGATCTTAAGATCGCGGCCCAACTGAACATCCGACGGAATCGTGCGGAACAGTTCGGTCGCGTCCTTAAGCCCGATTATTTCGAGCATCTCGGCTCGTTCTTCTGGTGAATTAGGAATGTAACGCATGTTGATTTTTGATCTCAGATCTAATGTTTGGATTTGCCGGTTTGAGAATCCCCAAAGCGATGCGACGAAAGGCAGCAGGACTCCGTGCATCACGCAACGGAATCCATAGTCCAAAATCCAAAACCGCAAATGACTTTACCCGTTCGCGTTCAGATATTCTTCGTATTCGACCGCAGACATCATTCCGTCGGCTTCGTTCGGGTTCGACATCTTGAGCTTGAGCATCCAGCCCGCACCGTACGGATCGCTGTTGACGGATTCGGGCTCATCGTTCAGCCCGTCATTGACCTCTGTCACCTCGCCGGCGACCGGCGTGAAGATCTCCGAGACGGCCTTGACCGACTCGACCGATCCGAACGCCTCGTGCGTGTCGAACGAATCGCCGGCGCGCGGGAGATCGACATAGACGACATCGCCGAGCGAGTGCTGGGCGTAATCGGTGATGCCAATCGTCGCGACATCGCCTTCGACAAGTACCCATTCGTGATCTTTCGAATACCGTAGATTTTCAGGAATTTGTGCCATAGTGTTTTTGCGTAACTTATTGAATAAAAACGAGTTCAGCAGTAATCAGCGACTGCGCGACGAGCGAAGTCCGCCTTACTTCTCGCGTTTGTAAAACGGCGTAGGAACGATCATCGCGGCCAGCTTCTTGCCTCTTACATCGATTGTAATTTCTTGTCCCGTTTTTGCAAATTCGACCGGAACGAAGGCGAGCCCGATATTCTTCTTCAGGAACGGAGCGGGACTTCCGGATGTTACCGTCCCGATCTTTTCCGAGCCGATGAAAACGTCGAAACCGTCACGCGCAATGCCTTTGTCGACCATTTCAAATCCGACCAGCTTGCGCGTCAGACCGGTTTCCTTGAGGCGCGCCATCGGTGCGCGCCCGATGAAGTCGCCCTTTCCAAGTTTGCAGATCCAACCGAGATTTGCCTCGAGCGGCGAGATCGTATCGCTCAGTTCGTGTCCGTAAAGCGACATCGCGGCCTCAAGCCGCAGCGTGTTGCGCGCCGCAAGTCCGCAAGGGATCAACCCTTCGTCCTTGCCGAGCTCGAGCATACGGTTCCAAAGCCCGACCGCCGCGGAAGGATCGGCATAGACCTCGAAGCCGTCTTCGCCGGTATATCCGGTGCGCGCGATGATCGCGTCAATGCCGTCAACCTTGCCCGTCGTGAAATGGTAATACAGGATCGCCTCGAGATCCGTTTCCGTCATTCTCTGCAGGATGCCGAGCGCTTTCGGCCCTTGGATCGCGATTTGGCAGTAATCGGCCGACGCCTGGCGCAGTTTCACGTCATAACCGGCCGCCTTCGGCTCGATCCACGCCCAATCCTTGTCGGTCGTCGCGGCATTGACGACGAGCAGAAGCTTGTCGGCCGCAAAGCGGTGAACGAGCAGGTCGTCAACAACGCCGCCGTTCTCGTTCGTCAGCGCCGAATAATGAGCCTGCCCATCGACGAGCTTCGCAACGTCGTTCGTCGTCAGGTGATTCACGAAGTCGATCGCGTCAGGGCCGTCGACCCAGATCTCCCCCATATGCGAAACATCGAAAAGTCCGGCGCGCTCGCGGGTCGCAAGATGTTCGGCAATGACGCCGGCCTCGTACTGAACGGGCATATCCCAACCGCCGAAATCGACCATTTTGCCGCCCGAATTCCGGTGAACCTCGTTGAGCGGCGTTTTCTTCAATTCTTCTGTGAACATACCTTTAGTGTAAAGCAAAAGAATGGCACTCACAATTTGCGAGTGCCTCGAAGAATAGCGTCCGGAGAAATTTGTTGCGTGCGACCGCGGGCGTGTCTCAGTTGTCGTTGTTCTTCTTGTTCTTGACGTCCTTTTGCGGCTGCTTCGGCAACCTTTCGGCGGCGTCTGCGACTTGCGAGCATAGCTCCAACGAGTTCAGTATCGAGCCCCGCTCCTTTTCTTCCGTGACCGCGTCAAGAAGGGTTTTGAACTTCGGCACATAGAGCGCGCAGGCGTCGGCGAGCCCCCAAACGGCCTTCGGAAAGATCTTCGCGTCGATGTTGTTGCGGGCCGCGACCTCGTCGATGTCATCCACCGCTTTTTGGATGATCTTCTCGACGTCACTGATGAGTTCGAGGCGAGTTCCCGTCGGCATCGGCCCCCATTTCTCGTTCTCCTTTGCCGGCATCTGCCCGGCGATGGCCAGAAAACGCCGGTCCGCCGCGGTCGTCAGCACCTTGACCCGAAAATCGATCTGTTGCGCGTCGCGGACGAGTTCGATCTCGGCATCCGTCAGATAATCGCGCCGCTGGGCGCTCGCTTCCGCGGCCGCGAACGCCGCGATGGACAAAACGATGCAAAGGATCTGTATCGGTTTCATAACTTAAGGCTCATCGTAAAAGGGCTCGATGGCGCGCGTCCGGTTTTCGCGGATCCGCTTGAGCAGTTTGATGACATAGGCGCCGTATCTATCGGGAGCATCGCGGCGCATGTTCTCGATCCGCGGCGCGAATCCGCGGAGCGCGATCTCGAATCGCTTGAACGGTTCAAGCACCTTCCCGCGTCGGTTCTCGGCCGCGATCAGGTGGTCGAGCGAGGTGTCCATCACGGCGTGAAAGCCGCCGAGCTCAGCGTGCATCGCGTCGAAATCGCCGTTCGCGGCAAACTTTTCGGCGGAAGCGATCCTCGCTTCCATCAGTTCAAGCGCGGTCTTCAGATATCTCTTCGAATCCTTCGCCTCGTCGAGTGCGTTCCGTTCGTTCTTGGAAAGCTCGATCTTGGGCGTCGGTCGGTATTCCGGGAAGTCGTCGTCCTGCGCGATGATCGGGATGGCTGCGGTAAGGATCGCGATCACGCCGAGCAGCAACGTATGCGGTCGGATAGCAAAAATGCGCCTGAATTCACTCCTCGGGTTGCTCATCTCTCCTTCTTCTTTATCTGCGACTGCAGCGAAGGCAAGCGCAGGTTGACCTTGTCGATCTCGAGTTTCTCGCGCTCGGGATCGGCGAGCTTCAGAAACTTCTGATAGTTCGCCATCGCATCGAGATATTCCTTCATTTGATCGTGGATGATCGCCAGAAAGTAATAGGTCACGGCGATCCCGGGCTGTTTTTCCGACAGCCACTGATATTGGACCTTCGCTTCGGAAAATCGGCGCGACTGAAACAGCGCGACCGCGAGATTCGCCCGCGCGGTGTAATTGTCCGGCTCCGCGCCGACAACCTGACCCAAAAGGGCGACCGCGCTATCGTATTGCTTGGCCTGCACCAACGCCGCCCCGAATCCGATCACGTGATCAAGATTCCCCGGCTCATTCTCGTACGCGCGCCGGCAGAAGTCCAGCGCCTTCGGAGGCGATGAAACGCGGTACAGCGTGCAGAGACGGCCGAGGATCGTCGGGTTCTTCGGATCATCGGCGAGTTTCCGCTCGAGTTCGGCGGGATCGGCCGACGCGGCCGCCGTCAAGCGATCGCGAAACGCCTCGATCTCGGCGTCGCGCTGGGTGATCGATTCGATCAGCCTCAACGCTTCATCGGCGTCGCCCGCGGCGGCGTAGGCCCGCGCGAGAAGGAATTTTGCCGTCGCCGATTCGGGCGATGAGCCGACGAGTTTGACAGCGTCGGCAACCGCCGCTTTGGAGTCGTTGGACGCGAGCGCGATCTCGACCCGTTCTGCCAATGCTTGGCGGCTTGCCGGTTCGATCGCGAGCGCGCGGCCGACGCTCGCGCGAGCGGCCGCGAGATCGCCGAGCGCACGTTCCAGCCCGGCGCGTGCGATCCAGATCGAGGCCGTCGGATTGGCCTTTGACGTCAGTTCGCGGACCCTCGTCAGAAGCGAAGTCAGCGCCCCGGTCGAAGCCTTGGTCCGTAGCCGCAATTCGGCAAGCGCGGCGTAGGCCGGCGAATTCTGGGGATCAAGTTCGATCGCTTTTGACAGGACCGATTCGGCCTCTTCGAACGCGCCTCGCCGGACAAGCAACGACCCGAGAAGAGACATCGGCAACGTCCATTCCTCGCGGTATTCGATCGCCTTGCGGAACGACGCTTCGGCATCCGCCGGACGCCCTAGGCCGATCAGCGCGATGCCCAGTTGACAATGGGCCTCCGGAAATTCGGGGAATTGACGAACGGCCTCCTGATAGAGTTCCGCCGCCTTCTTGAGCTCACCCTTTTCGTGCGCATCCTGGCCGGCGTTGAAGGTTGCGATCGCCGCTGACACCGAATCGTCCTGCGCCGATGTTGTCGCCGCGGACGATGCGAGGATAAGCAAGCCTACAAGAAAAAAGACGGCGAATTTCATGGGTCCGGCCATTGATTGTTTTCTTACCGAGGATAGTTCGGATTCTAGCATCCGGGTGCGAAAGTCGTCCAATACTTTGTTCTCCGAAACAACAAAGTTTTTGATTTCATACATTTGCGTTGCAAATCACGCTGGGCTACCATTTTCCTTCGGGCCCGTCCCGAACAACATTTCCCGACAATGGCTGAGCCGCAAACAGCTTCGATTTCCGACGCCCTCGACCAAAAGGAAAAACGCCTTCGTCATATGATGCGCAATTTCGGTCGCGTGTTGGTCGCCTATTCCGGTGGTGTCGACAGCGCGTATCTGGCGTACGTCGCGAATTCTGAACTCGGCCGGGACGCGGTGTGCGTCACCGGGACCTCTCCCAGCGTTCCTGAGGTCCAAAGAAAACAAGCGGCGGAACTCGCAAGCCGTTTCGATTTCAACCACCTTGAGATCGCGACCGACGAGCTTGCCGATCCGAACTATGCCGCCAACCCGTCCGATCGCTGTTTCTTTTGCAAGGCCGAACTTTACGGAAAGCTGGGCGAATTCGCCGCTCGGAATTCGATCGTTCAAATCGTCGACGGTTCGAACGCCGATGACGCCAACGATCACCGGCCGGGAATGGCGGCCGCGAGCGAGCGCGGCGTCCGCAGCCCGCTGAAAGAGGTCGGGCTGACGAAGTCCGAGATACGCGAACTGAGCCGCCGTGCGGGAATCGACGGATGGGAAAGACCGGCGAGTCCGTGCCTGTCGTCACGGATCGCGTACGGCGTGCCTGTGACGATCGAACGGCTTGGAAGGATCGAACGCGGCGAGGAGTTCCTGCGCAAAGCCGGGTTCCGAGAATTCCGGGTCCGCGTTCACGGCGACCTGGCAAGGATCGAGATCGCGCCGGGAGAGATCGCGATGGCGCTCGACCCGGAGTTTGCCAGGCTCGCTGCCGACGAATTCGAGCGGCTCGGATTCAGATTCGTGACGCTCGACCTGCGCGGTTTCCGCAGCGGGTCAATGAACGCGGCGCTGACCGGTATCGGAGGCCGTGCAACGCGGAGTTGAGGATTGGCCGGCCTTTCGGCCGCCTTTGTGTTTCAGCTTATTTAACAGAACGATCTATCACATAAAGTTATCGGAGATACATTATATATATGGCGAAAGCAAACCCGATGGCCGACGAGATGAGGCGATTCAAGGGAACTGATGAAAAAAACCCGTTTGAAGCAATGAGCGAACGGTTCGACCGCGCGGCGCAGTTGCTTGGGCTCGACCCCGACCTGTACGCGGTGATGCGCGTTCCAAGCCGGGAAATAAAGGTCTACATTCCGGTCCGCATGGACACCGGGAACATCGAGGTCTTTGAAGGTTTTCGCGTCCAGCACAACTTCGCGCGCGGGCCGGCGAAGGGCGGAATCCGCTATGCTCCCGACGTCACGCTCGACGAGGTCAAGGCGCTTTCAGCGTGGATGACTTGGAAATGCGCAGTCGTCAACGTTCCGTTCGGCGGCGGAAAGGGCGGGATCATCTGTGATCCGCAAAATATGTCGATCGGCGAGCTTGAACGCCTGACCCGCCGCTACACCGCGGAACTGATCGATTTCATCGGGCCCGATAAGGACGTGCCGGCGCCCGATATGAACACGAACGAGCAGACGATGGCCTGGATCATGGACACCTACTCGATGCATGCCCGCCACACGGTGACGGCGGTCGTCACCGGAAAGCCGGTCGCGATCGGCGGTTCGCTCGGACGTCGCGAGGCGACCGGACGCGGGCTCCTGTTCTGTGTCAACGAGGCCATAAAGCGCTTCGGATTGACGCCGGAAACGACATCGGTCGTCGTTCAGGGATCGGGAAACGTGGGCGGTCTCGGCGCGTTGCTGATGCACCAGACGGGTTACAAGATCAAGGCGATCTCGGACATTTACGGCGGCATCGTCAACGAGAAAGGGCTCGATATGCCGGCGGTCCTGGCGTGGCTCGGCGAAAAGAAGACCCTCGAGGGATTTCCCGGAGCGGACCGGGTCTCGAACAGCGAACTGCTGGAGATCGAATGCGACGTGCTCGCGCCGTGCGCGACGGAGAACCAGATCACGTCGGAAAATGCCGATCGTATTCGGTGCAAGATCCTGGCCGAGGGCGCCAACGGCCCGACGACGCCGCGGGCCGACAAGATATTGTTCGACAAGGGGATCTTCGTCATACCGGATATTCTTGCGAACGCCGGCGGCGTAACGGTCTCGTATTTCGAATGGGTGCAGGACCGGATGGGGTATTTCTGGCGCGAAGATGAAGTCAACCAGCGGCTCGAGGAGAAGATGGTCGCCAGTTTCAACGAGCTTTGCGTGTTTGCCGAGCGCCACGGCGTCGACACGCGCACTGCGGCCTACATGCTCGCGATCGACCGCGTTGCGTACGATACGAAAATGCGCGGAATCTATGCGTAGAGTTGGAAATTAAATTGGCGCTAACAGTTGAAAATGCTTGATTTTCCAAGCAATTTGAAGTATCGTCTTTAACGGGAGCGGCGTGTGTCCGGGAATTGGTTTATTGACTTTTCGGTCTCGCTCGCTTATAACTTACACGATAGTTTGACTTGTATTGGTTTTGGTCAAGAAATTGAGCTGATTGATTTTTTGCCTGACGCAATAATGTATGTGACCTGAACGGATTGTTCGAGTGACTGTTATTCGGTCGGGTTACGTTTGAAGATTGAAACTTATTTTTTTCGGCGGAGGAAAGTGATGAAACTCGCTAAATGGGCGTCCTTAGTTGCGCTTACAATGTTGGCATTGATGATTTCGGTGCCGGCTCAAACTTTGAGATCGGAGAAAGACCCTCGGAATATCGCCCCGACTGTCGGTACGGGTGGTGCCGTGGGCGGTCCGACCGGTACGTTCACCGTGCTCGACGGCCAGACCCTGAGAAAGGGCGAATGGACGCTGAGTCTTGCGTACAGCAATTTTGACCGAGATCCGGGCAATGCGGACTTCGTTGAAGTTCCCGTCAGCTTCCAGATCGGTCTCAACGATTATCTTGAATTTTTCTTCAATACCGACATGTACCGCGGTGTGAAGGTCAACTCACCTCGGAACCTTTCGTCGTTCTACCTGCCGAATTCGCAGTTCCGCTTCGGAACGGCGTTGCAGTCGGCTCCGGCGATCGTGATGGCGCCGCAGGGCCCCGGCACGAGCCAGTATCCGGGTTGGGCGATCTTCCGTCCGCAAGGCAACCAGACTTTCGTCGCGTTTCCGTATGTCGGCGGCAATGCCGGCACGTTCGGTTTGATCCCGCCGTTCTACTCGGGCCCGATCTTCGGTTTCCCGACCCCGGCGACCGGAAACGCTCTTCTCGGACCGCCGCGCACCGGCGGAAACGGAGCTGACAACTTCCCGGGCATCGGTTCGGTCTACGGAAGCATTTTGCCGGGCATCGTTCTCCAAACGGCGAACCTTGGCGGCCAGTGCGCGGGCACCACCGCAGCGGCCTGCGTCGGGCCGACGGTCTTCACGACCGCGCCGACCTATTTGCCGGACGCGCCGTTCATCAACCGCACTTACGGAGAATCGGCATTCAGCACGTTCACGGCGGGTGCCAAATGGCGCTTCACCGGACCGAACAATCCGATCGGCGTCGGCGTCGCGGCTTACTATCAGTGGTATGCCGATAAAGGTAATGATATCACCGGCTTCAACCAGATGCAGCGCGGTGCGAGTCCGGGCGGCAACAACGGCGACATCGGCGTGATCTTTTTCACTGATGCACGCGTCCGCAAATGGATGAATGTTTCGGCCAACGTTGGTTACAAATACACCAGCAAGGTCAAGGGAGACTTCCCCGGCGGATCCTATACGATGCTCGACCGCGGCGATGAGCTGACAGGAGCGATCGCCATCGATTTCCCGGTCAACAAGTACTTCCAGCCGATCGCGGAGTTCCGTACGCTTCAGTATGTCGGAGGCCGCACGCCGAACGCCTTCGAGAACAATCCTGTTGAAGGGATCGTCGGCGCCCGCTGGTTCCCGACCCGTTGGATGAGCCTTGGTTTCGCGTATCGTCACCATTTCAACCAACAGGACCGCGACAGCATCGACGCCGACTTCATCGGTACCGTGAACATCGTCGGACGCGTTCCTTCGGTGATCACGTCGAACTTCCGCGGGGTTCCGCAGGGATTCAACCCCTCGTCGGATCCGCACGGATTCATCGCGCAAATGACGTTGGGTCGCCGCAACAAGCTTCAGGGCGATGTTCCGCGTCCGGTCGCGAACGTCACGGGCGTCAGCCTGACGTCGAAGAGGATTGTTATCCCGTGCAAACCGGGATTCCGTCCGAAGGAAGGAACGAGCTGCCCCGACGGCACGACGATCGGCATCGGCACGAGCGTTGAAAATCCGGGCAACGAGGTTCTGACCTACCAGCATACGGTTTCGGCCGGTCGCATCGTCGGTCAGGGCGCGAATGTCACCTGGGATCTGAGCGGCGTCCGTCCGGGAACGTACACGATCACCTCGGCGGTTGACAACGGTTGCGGCTACTGCGGCAAGACGGTCACCGAGACGGTCGAGGTCGTGGAGTGCAGCTGTGAACCGATCTGCAGCTGCCCGACCCTTGGCGTCACCGGTGGCGGAGTCGTGAATCCGGGCGAGAGCTTGTACTTCACGGCGAATGTCAGCGGCGGTACCTGCTCGAACGTCAGCTTCCGTTGGAACGTATCGAACGGCAGCATCGTCAGCGGTCAGGGAACGGCTTCCATCGCGGTCAGCGCGGAACCGGGAGAAAGCGTCACGGCGACCGTCGAGATCAGCGGATCGTGCCTCTGTGCCGAGTGTCCGCGGTCCGCTTCGGAAACCGGAAGCGTTCTGCCGCGTAAACCGACGGCCGACGAGATCGACCGGTTCGGCAAACTGCCTGATGACGAGGTCAAGGCCCGCATCGATGCGCTTTACATCGCGCTCGGCAACAACCCGAACGCTCAGGGCTACATCATCAACTACGGTACGGCCAAAGAGATCGCCGCCCGCGAGAAGCAGATCCAGAAAGCGATCACCTTCCGTAAGTACGATCCGAGCCGTGTGACGATCGTCCGCGGTGGTCCGAATCCGAACGGTGCCGGTGTTTGGACGAAGGTCTACACCGTCCCGCCGGGCGCTGACAACCCGACTCCGTAGTCGAAAAGACAAGGCGTTCACATAACGCCGGATTTGAAAGCGGGCGAAGTTTTCACAAACTTCGCCCGTTTTTTTGCGTCGGGAGTTGAAATTTGTTCGGTTACTTTTCAAACCCGACCGGACGGCGCCGGTTGGAGCCGTCCAGACCTGCCCGATGGCCGCTTTGTTATTTGCAGCCGAATTTGATTAAATTGGACGTACTGCGGTCGCGAACGCCTTTGGGATTGCACTATTCGGACAGAAATCGGGAATCTAGGCAACAATCGACGCCGATCGCGTCATCTGACCGAAGGCCTGCGCCGTTCTAACTGATCAAGGAAGGGAATTGAAACAGGTACGATATGAGGAAGAAGGAAATCAAATCGCTGCTGATCGCCGTCATGGGGTTTCTGGTCGCAATGTCCGGGCAAACGCTCGGATTCACAACGCCGGACGGCTCCGTGAAAGTGACCGGATGGGATATCATTGGTCCGAGCGGGGGCGACGTTCGCGTCGTCGCGATCGACCCGAAGAACAAAAGTAAGCTGTACGTCTCGACGCTCGACGGGCAAATTCACAGTTCGACCGACGGCGGGAAGTCGTGGCAGTTGCTCGTCAACCTGAACCGGCCGCTGCTCGTGCTTGATCAGCTAATGATCGACTCGCGCGATTCGAACGTCATCTATACCTCGGGCCATCGCCACAAGATGCCGGGAGGGTTCTTCAAGACAACCGACGGCGGAAAGACCTGGAAGGAAGCCAAGGAACTGCGAAACGAATCGATTCACGCGATGGTCCAATCGACTAAGGATCCGAACCTGATCCTTGTCGGCACCGTCGACGGTGTCTGGAAATCCGAAAATTCGGGCGAAGACTGGAAGAAACTCGACTCCAAGACGAACCCGATAAACATCGACTCGCTCGCGATCGATCCCGACGACACGAACATCATCTACGCGGGAACCTGGTGGCGCGCCTATAAAACGACCGACGGCGGCAAGAACTGGCGCCTGATCAAGAATGGAATGATCGACGATTCGGACGTGTTCGCGATCACTATCGATCCGCGCGATCCGAATCATATCATCGCCTCGGCTTGCAGCGGCATATACGAATCATTCAACAAGGGCGAGAAATGGGCCAAGATTCAGGGAATCCCGTCGCAGTCGCGGCGCACGCGCGATATCCTTCAGCATCCGACGATGCCGGGCGTCGTCTACGCGGCGACGACCGAGGGCTTTTGGATGACCGCGAACGGCGGCAAATCCTGGGCCATCACGACACAGAAGGATCTTGAGATAAACTCGATCGCGGTTCATCCCGACGATCCGAACCGCGTGTTCATCGGCACGAACAATTACGGCGTGATGGTCTCGACCGACGGCGGCCGCAGTTTCAAGCAAACGAACGACAACTTCACGAGCCGCTTTACGTATACGCTTGCGGCCGATGTCCAGCGCCCGAACCGCATTTATGCGACGACTCGAAACACTGCGACCGGCGGCGGTTTTGTGTTCATCAGCGACGACGCGGGCGTGACTTGGCGTCAGCCCCGGAACTACGATGTGATTCGGACGTCGCCTTATGCGCTTTTGCAGGACAGGGTGAATCCGAACGTCCTCTATATGGGAACGAATCTCGGTCTTTTCAAGTCAACCGACCGCGGCGAATCGTGGACGCGGATCGTCGGCTCGAAGAAGCGCGCACCGGCGCCGCCGGCAAAGAAGCCGGCCGCCAAGAAGCCCGGCGCCACGACCAAACCGGCCGCACCGGTGACCGTGGCGGTCATCCAGGAAAAGATCAAGGTCCTCGAACATACCGAGGACGGCAAGAACGGCATCTTTGCGGGAACCGATTCCGGCCTCTATCGCAGTTATGATCCGTCGAAAGGTTGGGACAAGATCAACTTCGGGCCGGGAGTAAGCTCGAACGTGTTCGCGGTTCATTCGAGTCCGCTCCAGCCGTCAACGATCTATGCCGGAACCGACCGTTCCGGTCTGCTGATCAGCCGCGATTCGGGCAATACCTGGGAGAAGGCGCCGATGATCTCGCCCGACGTGCCGGTCAGTTCGATCGCCGTCGATCCGAAGAACCCGGAAGTCGTCTACGTCGGAACGGTTCAGACCTTTTACGTTTCTCGCGACGGCGGACGGAGTTGGAAGCGCCGTGGCGGCAACCTGCCGTTCGGGAACTTTACGAGCATCCTGATCAACCCTTCGAATACAAACGAATTGTTTGTTTCCAGCTCGCTAGAGGGCGACGGAGGGATCTATTACTCGGCAAACGCCGGAAACGACTGGAAACGGATCGACTCGAAGGACATGAAGCTTCCGAGCCGGCGCATTTGGTCAATGATCTTTGATCCGAACGATAACGGCCGGATCTATGCGGCGACTCATTCTTCGGGCGTCTACCGCATCGAACGGACGATCGAAACGGCCACGACCGAAACCTCCCGTCCGCGCGTGGCGGCGACCGGCAATTGATCCGGCTCGACGTGGAAAAGAAGAAAGCGGCTCCGAAAACGGGGCCGCTTTTCCATTGGATCGGGACCCGGACGTGGTTCGGGATTTCTCAAAATCGAACACGGACCCTATAATCGATGTTTTGCAGGAGTCGAATGAAGAACGAAGTCGTTTGCCCGTGTCCGACCGGAAACGTGGTTCTCGGAACCGAGAGCCTGTCTTTCGACGCGATTCCGCATCAATCCCGTCTGTTCATCGATTACCAGAACGATCCGACGTCGCTCCGCGAATTCTATCCGAACGCGATCGCGGTACATACCGACATATCGTCGAGGATCGATGACGTTCTCGCGAACTACAATGCGGACCGGGCGGCCGTCTGCGACGTTCTCGAAGATGCGAACCGGGCGGCAGGCGCCGGGGAGATCACGATGCGTAACATCGCGATGCTCCGGGAGAACGACTGCGTCGCGGTCGTCTCGGGACAACAGGCGGGTTTGCTTACCGGACCGCTCTATACGATCTACAAGGCCCTTTCCGCCGTGAAGCACGCCGAATGCCTCCGCGGACGTGGGTTCAAGGCCGTACCTGTTTTTTGGATCGCAACCGAGGACCATGATTTTCTCGAGGTTTCGAACGCTTTTGTGATCGACCGCACTGGCGAACTCGCGGAGGTCCGAAACGAGCCGAAACGTTGTTATGACAATTTACCGGTCGGATATGTGAAGCTTGACGATTCGATCGGCGAGACGATCGACGACCTTTTCAGAAAGCTATCGCATACCGAATTCACCGACGAGCTTCGCGGCCTTGTCGAGGCAGCCTGGGCTTCCGGCGCGGACTACGGCGACGCGTTCGCGCGGATGATGACGCGACTGACGGAAAAGTACGGACTGATCCTTCTTTGTCCGCTCGATGAGCGTTTGAAGCGGATCGCGCAGCCGGTCTATATCGACGCGATCGAACGGTCAGATCAGATAGTTGCCGCGCTCCGCGCCCGGAGCGAGCAACTGGTGGATCGCGGCTACCACGCGCAGGTACTCATTGACGAGGATTATTTTCCGCTCTTCTGGCAGGCAAAAAACCGCCGCCGGCACGCGTTGAAAAAGACGAAGGACGGCACGTTCAAGGCCCGCGACCTTGAAAGGGAGTTCACGCGCGATGAACTCGCAGCGATCGCGCGGTCCGAACCGCACAGGTTCAGTCCGAGCGTCGTGTTACGATCGGTCGTGCAGGATTACCTGCTTCCGACGGTGTGTTATTACGGGGGCGCGGCCGAGATAGCGTATTTCGCCCAGAGCGGCGAAGTCTACCGGATCCTCGGGCGCCCCGTGACGACGATCCTTCACAGGCAGAGCTTCACCTTCGTCGAATCGAAGCACGGCAAGACGATGTCGAGATTCGATCTCTCGATACCGGACCTCTTTGAGGGCGCCGAGATCCTTGTCCCGAAGATCGTCGAGAATTATCTCAACGCCGACACCGCGCGTCTCTTTGCCGAGGTCGAAGAAAAAATAAACATCGAGCTTAACCGGCTCGATCAGAATCTCGTCACGGTCGAGCCGACGCTGGCCGACGGTCTCGCCAAGCGCCGCCGCAAGATCATCTATCACATCGGCAACCTGCGCCGAAAGTTCTACCGTGCCCAATACCAAAAGGACGAATCGATCAGGCGACGATTCGAGACGGCCTTTGCCGCTCTGTTGCCGCAAGGACATCTTCAGGAACGCACGGTGAACGTGACCTCGTACCTTAACCACTACGGCCCGTACTTCATCGATTGGATCTATCAGGTGATCGATCTCGACGACAAAGGGCATCGCGTCATCTATCTCTGATCCGCCAGATCAGGTCTGCCGGGAATTTCAAAAGTGAACACGATCCGCATCCTGCCCGACAATCTAGCGAACCAGATCGCCGCCGGCGAAGTCGTGGAGCGGCCGGCGTCGGTCGTCAAGGAATTGGTCGAGAATGCGATCGACGCCGGCGCGCGTAGGGTCCGCGTCGAGATCGAACTCGGCGGGCGTCGGCTGATGCGTGTCGCCGACGACGGGTCGGGGATGTCGCGCGACGATGCGATGCTCGCGTTCGAACGCCACGCGACGTCTAAGATCAGCGTCCCCGAAGATCTTGGCAAGATCGCGACGCTCGGATTCCGCGGCGAGGCCTTGGCGTCGATCGCCTCCGTGGCGCGCGTCGAAATGACGACGAAGCTCGATGCGGATGAGACCGCGACTCGCGTGGTGATCGAGGGCGGGCGCATCGCGGATGTCGGAGATGCCCCGCGGGCGACCGGCACGACGATCGCTGTCCGCGATCTTTTTTTCAATACGCCGGCCAGGCGCAAGTTCATGCGCTCGGAGGCGACCGAGAACTTTCACCTGACATCGATCGTCACCCATTACGCCCTTGCGAACCCGGCGATCGGTTTCGCGCTGACGAACAACGGCCGCGAAACGCTGAATCTCGCTCCGGCGCGCGACCTGCGCGAGCGCGCGTACCAGATCTTCGGCGCTTCATTGATCGAGAGCCTTCTGCCCGTTTCCGGCGGACGCGAATACGTTGCCTCGGTCAGCGGTTTCGTCTCGGCGCCGCGCGAACGCCGAACGACGCGAGATGCCCAGTATTTCTTCATAAACGGCCGCTACGTCCGGGACCGTGTGATCGCTGGCGGCCTGATCGAGGGTTACCGGTCCGTGCTTCCGCACGGTGTCTATCCTGTTGCGTTCCTTTTTCTCGACGTTCCTCTCGAAGAGATCGACGTCAACGTCCATCCGGCCAAGACCGAGGTGCGATTCCGGCGCGCCGAAGCGGTCAAGGAAACCATCGCCGAGGCCGTCAGATCGTCGCTCGCGTCGGTCGGGATCGGCGCGCGCACGAGGGAATTGGCAGACGACGAACCGTACGACCTTCGGAGATCCGAACTGACTCCGCAACAGCCGCGGATCGAGTTTCCGGTCGCCGCAACACCGCCGGTTCCGGTCGCGGAGACGATGAGCGAGCCGTTTTACGAGATTCGCGGCCCCGAAGCGGGGGTCGAAGCTGCGGAGACTCTACTGGCTGCCGATGATCGGTTCGGTTTCCGCGAATCTGACGGCGCTCGCCGGGCTGAATCTCAGTCCGAGCCGGCAACGTCGAGGCTTCCGCCGCCGCCGCCGCTGCCGCCCGCCGATCCGGCTCTGAAGGCCGTCCGAACGGCCGAGGTCACCGATCTTTCACCCTCCGGCATTCGGCCGATCGGCCAGCTTCACGATAGTTTCATCATCGCCGTCGATCGGGAAGGCCTGCTTCTCGTGGACCAGCACGTCGCCCACGAACGGATTCTTTTCGACAAGTTTCGCGAACGCGAAGACGGACGCCCCGTCGAGTCGCAGAACCTTCTGATCCCGGAAACGTTCGACCTGACGCCCGCGCAGGCCACGGGATTCGACTCGGTTGCCGGTGAACTCGAAAGGTGCGGTTTCGATCTGATGCGGCTTTCCGGTCGAACCGTCTCGATAAAGGCCGTCCCGTCGGACGTCGCTCCCAATGAGGCGAGAAATCTTCTCGCCGAGATCCTCGAAACGGTCGATGCCGATCGGCGCGGCGCGGCGCGGGCCAGTTTGCGGGACGAGATCGCGGCGAGCCTCGCCTGCAAAGCGGCGGTCAAGATCAATATGCCGCTGACGATGGAAAAGATGCAGTGGTTGATCGATCGCCTGTTGTTCACTTCGTCGCCGACGACCTGTCCGCACGGACGGCCCGTGATTCTGCGGCTGACGATGAGGGACATCGAGCGCGGTTTTCATCGGTAGCCGACCGGCGCGCAATTCTTGTGGCGCCGCTTGCCCCGTGGCGATCGTGCGTGCGACCGAACTCAAAGAAAAAAGGTCTCGAAGATGTAACTTTTCGGATTAAGTTTTCGTAAGATTTGGTGCTATAGTCGAGTTTCGAATTTTCTTCCGTAATTTGTTCAAAAATCAAAAGGAGATTTTCTGAATGTTGAAGGACTGTGTTTCACCTAAAGCATTGAAGCTATTAGTTTTCTCGCTTGTCATCGCGGTGTTTTCCGTTTCCGGGGCGATGGCTCAGTCGCAAGCGCTGAACGGTCAGATCGAAGGCACGGTTACCGATGCGAACGGCGCGGCCGTTTCGGGAGCGACGGTTACCGCGCTCAATCTCGGGACGGGCTCCGAGCGCAGCGTGACGACCGACTCCGAAGGGATGTACCGGCTGCCCCTATTGCCGCTCGGTACGTACCGGGTGACGGTCGAAGCGACGAATTTCAAGAGATTCGTACAGGAAGGCGTCACGCTGACCACGGGTTCGATCGCGACCGTCAATGTTTCGCTGACGCCCGGCGGCGTCAATGAAACGATCACGATCACGTCCGACGCGCCCGTCGCGGATCCGGGCAAGATCGACGTCGGCCGCGTGATGAACACCCGCGAGGTTCAGAATCTTCCGAATGTTTCGCGCAATCCGTACAACTTCGCGTTGCTCCAGGCCAACGTCACGGGCCGGCCGAACGTCGAATTCGGCGTTCCGCGCATCAACGCCAACGGCTACACGCGGCGAACGAACTACCAACTCGACGGCAACAACAACACGCAGGCCGATCGCGGCGGCATCCGGTTGATGCCGATCTCGGACACTTTCGTCGCCGAGGTCCAGCTTGTCACGAACGGTTTCGCGGCCGAGTTCGGCAACACGCCGGGACTCATTATGAACGCCGTGACGCCGGCCGGAACCAATGGCTTTCACGGTTCGGCCAGCTATCGTTTCCGGCGGACCGCAATGTCTTCGCGGCCCTTCAACCTTCTGCCGACGCAGACGAAACCCGAGACCAAGGTCGACAATTTCACCGGCGCGATCGGCGGACCGATCATCAAGGACCGCTGGCAGTTCTATACCGGCTACGAATGGGTCAAGCGCGACCTCGCCGGCGAACCGCAGCGCGTGATCACGATCTCAGAGGCGAACAAGGCGGCGTTGATCGCGGCGGGAGTTCCCTCGAGCGCGTTCCCGACGGCGATCCCGGCGTCCCAGAAGGTCAACTTCTTCATCGTCCGGTCGGACGCTCAGATCACCGATTCGAACCGCCTGACGACGCGTTTCAATTATTTCAAGAACCTGTCGCCGAACAATATCGCGGGCGGACTGAACACGCTTCAGCGGAGCATCGACTTCGACGACAAATCATACTCGCTCGGCATCCAATTGGCGTCGATCATCACGCCGAACATTCTTAACGAGTTCCGTTACCAGTACGCGAAACGCGACTCGCGAAACATCGCGAATGGCAATTCGGGAACAGGGGTCAGCATCGTCATCACCAACGTCGCCAACTTTGGAGCGCCGGAGAACGACGATACGATCGCGCCCCTTCAGGTGACGAACCAGTTCCAGAACAATCTGACTTGGACTCGCGGCGACCACTCGATGAAATTCGGCGGCGGTATGAACCGCATCGACGACACGCGCCGTTCGAACCAGTTCGCGCGGTACACGTTCCCGACGCTGCAGGCGTATCTCGACGCGCGCAGCGGCGTCAACGTCCGCAGCTACACCAATTACATCGAAGCCTTCGGAAATCCGAACATCGAGTATCAATCGACGTTCTACAATTTCTTCGCGCAGGATGATTGGAAGGCGACCCGTCGGCTGAAGATCAATTACGGAGTCCGTTACGATCTGTACGACGTTCCTGACGCGTTCACCACTTCGCCGTTCGCGGCCTCGCAGAAGTTCAAGGACGACAAGAACAATTTTGCGCCGCGCCTCGGCGTGGTTTACGGTCTGCGCGAAGGAGAGCGGCCGACGGTCGTCCGCGCCAGCGCCGGCATCTATTACGATACGGTCTATCTCGATTTCTACCAGCGCGCGTTGCTGAACAACGGTTCGCCGATCCTGTTCAATTTCACGTTCGCGCCGGCGACCGCGGGATCTCCCGCGTTCCCGGGAACGCTCGGCTCGTTGCCGCCGGGAACGGCGCTGCCCGTCCAGAGCATAGAAACGATCTCGCCCGATTTCGAGAATATGTACGCGATCCATATGAACGCCCAACTCGAGCAGGCGCTGACGAAGGACCTCGCGTTCACGATCGGATTCATCTCGTCCGCCGGACGGCATATCCCGGTCTATCGCAACATCAACCGCATCAATCCGTTGTCGTTCCTGCCGGACAACCGGCCGGTGTTCAGCAATACGGTGAGCGCCGCGACGCGGCTCGATCCGCGTTTCAACAACATCCTGATGGCCGAATCGGTCGCCACGTCGCGCTATAACGCGATGACGATGCAGCTTCAGAAGCGCTTTTCGAAGGGATACCAGTTCAGCATCAATTACACGCTCTCGAAGTCGGAAGACGACGCGCCCGAACAGAATCTCGTGGCGACGCAGAGCGGCAATCTGGTGACGCAGGATCCCTGGGACCGCCGCCGCGACTTTGGCCCGTCGCTCGCCGACCAGCGTCATACTTTCGTAATGAGCTTCGTCGGACGGCCGCAGTTCAACTTCAAGAGCAAAGGGATGCGTTATCTGGTCAACAACAACCAGATCGGCATCATCATGACGGCGAACAGCGGTGAGCGTTACAATATCGTTGCGGTGAACGACATCAATCTCGACGGGTTCACGGGTTCGGACAACCCGGTTGGCATCAAGCGAAACTCGGGTCGGACGCCGAAGCAGTTCAATGTCGATCTGCGCTACTCGCGGTTCTTCAATTTCACCGAACGGCTCAAGCTTGAAGCCTTCGGCGAATTTCTCAACGTGTTCAACATCAACAGCATTTATCAGTTCAATGCGTTGAGCATCGGCACGGACGCGCTCGGGAACATCAACGTCCCGATCCCGTCTCTCGCGGACCGCAAGGCGTCGCGGACGGTGACGTCTCTCGACAGCCGTCAGTTCCAACTCGGGGTGAAGTTCATTTTCTGATCGAATGGATAATCAACCGATCGACAAACCCGATTCGTGGTGGTATCGCGTCTATGCCGGCGTGATATTCACCACGGTCGCGGTCATCTTCCTGCTCTGGTTATTCTCGAGGATTTTTTCGTAGATTTGATTCCCGATCCCGAATTTCGGAATTGCGACGCCGGCCTGTGTGAACGACGTCGGCGTTACCGAGAACCGGGATCGGAAATCCAAAATCCGAAATCCAAAATCGGAAATCGTTATGTCTTGGATTGATTGGGCCATCATCGTCACGTATCTCGCGATAATGATCTTCGACGGGATAAGGATGACCAAGCACAGCAAGAGCGTTCAGGGCTACTTTCTTGCGAACAAGAGCTTGCCGTGGTGGGCAGTCGGGCTGTCGGTGATGGCGACGCAGCTATCGGCGATCACGCTTGTCGGGACGACCGGACAGGCGTATTCCGACGGGATGCGCTTCATCCAGTTCTATTTCGGCCTCCCGGTGGCGATGATCATACTCTGCGTCACGGTCGTCAAGTTCTTCCACAACGCCAACGTTTACACGGCTTACGAGTATTTGGAGAAGCGTTTCGACGTTCGCGTCCGGACGCTGACGAGTTTCTTTTTCCTGATTTCCAGAGGGCTATCGGCCGGCGTCGTCATCGCGGCGCCTTCGATCATCCTGTCGATCGTGCTCGGTTGGAACCTCATCTATACGATCTTCGCGATGGGCCTTTCGACGACGGTCTACACGATGTTCGGCGGTGTTCAGGCGGTCACCTGGACTGACGTCAAACAGATGTTCGTGATCTTCTTCGGACTCGGCGTCTGCCTCTTTATCATCATTTCGAATTTTCCGTCCGGCGTCGGCGTGACCGACGGTCTGCAGCTCGCGGGGGCGGTCGGCAAGCTGAACACGGTCGATTTCAAGGTCGACTTCTCGGAGCAATACACCTTCTGGTCCGGACTCATCGGGGGAACTTTCTTGGCGCTCTCTTACTTTGGCTGCGATCAAAGCCAGGTCCAGCGCTTCCTCACCGCGAAATCCGTCGATCAGGGACGGACGTCGCTTCTGATGTCGGCGTTCTTAAAGATTCCGATGCAGTTCTTTATTCTGCTGATCGGCATCATGGTCTTTGTTTTTTACCAATTCCAGGCGCCGCCGCCGATCTTCAACAACATCGCGGCCCAGAAAGCGGCGCAATCGGAGGATTTCCGGGCGATCGAGGACCGCTATTCGGCGGCGTTCGAGAACCGCAAGGCCTCGGCCGAGGAATACCTCAGATCGGACTCCGCCGACGCCAAACAGCGGTATGTGACGGCGAACAAGGAGTTCAACGACGCCCGCAAGGGCGCGGTCGATTTCGTCAAGAAATCGGACGAGAGATTCAACGACGTCAACTACGTTTTCCCGACGTTCGTTCTGGGATATATGCCGATCGGCGTCATAGGCCTGATCATCGCGGCGATCTTCGCGGCGGCGATGTCGTCGATTTCGGCAGAGTTGAACGCGCTTGCGACCGCGACGACGATCGATTTTTACAGGCGGCTCGTGAATCCCGACGCGAAGGACAAGGAGTATCTTCTGGTCGGCAAGCTCGCAACGCTCGGCTGGGGTATTTTCGCGTGCGTCGTCGCCGTCTATTCGACGAACCTCGGTTCGCTGATCGAGGTCGTCAACAAGTTCGGTTCGTTTTTTTACGGCTCGCTGCTTGGCGTATTCGCGTTGGCGTTCCTGTTCCCGCGCGCGAAATCCCGCGGTGCCTTTTTCGGCCTTCTGTTCGGCATCGCCTCGGTGGCGATCGCCAGCAATTTCACGAATATCGCGTTTCTTTGGTTCAACGTCATCGGCTGCCTGATAACGATCGCGGCCGGTTTGCTGATCAGCCTGACGGTCCGTGAAGAACCGGCCGTCGTCGAGTAACTGAAATGAAAGATAGAGTCGTCAGTTCAATCGTCGCGTTCGCGATGCTGTTTTCGTTCCTTGTGTTCCCGTTCCGCGGCGGCGCGCAGGTCCGTCCGATCTACGACAACGGGGCCGCCGGGCTTGGCCAGATCCTGAAACGGCTCCAGACGACGGCGAGCCTGATGCATACCGCGGCGCATCCCGATGACGAGGATTCGGGAATGCTCGCGTATGCGGCCCGGCGCGATCAGGCTCGGACCGTGTATCTTTCCCTGAACCGCGGTGACGGCGGTCAAAACGTGATCGGCGAGGAACTTTTCGAACCGCTCGGCGTGATCCGAACGGAAGAACTGCTGCAGGCGCGGCGGCTCGACGGCGGCGAGCAGCTTTTCACGCGGGTTATGGACTACGGGTTCTCGAAAAAGCGGGAAGAGGCGGCGCGGATCTGGGGCGAGCAGCTGACGCTCGGCGATATGGTCCGGGCGATCCGAACATTTCGCCCGATGGTCGTCGTTTCGCGCTTCACCGGAACTCCGGCCGACGGACACGGCCAGCATCAGCTTGCGGGCTACCTGACGCCCATCGCGTTCAAGGCCGCCGCCGATCCGAAGCAGTTTCCCGAGCAGCTTGCCGAGGGCCTTTCGACGTGGCAGGCCAAGAAGTTCTATGTCTCGCAGCCGTTCCGGCCCGATCCGGCGAATCCCCCGACGCTGACGATTAATACCGGTGAATTCGACGCGCTTATCGGCCGTTCGTATTTCGAGATCGCGATGGAGGGCCGGAGCCAGCACAAGTCGCAGGAAATGGGCGGGCTTGAGTTGCGCGGCCGGTTCACGTCCGGGATGCGCCTCGTCGAAACATTCGGCAAGAAGATTGAAAGCGAAACCGGGATGTTCGATGGTCTCGACACGTCGATCAGCGGCATTCCCTCGATCACGGGCGATAGCTACACGCCGCTCTACCCGAAACTCGCGGCTCTTCAAGCAACCGCTGAAGAGGCGCTCCGGAGCTACGACGTGTATCATCCGTCGAAATTGATCCCGATCCTCGCGAAGGGCTATGCGCAGGCGGTCGAGGCCGAAGGATCGACGCGCAACCCCGATTCGAAGTTCTTGATCGACCAGAAGGCGCGCGAGTTCGCGAAAGCGCTTCAGATGGCGTCAGGCGTCGTTGTCGATGCGCTGAGCTCGTCGGAGACGATCGTTCCGGGCGATTCGGTCAACGTCGCCGTGCGTGTCTTTGCTCCGGAAACGGCCTCGGTCAAGGTCGGGAACGTTTCGATCAGCACGCCGAAGGGCTGGACGTCGGAATCGTCGCCGGAACCGTTCCAGCAGGAAACGGTTTTCAGGCCGCGTCGCGAGAATGCGTCGCACACGGCGTTTTTCACCGTCGCGTCCCCGCGGGATGCGAAACCGACCGAGCCGTATTGGCTTGAGAACCCGAGGAACAAGAACTTCACCTTCGGTTGGAATGACAAGGCGTCATACAACCGTCCGTTCCAGACTCCGTTGCTGACGGCGAAGGTCGAAATCGAGATCGGCGGACAGGTCATCGCCATCGACCGCGACGTGCAGTATCGCTACGCCGACGATATCCGCGGCGAGATCCGCCGTGACGTCAACGTTGTTCCGGCCGTCACGCTGAATCTCGACCAGAAGATCCTGATCGTCCCGACCGGACCGAAGCCGCAGAAGAAGCGGATCGTGATGAGCGTGACCAATAATTCGGTGAATCCGGTCAAGGGAAGCGTTTCGCTGAACTCGAACGCGGCGTCCGAATTGAAATACACCGCGTCCTCACCGACGTTCGAGCTCAAATCGCGCGGCGAGAAAACGGCGATCACGTTCGATGTCGAGATCCCTGCAAAGTCCAAGAGCGAGGAGTTCGAGATCTACGGCCAGGCGTCGGTCGGCGGCACGCTCTTCAGTCAGGAAATGCAGACGATCGAGTATCCGCATATACAGACCCACCGGCTTTATTCAAGGGCCACGACCAAGGTCAACGTGCTCGATCTCAAGGTATCGCCCGTTCGTGTCGGCTATGTTATGGGAAGCGGCGACAAGGTCCCGCAGGCGATCGAGCGGCTCGGGCTCGGCGTCAAGATGCTTGACGAGGATTACCTCACGACCGGCGACCTTTCGCAATTCGATACGATCGTGATCGGCATCCGCGCGTCGCAGGTACGACCCGATTACGTCGCGAACAACGGCCGTTTGATCGAGTTCGTAAAGAACGGCGGGACGATGATCGTCCAGTACCAGCAGCAGGAATTCGCGAATATGAATCTTACGCCTCTGCCGGCCAAGATGGAGGGCAACATTCGGACGGTCGATGAAACGGCGCCCGTGAAGATCCTTCAGCCCGCGAATCCCGTCTTCAGCTTTCCGAACAAGATCACGGAACGCGATTTCGACAACTGGGTCCAGGAGCGGAATCTGTACACGCTGACGTCGTGGGACGAGAAGTTCGTTCCGTTGCTCGAAACGCACGACGAGGGCGAAAAGGAAAGCCTCGGCGGCATGCTCTATCTGCCGTTCGGGAAGGGAAAATACGTCTACAGTTCGTACTCGTGGTTTCGGCAGCTGCCGGTCGGCAACCCCGGCGCGTATCGCATCTTCGCGAATATGCTGAGCCTTCCGAAGGCGAGATAGCGTGAACCCGTTAGTTCAACGATCGCGGAGTAACTGATTCGACGACAAACAGAGACCAAGATGCGTTGCGGTTCCGGGATCGCAGACCGCAAGCGGCAATTCGCAAATGCAAGAGCCTTTTCCCGCAAAGAACTACAAGAAGAACGTCCTCGAAGACTGTTTCGAGGACGCGAAGAAGTACTTTCTAGACGCCTACGTCGCGGTCGATCTCGCGCACGCCGTGATGCTTGCGGAATGCGGCATCATCGAGCCTTCCGAGCGGCGTCAGATCCTGTCCGCGCTTCGAGCGCTGGATCTCGAGAAGATCCGGAACGCGACGTACGACGGCACGTTTGAAGATCTCTTCTACTATCTCCAGCGCGAGATCACGGCCCATTGCGGCGATGTCGACACGGCCGGAAAGCTCCACACCGCCCGGAGCCGAAACGACATCGACGTCACGATCTACAGGATCTACCTGCGGCCCAAATTTCTTGAGTTGATCCGTGAGACGAACGAACTGCGCGCGAATCTGCTCGATCTCGCGTCCAGACACCACGAAACGCTGATCCCTGCCTACACGCATACGCAGCCCGCGCAACCTTCGACGCTGGCGCATTTTCTGCTCGCGATGGCCGAGGTGCTCGGGCGCGACGTGAAGCGGCTCGAAAGCGCCTACGAGAACATGAACTTCTGCCCGCTCGGAGCCTGCGCCATCACGACGACCGGGTTTCCTATAGACCGTCACCGGGTGGCGGAGCTTCTCGGCTTCAAGGCGCCGACCGTGAACTCGTACGCGTCGATCGCTTCGGTCGATTATTTCACCGAGATGCTCGGAGCGACGGCGGCCTTGCTGGTGAATATCGGGAAGTTCGCGCAGGAGTTCCTGTTGATGGCGATGATGGAGTTCAACGTCGTCCGTCTGCCCGACGGGTTCGTCCAAGGCTCGTCGATCATGCCACAGAAGCGAAACCCGGTCGCGCTCGAGCATATCCGCGCCTTGGCAAGCAAGGCGCTCGGACAAAGCCTAGGGGTTTTCACGAGCGTTCACAATACGCCGTTCGGCGACATCAACGACGTCGAGGACGATCTTCAGCCGCTGATCTACAGCGCCTTGCGCGACGCGACGCGTTCGGTATCGCTTTTTGCCGCGACGCTCAGTTCGGCGTCGTTCAATATCGAGACGCTCCGCGAGCGCGCGTCGGCCAATTTCATTACGGTCACCGAGCTCGCCGACTCGATCGTCCGCCGCGAAGGTCTTCCTTTTCGGGTCGCGCACAAGATCGTCGGGGAGTGCGTCAAAAAGGCGTATGCGGTCGATGGCGCGATCACGTATCGCATGCTTCAGGAATTCTCGGCGGCGATCGCGGGCCGTGAACTCGGGTTCACCGAGAGCGAGTTCGAACAAATGATGACGGCTGAGTTCTTTGTCTCGATCAGGACGATCTATGGCGGCTCGGCTCCGTCCGAAACACGACGCGCTCTTGCCGTTGAGGTCAGTTCGCTCGGTGACGACGTGGAGTGGCTCGACGGGCGCTGCGAAGCGCTTGACTCGGCCGCCGCGAATCTGCGCGCGACTGTGGATTCGTTGATCGCCTGATCGAAAGCCATCGGACGCGGCTCCGCGAAGCTCAGCCCAAGCTTCAAGCCCTTGCCAAAATCGGAAGTCCGGCGCTTTTTGGCGTTTATCCAGTTATTCCCGTTTAGTCTCGCATGAAGAAGATCTCCTCGTCGCTCAAAGTCGTCGCCGCGCTTCTGCTGGTCAGTTTCTCGGTTCAGTCGGCCTTTGCGCAGAAGCGTTTCTACATCGCGCCCGACGATCATACCGATTACTTCTGGATCGCCGACGACGTCACCTATCGCCAGTCGTTTTTGCGGATGATCGATTACTACCTCGACAAGATGGATGCGACGGCCGTAAATCCGTCGGATCAGCAAATGCGCTGGCAGTGCGACGGCAGCCTGTGGATGTGGGAATACGAACGCAACCGCACCGCGCCGCAATTCGAGCGTTTCATCGGACGGATCCGCGACGGCCATATGAGCGTTCCGCTCAACGCGCTTGTACTCGTCAACGGCGGCGCGCCCGCCGAAGCGGTACTGCGCGGAATGTATTACCCCGGAATGATCGAACGCCGGCATAACGTCCGGTTCCCGATGGCGATCGCGATGGAGAATCAGACGCACCCGTACGGTCTTGCGTCGCTATGGGCCGGTGCAGGTGCGAAATACAGCTGGAAGGGCGTCTGCGGATGCGCGACCGAAGTGACTCAGCTCGAAAACCGAGATCGGGAGATCTACTACTGCGGCGGCCGCGACGGGAGCAGGGTGCTGATGAAGTGGCATTCGCTGTTCTTCAATCCGGTCTTATCTTCGGCGAACAAGAACTTCGGCGGCTATTCCGAGGCGTACGACCCGCTCGCGTCGATCCAGTTCGCGGAAAGCAACACGAACTTTCAGGCGAAGTATCCCTATCCGGTCGTCGGCGCGTTCGGCCGGGGGTGGGACGATCTTGAGTATACGAGCGACGAGTTCGTCACGGTCGCGCAGCAGAACACGACGCCGAACCGCCGGATCATCGTTTCGAATCAGGAAGATTTCTTCCGGGATTTTGAGGCGAACTACGGCGGTCAGCTCGAGACCCACGCCGCCGCTTACGGCAACGAGTGGGACGCGTTGGTGGCTTCGATGGCGGAGGTTTCGGCGCGCGTCAAACGCTCGACCGAGAATCTGCGCACCGCGGACGCACTGGCGGCGATCGTCTCGCTGAACAATCCGGCGTTCATGAACTCGCGGCTGACTGAACGCGACAGGGCGATGATCGATCTCGGGCTGTATTTCGAACACGACTGGACGGCCGACGGACCGATCGCGCGGAACGTGCGCGCGAATTGGAGCCGGCGGGTGGAGGGCGAGATCACGTCGTATGTCGACAAGCTCGGCGATGACGCCAAGACCGAACTCGGCAAACAGATCTCGCGCACGGGGAACGATCGGCGGTTCTTTGTTTTCAACCCGCTGAGCTGGACAAGGACCGACTATGCCGACATACCGCTGCGTCCGGGTCAGAAGATACACGTCGTCGAGGTCTCGACCGGCCAGGAAGTCCCTTCGCAGATCGTCAGCTACGGGAACCAGAGGTTCTTGCGGATCATTGCGGAGAACGTGCCGTCGGTCGGCTACAAGGTTTACGAGATCCGAAGCGGTGCCGGCGCGGTACTTACGGCGACCGCAAACGCCGCCGGGAACGTGATCGAAAACGGCTTCTACAGGCTGACCGTGGCGAACGACGGTGCGATCTCGAGCCTCATCGACCGTTCACGAGCCGACCGAGAGGTCGTCCGTCCGATCGGCGCCAAACTGGTCAACGATCTCGGCGGAAACCGAACGGGGAAGGTCACGGTCGAGAACGCCGGCCCTGTCAGCGTCACACTGCGCGCGGTCTCATCGAGTCCGGTGGACCACACAACGCGCGTCACGTTGTTCCGCGATCTGAACCGCGTCGACATCGACAACCGCATCACAGAGAATTTTGGCGACGTCAAGACCTGGAGCAATTCGTTCGAGATCGGTTCGCCGGACATCTGGCACGAGGAGGTCGGCGCCGTGATCCGCGCGAAACTGCTCGCGCAAGGCGGCCACTATTCGCCGAAGAACGCCCGGTATGACTGGCTGACGATGAACCACTTCGCGGACATTTCGGACGGCGCCGCCTCGAATTTCGGGGTCACGGTGTCGAACCGCGACGCGTTCTTTATGAAGCTTGGCAACAGCAGTTTGCAATCGCTCGATACGGCGACCCCGCAGATCAACGTGCTCGCAGGCGGTCAGATCGACGGCCCGGCGCTCGGGATACCGAATCAGGGCGGCGATTCGTTCTTTCTTCAGCGGTTCGCCCTTCGAACACACGGCCTGTTCGATCAGACGCAGGCGATGAAGTTCTCGCTTGAACATCAGAATCCGCTGGTGACCGGGATGATCGAAGGGATCGGCACGATCGCCCGCCAACTGCCCGAAACGTCGTTCTCGTTCCTCCAGATCTCCGACCCGAACGTGCTGTTGTGGGCGGTCAAACCGGCGGAGGACGGCGTTTCGCGCGGCATCGTCGCGCGTGTCTGGAACCAGTCGGATCTGCCGAAGAACTACTTTCTCGGACTCTCGGTCCCGATCCTATCGGCAGACCGCGTGACCCACATCGAGACCTTCATTCAAAGCGCGAACGTTTCCGGCGGCCAACTTAGCGCAGCGATCAACCAACAGCAGATCCAGACCCATCTTCTGAAGTTCGCCAACTGAACCAACCTCGGGCCGTCGAACTCATCGGGCGTTCCGGGATCGATCGCGATTCGTAGGACTCCGGATTGCAGAGTCCGGACTCAGGATTACGGATTCCAAATTCCAGATTCCAAGATTCCAGATTCCAATCTGAAATCTCGCAAATCTCGAATCTGGAATCTTGGACTCTCGAATCCACATCTTAGAATCAAACGAAATCAACAAATCGTGGCCTTAACTGTTCTTTGTGTCACCTTGGTGTTGCTTCGTGGATGTCAGCGTTTGAACCGGACACGAACGGTCGGTGGCTCGGGTTTTTCAAAGGACTTGATTCCAGCTATTCCAAACTCCAGATTCCAAAATCACAAGTGTCCAATTGGAATTTGCCTTACAGTCATAAGTAGCGATTTCCAAGGGGCTTACGGATTCCTTTCAATTTTTCGACTTCAGTCCGGGATGTGGATTTCGCGTCAGCCCTCCGCGAGGGCTGATCAAAAACGCCACCGACATATGCGATCGCATCGCGAATGAATCGCGTTGCCATCACAAGCGCAGTTGCCGGTTTCCGCGCGAAATTCGAAGGATTCCATCAGTCTCGGCGTTGGGGAAAACCCCCTCGTTTCAACTACTTGGCGAATCCGCGCTCGGAAAAGTCGATCACGGACTCCAAAAAATTCGAAATCCCGCTGGCGTTCGACCAAACGCTTAGTCGGATCCGCGCGCGATGCGTTGGATGCGTGACAGCGTCGGGGTGAGATCAGATTCGATATGAAGCCTCAGCGCGCGACGCCCACGATCGAGCAAAACCTGGAAATCGCCGCGTGACTGCGCTTCCTTCACGACTCCGAAGGTGTACTTCTGTCCGGGAACGGGCAGGTCGACCGGGTCGTTGCTCGTTATCTGAAGAAAGACCCCGTTGTTCGCGCCGCCCTTGAACGCCTGTCCGGTCGAATGCAGGAAACGCGGGCCAAACTGGATCGTCGTCGCGCGACGGTAATTCCTGATGATCGCGTGCCGGATCATTTCCAGATCGACGAAATTCGCGAAGTTCATCTCAAGATAGGCGAGCACCGCAAAATAGTCCGCCTCGCCGATCCGCGAAAAATGGGCCTTCAAGAAGCCTTCGAACGAATGCTCGGTAGCCAGCCGTTTGAGTTCCTCGATATTCGCGGCGTCCGAATACAACTTGATACCGTCGGCCTCAAAGAACGGCGCTTCGGGCGGCAAGGCGCCGGTGCGCTCATATTCCTGCGTGATCTTTCGGGCCTCCACCTTGGCGGCCTCGACATCGGGTTGGTCGAACGGGTTCAGGCCCATCAGGGATCCGGCAACGGCGGTCGCGAACTCCCAACGGAAGAACTCCTGCCCGAGATTCATCTTGTCGTACGACTCGATCGTCACGACCGCTTGTCCGGACTTTCTCAGATCGTCGATCATCAGATCCTGGGTCGGGTCGAAATTGGCCCGTGAACGCAAGTAAACGAACAGACGGTCATCGCCCTCGATCATCGCGTCGACGGAACTTCGCCGGTCGATCGGCATCAGCGAGAGCCCGTTCTTGCCCAACGACTCGCCGATCAGTTGCTCGAGCCAGGCGCCGAGCATCTTCTTTGTCGGCGACATCACGAGAACAAGCTTGTCGCGTCCCTGGAGATAGCCGAGGCCGAGGATCAATCCAAGCATCGCGCCCGGATTGTAGTAAGCGTCGCGCGTTCTGCAGGCCTCCGTCATTTCCTCGGCGTTCCTCAGGAAATCCTCGATATTGATGTCCATCGTGCTCGCCGCGACGAGACCGAAAACGCTCAGGACAGAGAATCGGCCTCCGATCTCCGGATCGCCGAAGAAAATCCGGCGAAATCCAAGCTTCTTCGCAGTCGTTTCCAGCAAAGATCCGGGATCGGTGATCGCGACGAATTGCTTGCCGGCATTTTCTGCCCCCACAGCGGTTGTCACGCGATCGAGGAAATACTGCATGAAGCAATTGGGTTCGAGCGTCGTGCCTGATTTTGAGGCAACGATAAACAGGGTGTCGGCAAGATCGATCTGCGATTCGAGCGTGGCGATCTGCCCCGGAACCGTCGAATCAAGAACGTGAAAACGGCGCTGGTTGAAAACCGTCGCGAAAACTTCGGGTCCAAGCGACGAGCCGCCCATTCCAAGCAACACGACGTCTTTGAACCTGGACGATTCCGCCGCAAAAACACGATACTTCTCGAGATCGTCCAACTCGCGGCCAGTGATATCGAGCCAGCCGAGCCATTTCGCCTCATCGGCGTCGGTCCAAAAACTCGAGTCTTTTGACCAGATCCGGTCGACGGTCCCGTCCGCGGCCCACCGCTCCGACGTCTCGCGCAGGACGCCCGAGAGCCCCTCGGGGAATGTGAAATTGAAAGAATTGATCATTGATAACGATTATATCAATCGCCCCGAATTACGCGACAGCTTTCGGATAGATTTTGCCGGTCTGCTGGCCTAGACTTACGCATATGGAAAACGACATCCGCTGGCTCGCGCTGGCGGCAAACGACAAGCGGTTCGACGGCGCGTTCTTTTACGGCGTAAGAACGACCGGTATCTATTGCCGGCCGTCGTGTCCGTCGAAACTGCCGAAACGGGACAATGTCCGGTTCTTCGACTCTGCCGAAGCCGCCGAATCGAGCGGGTTCCGGGCCTGCCGTCGGTGCCGGCCGGAGTCGGGATCGCCTCTGCCGCAGGTCCGAAAGGTCATCGAGGCCGCGGCGAGGCTCGATTCGGATGATCCGCCGTCCCTCGAAACATTGGCAGCCGATTCCGGTCTGAGCCCGGCCCGATTTCAGAAGTTGTTCAAAGGATTGGTCGGGGTCTCGCCGAAGAAGTTCTCCGAGGCGATGCGCATCGAGCGTTTCAAGCGGTCGGTAAACGACGGCGCCACAGTGACCGATGCGATGTACGACGCGGGATTCGGCTCGAGCAGCCGGCTTTATGAGAAATCCGCCGACCGGCTCGGGATGACGCCGTCGGCATATGCAAAAAGGGGAAAGGATATGACGATCACCTACGCGGTCGCCGACTGCGAACTCGGAAAGATGCTTGTCGCCCGCACGGCGAAGGGGATTTGTTCGGTAACTTTCGGCGACGACGCGGCGGAACTGGCCGCGGATCTGCGGAAGGAGTTCTCCGGAGCCGATATCGAACCGGCGACCGACGGATTGAGCGGTATAGTCGGGGCGATTCTCGCGGGTCTCTCCGGATCAATACCGTCGGTCGATCTGCCGCTTGATCTGCGGGCGACGGCGTTTCAGCTGCGCGTCTGGGAGGAACTCAGAAAGATCCCGTTCGGCGCGACGGTTTCGTATCAGGAGATCGCCGAACGCATCGGCAGCCCGAGCGCGGTCCGCGCCGTCGCGCGCGCCTGCGCGTCGAACCGCGTCGCATTGCTCGTGCCGTGCCATCGGGTCGTCCGGTCCGACGGAAACGTCAGCGGTTACCGTTGGGGAATCGAACGCAAGCGGGTCATCCTCAAGAACGAGAAGGAGCGTGCCCGATGAGTTGCCGGATCCTGCCGATGAGTTCGGACATCGCGGCAGCCGTCCGCGCCGAAATGCGTTCACCGCAGTACGGCCATCCGGCACACGCCGAGATCGCCGCCGGCTACGGACCTTGCCGGGTTTGCCTTCGGAAGTTCAGAGAAGGCGCGGAGGAGCGGCTACTGTTCACATACAACGCGTTTGAAGGATTGCTTGACGTTCCGCTTCCCGGACCCGTCTTCATTCATCGTGATTCGTGCCGCCCGTACGCATTCGAAGAGTTTCCGCAGGAACTGCTCGATCTTCCGATGCTTTTTGAGAGTTACGCCGCGGATGGTTCGATCGTCTCGACGGTATCCTTCGATCGGGATGCTCCGAACGAACAGATCCGCGAACTGCTGACCGATCCGTTGACGAAGTTCATCAACGTCCGGAATGCCGAGGCCGGTTGCCACATTATGCGCATTTGCCGCGATTCGATCGCAGGCTTGGCGTAATCCCGAATCCGACGCTAGAATCGCGGTATGCGCTTAATCTGCCTTCTTCTGCTGACCCTTGTTTGCGGGGCGACAGTTCGCGCCGAGGCCTGTCACGAATCGGCCAGGATCGTGGCTCCGGAGATCGCTGAAGACGTCCGCAGAACGTACGAATCGAAGTTGGCCGAGGCCAAGGCGGCCGCCGAGCGAAACCCGCGCGACGCCGATGCCCTGATCTGGCTCGGCCGACGGACGGCTTACCTAGGGGAATATCGTGAGGCGATCGGGATCTTCACTCGCGGCGCCGGGATTTTTCCGAAGGACGCGCGCTTTCTGCGGCATCGCGGACACCGACTGATCACGCTTCGTTGTTTTGACGAGGCGATCCTCGATCTGAAAAAAGCGGCGAAGCTAGTCGAAGGGAAACCGGATGAGGTCGAGCCCGACGGATTGCCGAACGCGCGCAACATCCCCACGTCGACGCTGCAGTCGAACATCTTCTATCACCTCGGGCTGGCCTATTATCTGAAGGGCGAGTTCAGGAAAGCTCTCGCGGCATATCGACGGTGCGTGAAGGTCTCGACGAATCCCGATATGCTGGTCGCGGCCAAGCATTGGGAATACATGACGTTGCGTCGGCTCGGGAAGGCGAAGGAGGCCCGGAGCGCGGTCGCCGCCATCGGCGACCGGCTCGACATTATCGAGAACGACGATTATTACAGGCTCATCGAGCTCTACCAAGGCAAGACGACCGCGGAGGAACTGGCGCGATCGGTTTCAGGTGACAGCCTCGGCGGAGCGTCGCTCGGTTACGGGCTCGGTAACTGGTATCTCTACATCGGCGAGACCGAGAAGTCCATCGACCTGTTCCGCAAGATCACATCCGGCGGTCAATGGGCGAGTTTCGGCTTCATCGCCGCCGAGGCCGAACTCGATCGGCTCGGCCCGAAAGAGAGACGCTGACAAGGCCGACCGCCCGGCAGAAGAACCCCCGCTTGGTTTGCTAAAATGATGTTTGGAAAGGAATTGAAATCGCGGGTTTCCGGAGGCGTTGGTGAACGCAAGAGGTGTCGAAATGCTCGGCTTCTTTCTTCAGAAGGGCGATCTGTCTTTTGTCGGCGTATTCCTGATCGTCGTTGCGGTCATTGTCGTTTTCTTCATCGCGCTGGTGTGCGGGATTTGGATCGCGATACGGTTCAAACGGCGGCAGGGAAGCCGTTGGGCCGCAACCGCTCGCGAGCTTGGTCTTGGACTGCAGCCGGCGCAGTTCAAGTTGTTTAGTTCGCTCATTTTCGACGGCGAGTCGGTCGCGCAGCCGATGAGCGGCGCGTTCGGCGGGCGCGAAGTGATAGTCTACGTCCGGCGTGAGCGTTTCACGAGTCAGACGATGCAAATGCGTCGCGGACGGGTCGTCTATCGCACCTGCTGCAACGTCAAGTTCAGAAATCCGAGAAGCATCGACTTGTCCATCAAGCCGAGGAAGCTTCTGGACTGGGTGCTCGAAGGCCAGGAAGCGTTCAAGCTTGGCTACCCGCAATTCGATCAGACATATTGCGTCTTGACCTCGACGCCGCAGCAGGCGTTTTACGCGCTTGCGTTCCGGACGCCTGACAACGTCGCCGTCGCGGAACAGTTCGTTCGCTATTCCGCGTCGGATTGGAACGTCTGCACGGGCGGCTCGGAAGTATTTGCGGAAAAGCGCGGAATTATGACGGACACGGAGGAGATTCGGAACGTCCTCGCGATGCTCTCGGACCTCGCCGCGCGCCTCGAACAGGGAGTCAAATGAGACCTCGTCAAGATGGTCAGGAGGTTTGCCGCGTCAGTGGCGAGGTGAGTTTAAGCCGTGGCCTCAACCCACGGAGGAGGTCGGAAAAGGGCCGCGCGTCGCGTCAGCGACGATTGAATCAACCGTCGTTGACGCGACGAGATCCGCCGATCCGGTGTCCGTGGGTTGAAACTCACGGCTAAGTTAGGGAATCGCTACGCGATTTGGATCGTCGGCGATGTCCGGTCACCGAAGGTTGTCGCCGCAGCGACGGCAGATTCAGTCTGGGATTCGGATTGAACCCAAAATCGGACAATCCCAGTTCAGGTCCCAAGGTTGCCATGCAATCCAATTCCGCAATCGAAGGTGCCGTCGCTGCCGCGACTCAGAGGTCCTTCTTGATCAATACCCTGGGCTTTCGCGCCTCTGCCGTTGCTCTGCGACTGGTCCGCCCATTAAGGTGAACTCGCCGGATGCGGTTTCGGATTCTGAGGCGTTCAGCCTGATCACCGACGGCGCGTAACTTCAGCTGTTCAGCCAGTTCTCAAGCATCTCCTCCTGCTTGAACAATGCGTTCTCCGGCCTTTCTCCGCCGGTCATCGGCATCTTGAAGAAGATCGAGAGTTGTTCCTGGATCCCGCCGTCGCCGCGCGCGCGCGCGAGATCGAGGCACCGGGCGATCTCGATCGCGAGCGGTGCCGCGAGGATCGAATCCCGGCACAGAAAATTCACCTTGAGCTGCATCTGCCTGCCCATGAACCCGACCAGATCGACGTTGTCCCAAGCCTCTTTGTTGTCGCCGCGCGGCTTGTAGTAACGGATGTCGACGATATGGTCCTCGACCTCGTAGCCCAAGATATCGTCCAGCAGGGAACTCTTCGTCTTGACCTTCGACGCCAACGAGCCTTCGTCGGCCAGCGCGAGTCCGTCCCGGTTTCCCAGGATGTTCGTCGAAAACCATCCCTCGACCTTCAACGCGCGAGTCTTGAACGCCGGCGCGAGGACGCTCTTGATCATCGTCTGGCCCGTCTTCCCGTCCTTTCCGGCGATCGGAACTTTGCTTTTTGTCGCGAATTCGATGAGCGCCGGAACGTCGGCCGCGACCGAAGGCGTGAAATTCCCGTACGGCACGCCTTCGGCGATCGAAGCGTAAGCGTACAGCATCGCCGGGCTGATCGAGGGCGAGCCGGCGTCGAGCGAGGCCTCGAAAGCATCGAGCGTTGCAAGCTGCGGATCGCTTTCGTCGAAGAGTCTCTCCGTCGAGGCGAGGTTGATCACGACGGCGCGGCCGCACTCTTCCCGAAAACGCCGGATATCGCGGCGGATCGCCCCGATCGCATCGCGGTGCGAGCCGGCGACGGTATTCGTGCCGTCGATGTTCGCCAGAAATCGGGCGTTCGCGGCGGCGGGCCAAGGCCTGATCGCGGCGAGTTCGTCGGCGATCGCGACGAACTGTTTGTATGTCAGCACATCGTGTTCCTCCGCCGCCTTCGAAAGCGGTTCGCCGAAAAGGTCCCAGCCGCCGAAGCGGATCCGATCATACGCGGCCAATCCGGCATCGATCTCGGCGAGCGGCAGGCCGGTCGTGTCGATCATCCCTTTTCTCAGCAATTCGATTCCGGCGACCATCGTCGTTCCGACGGCGCCGCCGAGACCGATGACCGCGATGCCCAAACATTCGTTCTTCATAGAAACTACGATTTTACAACAGAATCCGCTCTCTCGCGCGCCGCGGACCTGCGCGTCACCAGGTAAACGCCGATAAAGACAAGGACCGAGGCGACCAGAAGCCGGAATGAAAAATGCTCGTCAAGGAAGATGACGGCTGAAACGAAGCCGATCAGTGGCTGAAAGTAAACATATACCGCGACGACCGAAGGTTCGACGCGCGAGATCGAGAACGCGCTGAAGTAATAGGCAAGAATCGTCGGGAAGACGACGAGCGCCGCGGCGAACATCCAGGAAGCCGCCGAGACCGACGCAACATCGACGGTCGCCAGCGAACCGATCCCGATCGGGACCGTTATCACGCTGCCGAAAAGGAAAAGCCACGCGATCGACTTCAACGCTCCGTAATGCGATATGAGGCGCTTCGAGATGACGACGTAGAGCGCGTAGCAAAGGCTATTGAGGATGATCAGCATATCGCCCTGCGTCGTTTCGGACGAAAAGCTGGCGCGGCTCGGATCTATCAGATAGACGACACCGATCGCGGCCAATGCGATACCGACGACCTTTCGCCAGGTGAGCAGATCGTATCCGAACCCGACACTGATCGCGATCGCAAAGATCGGGATCGTCACCGAAAGGAGCGACGTGTTCGCGGCCTTTGTCAGCGACAGGCCCTTGAAGAACAAAAGCTGGTTTAGGGCGATGCCGATCGCACCGTACAACGCGAATTGAAAATAATGCCGCCAGTTGTCGAGCCGCAGCGATCCGCGCACGCGTTGCAGCACGAGGAACGCGGCCGCCGCTCCCGCAACCCGGAAACCGACAAGCGCGAACGGAGGGAACGCCATCAACGCGAATTTGCCGAGCACGGTCGCGGTTCCGAACATCAGCTGCGTCAAAAGCAGTGCCGCGATCGCGTATGGGTCGGTCTTTGATGGAGTTTGGTCGGACATCGAAATCGTCAATCGTATCAAATCACGGGTCGATTGACGAAGGGACGCGCGCCGGTTCAGTCTCCGGTCTTCGGATCAACGGAATGGTCGTGATCGGTCCAACCGAAACGCATCGTTCTGCCCGATGGCCGCGATTCCCAATCGACGAGCGATGACTCGCCGCCGTAGAACGCGAGCGAGCGGCCGATCGGCGTCGACGCCAGTCCGACGTTCCGCATCTCGAACTTTGCCCGCGCCATGAACGCCTCGACGTCGGCCAGTTTTCGCGGCAGAGCGCGCGACATCCATTCGACGCCGTTCTCGGTGACGAGCATATCGTCCTCGATCCGCACTCCGATGCTCTTGTAGCGCTCGAACGCCGGACGAATCCGCTCGACGAACTCGCGCATTCCGGGCTTTGACAGATCGAAGTAATCGAGCGCGTCCTCGCGGATGTAGATCCCCGGCTCGTTCGTCGTCACCATCCCGGGCTCGAGCGCCGCGCCGTAGTCGCCCACGTCGTGGACGTTCATCCCAAGCCAGTGCCCCCAGCCGTGCATATACCAGAGCCTGTACTGCGGCGTTCCGACCTCGCGCGTTCCGCCTTTGCCGTCGGGAAGCATCTGGGTCGTTCCCGGAATGAAGGCGCCGACCTTGTCGATCAATCCGAGCCGAGCGAGTCCCTGCTCGATGGTTTTCGCGGCCGCTTGCCCGGCGGCCGCGATCTTCGCCCCCGGCCGGATCGTCGCCGCTGCCGATTCCTGCGCGTCGTAAACTATCTTGTAGATCTCCGCCTGGGCGGGCGTGAACTTGCCGCTGACCGGAAACGTTCGCGTCACGTCGGCCGTGTAATGGTCATACTCGGCGCCGACGTCCATCAACAGCAGACTTCCGGGTCTGACCGGCCCCTGCGATTCCTCGTAGTGGAGCGTCGTCGCATTCGGTCCGCAGCCGACGATCGACGGATATCCCCAGTAATCCGCGTTGCGTCGGCGGAAGGTGTATTCCACTTCGGCCTGGACCTCGTATTCCCATTTGGCGCGGGCCGCGATGCCCATCGAACGCATATGGGCTTCGGACGTGATGTCGATCGCGTGCTGCAGGAGCCTGATCTCGTATGGGGATTTTACCAACCGCAAATCGGCGAAGATATCCTGGGCGTTGACGGTGTTCTTGAAGGATTTCGCGAACTCGTTTTCCTGCCGGAACTCGCGCATCCCGTCGGAGTCGCGTTGGTCGGCAGGGAGCAAAAGATAGAGCTTTTCGGGCGTCGTTGGGATCGCTACGCCTCCGCTCGAGACGAATTCGCGCGCCGCCTTGAGCGCCGCGAGGAACTCTTTCTGCTCGGCGGCATTGATTATTGTTCGAATCCCCGAAAGCCGCGTCGCGTCCTCGTTCGAGTACATCTTGCCGTTCCACGTCTCGAACTGCGGATTCCGTTTCGGAATAAAGAGAAACTCGGCGGTCACGCCGCCGCGCTTTGACAGAACAAGCGTCGCGCCGTTCTGTTTGAGCGCCGTCAGGTAATAGAGGTTGTTCTCCTGCCGGTACATAAAGTCGACATCGTTCGTGTAGATCCGCGGCTCGGCGCTGAACATCACAAGCAGAGAGTTGTCGGCCATCGCTTCAAATACACGGGCGCGGCGCTTCGCGAGTTCGGTTTGGCGCTCGGAATCGGAGAAGCGCGGGGCCGGCGGCGCGGTCCGGATCGCAGGGATCGTGACGGCCGGGTCGGAGGCCGCGGCCAAGATCGGCTGCAGGACAAAGATCAAGAGCAACAAGGGGCTGACGAAGGGTTTTGTTTTCATATCAATTCCGGCGTCGGATGACTATCGGGCAACCGCGACTTCCTGGTCTCGAGTTGCGATGTTGCCGAAGAAATCGGCCGCAAAAACACGGATCGTGTAATTGCCCGGCGAAATCGCCGTAGTATCGAGCGCGCCCGGTTCGACGACATCATCGGCGACGCGGTTTGTTACGATATATCGAAAGATCGTCTCGCCGGTCGCGCCGGAGCGGCTGCCCCGGTCGTAAACGCTTCCGACCGCTTCACCCGACGGCAAACGGTCAAAACGAATGGTCCATTGGATATCACCGACCGCGCTTCCGTCCGCGCCGATCAGTTGATAACCGACACGAAAGATCCCGAGCCGCCTGCGTTCGGCGTTTCCGTCCATCCGATCGTAGGCTTTGGCGACGATCCGCGTCTTTCCGGCGATTGTAATACGTTTCCCGCCCGGTTCGGTTTCAAAGGTCTTCAAGTTCTCGTCGGTAAATTCGACTGACTCGATCACCGGCGCTATCTTGTCCGAAACGCCCGGCAGTTCGAGCGCAGCGAGCGCGTTCATTTCCGAACCGCTCCGCCCCGCGATCAGATGCACGTGATTCATCGGGTTGAGCGTTCCGATCGGCTCGCCGGCACGGAAGCGGGCGCCGCGCGCGATCCGGACGCCGGTGAGTTTGCCGGTTTCGTCGCGGTCAACGATAAACCGAGGATCGTCGAACGGCTTTTCCGACGAATCGCGCCCGAGACGGATATGTATGTAGCCGATGGTCGGCATCCGTAAAAGTTCGCGCGATGTTCCGAAGTTCTCGGCGGCGTTCGCGCGCAGGACTTTTTCATCGCGTATGAAACGCGCCGTTTCGCCATACGCGCCGACGACGTCAAGGCCGTTGTGGAACCAGATGTTCTCGCCCGACCCGTCGTTCTCCCCGCGGATCTCGCCGAGCGTCCCCGCGATCTCGCGTTTCCGTTCCGGCGGATCGTATGGCCAACGCGGCGGCGCGAGCGCGCGGAACTGCTCGGCCGTCGGGCGCGACGCCTTCACCTCGGATGCGGGCAATTCTCGCCCGGTCAGGACCGGCGTCACGACCCGCACGGCTTGGTTCTCGCTGTCGGCGACGATGACCTCGCCGGCCGGCGAGATCGCGATGCCGGACGGGTGGTTGAACGCCGATTTGGACAATTCTCCGTCGGCCTGTCCGCCGTTTGCGGAAGAAGCGGTCACGATCCGCAGCGGTGAATGCACGACGCGCCGCAATGTGTTTCCGTCGGTGAACCAGATCTCGCCGTCGGTCCCGACCGCGATCGCCGACGGGCTGTAAAGTCCGGCCGACAACGGGTCGCCGTCGCCGAAATCCGCGCCGCCGCCGATGATGGTTCCCGTGCCGCCGTTCGCACGGACGGCGCGGATGCGGCCGTTCCCTGAATCGCAGACGAGAAGCGAACCGTCAACCCCGAAAGCGATCCCGAGCGGCGTGTCGAAACGGACGCTCTTCCCGTCGTCGGAGTCGGTGAATCCGCGGGCGCCGCCGGCCAGCGTCGTGACGCGGCCGTTCTCAATGACGCGGATGCGGTCGTTGTACGTATCGGCGACGAAGACGCGTGAGCCGCGGACGGCGATACCGACAGGTGCGCGGAATCGCGCTTCGCTTGCGGCGCCGTCGGCGAAACCCGGCGAGCCCGAAACGCCGGCGAAATCCTCCACCTTCCCGTCGCGGCCGATCCGCCGTATCGTGTGCGATCCCGAATCGGCGACGTACAACTCGCCCGATTCGTCGAAGGCGAGCTGCGAAGGCGTGTCGAGCCCTTCGGCGAAAACTGCCGCTTCGCCGGCACGGTTCACACGGAATATCTTTCCGCTCTCGCCGTCGCCGACGAATACCTCTTCGCCGCGGACCGCGACGCCGAACGGATCCGCGATGCGTGCGGGGTCGAAGACCAACGTCCGCGCACGCAGCGCCGGGGCCGGTTGCGTCCCGGAGCGTTCACAGGATCCGGCAACGAGCGCGACGAGAAAAAAGAACACGAAACTCGGTCGGATCTTTCGCATATCGGACTACGATATCTTCGGTCCGCTTACAAATCAAAAAGAATCTGGTATTATCTCGGCTCGGCCCCTAACAATTTTTCTTAAGGAGATCAATCAATGTTTTCACTCGAAGACCTTTTGGGACAGCAGCAGGGAAGCGAGGTCGTCGGTCAGGTGAGCCAGCAGGTCGGCGCCGAACCGAGCCTCGTCAATTCGGCGATTCAGATGGCGTTGCCGGCGATCATCAACGGGCTGGCGAACAATGCTTCGACGCCGCAGGGCGCGGAGGCGCTCGACGGCGCGCTGGCGAACGATCACGACGGCAGTTTGCTGGAGAATCTGGGCGGGCTCGGAGGCCTCATATTCGGCGGCGGCCAGGCGCCGCGCCAGGCCGATGCCGGCGGCATTCTCGGACATATCCTCGGCGGCAGCCAAGGGGCGCTGACGCAGAAGATCAGCAACGAAAGCGGTCTCAATATGGGCCAGGTCGCGCAGATCCTGATGTTCCTCGCGCCGATCGTGATGGCTTATCTCGGACGGCAAAAACAACAGAACAACCTCGACGCGGGCGGTATTTCCGATCTGCTCGCCGGCCAGCAGCAGCAGATCCGGCAGGCCCCGCAGGGATCGTTCATCGAAAGGATGCTCGACAGCGACGGCGACGGCTCGGCGATGGACGACATCGCGTCGATGGCGTTGAAGTATATGATGAACAAGTGAGTTTGGATTTGCGATTTGCAATTTGCGATTTGCGATCGGTTTCGCCGCGCGACATTTGCGATTTGCCATTTCCAATTTGCGATTTGACGGAAGCCGGGCCCCGCTCATCCGGGACCGGCTTCCCGCTGCCGGC
>CAZARD010000011.1:0-9779 GCA_964487505.1 uncultured Blastocatellaceae bacterium | reverse complement strand
ACCTGCCGGCTTGCGGTCACGCGTGAGCGCGTTACTCCTACGTGTTTCGAAATCCGAAATCCGAAATCCAAAATCGAAAATCTAAGATCGGCCGCATTTTGACTTGAGTTCGGCGACCCTATAAACTCAGTAATTGCCGAACGTGGTGAGTTATAGCGACTTGCGACCACGAAAAATAATCCGCTAAAGAGCTGCGAGTTGATTTATTCCGTATCCGTTTGACTCTGCGCTCGTAAGGCACAGAGTTTTTTTGTATTTGGCGTTTGAACGGTATTGTTATGGCGAAAGGGTTTCTGGAGCTTTTGAAAGAGAAGATCGTCGTCTTTGACGGCGCGATGGGTAGCAATCTGCAATCGCAGAACCTGACGATCGACGATTGGGGCGGGCCGAATTTCGAGAACTGTTCGGAGAATCTGCTGTACACGAAACCGGAAGCGATCGAGAAGGTCCACGTCGGATTCCTCGAGGCCGGCTGCGACGTCATAGAAACAAATTCGTTCGGCGGCGGCGAGGTCGTGCTTCAGGAATTCGGGATCGCCGATAAGGCGTACGACGTCAACAAACTTGCCGCGAGTTTCGCCAAGAACCTTGCAAACCAATTTTCGACCGAGGCGAAGCCAAGATTCGTCGCCGGCTCGATTGGGCCGGGCACCAAACTGCCGACGCTCGGCCACATCAGCTACGATGATCTCAAGCGATCATATGTTCAGCAGGTCCGGGGGCTTTTCGATGGCGGCGTCGATATGTTCATCGTCGAGACCTGCCAGGATATTCTCCAAACCAAAGCGGCGCTCGCGGCGATCTTCGATTTCTTCAAACAGAATCGCGTCAAGATCCCGGTGATCGCCCAGGTCACGATCGAGACGTTCGGCACGATGCTGAACGGGACCGAGATCTCGGCCGCGCTGACCGCGCTCGAGCCGTTCCCGATCGACGTCATCGGGATGAACTGCGGCACCGGACCGGACCAGATGACCGAAAGCGTGCGTTACCTTTGCGAGAATTCTCCGTTCCCGGTCTCGGTGTTGCCGAACGCAGGGCTTCCGGAAGTCCGCGACGGGCGCCAGTTCTACACCGAATCGGCCGAGGATTTTGGCCGCAAGATCGAGCATTTCGCGCGCGATTTCGGTGCCAACGTCGTCGGCGGATGCTGCGGGACGTCGTTCGACCATCTGCGCGCCGCGATCGAGCGCGTCGAGCGCCTCTCGCCGAAGAAGCGCGACGCGCGACTCGTTCCGTCGGCATCGTCGATCTATTTCCAGCAGCCATACACGCAGGACAGTTCGTTCCTTATCGTTGGCGAGCGCGTCAACGCTTCAGGATCGAAAAAGATGCGCGATCTGCTTCAGGCCGAGGACTGGGACGGGCTCGTCAGTCTCGCAAAGTCACAGGAGCGCGAGGGCGCGCACGTGCTCGACGTCAACGTCGATTTCGTCGGCCGGGACGGCGTCGCGGATATGCACGAACTCGTTTCGAGGCTGGTCACGAACGTTCGCATTCCGCTGATGCTCGATTCGACCGAGTGGGAGAAGATGGAGGCCGGCCTCAAGCTCGCCGGCGGAAAATGCCTTTTGAACTCGACGAACTATGAGGACGGCGAAGAGCGTTTCTTCAAGGTGCTGAGCCTCGCGAAGGAATACGGCGCGGGCATCGTCGTCGGTCTGATCGACGAAAAGGGAATGGCACGCACGGCTGAAGACAAGATCGCGATCGCCCGGCGCGCGTACCGCGACGCCGTGGCCTTCGGGATCAAGGACCACGACATATTCTTCGACCCGCTGGCGCTTCCGATCTCGACCGGGATCGAGGAGGACCGGCGCAACGCCGCCGAAACGGTCGAGGCGATCCGCGTGATCCACGCCGAGATGCCGGAGGCGAACATCATTCTCGGCGTTTCGAACATCTCGTTCGGCCTGAATCCGGCGGCGCGCGTGGTTCTGAACTCGATCTTCCTTCACGAATGCGTCGAGGCGGGAATGAACTCGGCGATCGTCAACGCGTCGAAGATCCTGCCGCTCAACCGCTTCAACGAGCACGAGATCGACGTTGCGCTCGAGCTCATCTACGACAGGCGCCGGTTCGAAGGCGATATCTGCACGTACGATCCGTTGGCCGAATTCACGACGCTTTTCGAGGGCAAGACCGCCAAATCGATGAAGCAGGACATTTCGAATCTGCCGGTCGAGGAAAAACTCAAGCGCCATATCATAGACGGCGAAAAGATCGGGCTCGACGACAGCTTGAGAACGGCGCTCGAAAAGTACGAGCCGCTCGACATCATCAACAACATCCTGCTCGACGGAATGAAGGTCGTCGGCGACCTTTTCGGGTCAGGGCAGATGCAGTTGCCGTTCGTTCTTCAATCGGCGGAGGCTATGAAGTCGGCCGTGAAGTTCCTTGAGCCGTTCATGGAAAAGGTCGCAGGTTCGGCGAAGGGCACGATGATCCTCGCGACGGTCAAGGGGGATGTCCACGACATCGGCAAGAACCTGGTCGACATCATTCTCACGAACAACGGCTACCGGGTCATCAATCTGGGGATCAAACAGCCGATCGACGACATCCTGCGCGCTTATGACGAGCACGGCGGCGACGCGATCGGAATGTCCGGACTGCTCGTGAAATCGACGCTCATTATGCGTGACAATCTCGAGATAATGAACGAACGCGGCATCGATGTCCCGGTCATTCTCGGCGGCGCCGCGCTGAACCGCAAGTATGTCGACAACGACCTCGTCCCGCTCTACAACGGCAAGCTTTACTATGCCCGCGACGCGTTTGACGGGCTCCACGCGATGGACGAACTGACGGCGAAAGGAAAGGCCGAGCCGATGGCCGCCAAAGCCGCCGTGGCCCCGGATGCGGCAGCGGACAGCCCCGCGGCATTCGACACGGTCGCCGATGCCGAAGATCTCGTCGGCGAGGACGCGAAACTGGGAATGGTCGCGGCGCGCGTTTCGCATCGCGCGGGCGGGCCTGACGCGCGGACGGCGCATACGACGCGGTCCGCGACGGATCCGAACGCGGCGATCCCGACGGCGCCGTTCTTCGGGTCGAGGGTGGTCGAGATCACCGACCTCAACCGCGTTTTCGATTTCATCAACGAAACAGCCTTGTTCAAAGGTCAGTGGCAGTACAAGCAGGGACGGAAATCGGCCGAAGAATACGCCGCGATCCTTGAAAGCGAGGTTTATCCGAAGTTCCGTGAGGTCAAGGCGCAAGCGATCCGCGACCGCTTGCTCGAGGCGAAGGTCGTTTACGGATACTACCCGTGCCGCTCGCAGGGCAACGACCTGGTCATCTTCAGCGACGACGAATCGACCGAGCTGACGCGGTTCACCTTTCCGCGCCAGCCTGTCGATCAGCGCGGTTCAAAGAATCTGTGCGTCGCCGATTACTTCGCCTCGGACCGGACCGACGTCGTCGCGTTTCAACTCGTGACGATGGGCCGAAAGGCGTCGGAACATTCGCACAAGCTCTTCAAGTCGGACAATTACACGGATTATCTGCTGTTTCACGGATTGTCGGTCGAAGCCGCCGAGGCGCTCGCCGAGATGTGGCACAAGCGGATACGCGAAGAACTCGGGATCGCCGACGCCGATTCACCGGACATCAACAAGCTTTTCAAACAGGGCTACCAGGGATCGCGATTCAGTTTCGGGTATCCGGCCTGTCCGAATCTCGAGGACCAGTCGAAGATATTCGAACTGCTCCGGCCGGAGCGGATCGGCGTTGAGCTCTCGGAAGAGTTCCAGCTTCATCCCGAACAATCGACCTCGGCGATAATCGTCCATCATCCCGATGCGAAATACTTCAATGTGGAGTAAGTGCTGATTGAATGGGCAGGAAAATTGAGATAGATTCCAGATGTGGAAATCGTTCTCGAACAACTGGATGTTCTCAAGAATTTCACCGAAAGACTCGAGAAGCTGGGTATTCAGTATATGCTCAACGGTTCGATGGCCTTGAGCAGTTACTCGACCCCGCGATCGACGCTGGACATCGACATTGTCGCGGCGATGAGCGCCACGATTCTTCCGGCATTCATCGAAGAGTTGGAAAAACGACTACCACATTCCAATCGGAAGCGCGAAGAGCGCCGTTTCCCGTTCTTCGATGTTCAGCGTGATCAGCAGCAAATCATTGGTAAAGGTCGATTGCATTCTTCTCAAGGCGGATGATTTCGAGCAAACCGCCTTTTCACGGCGTCGACTGGTCAATTACGGCGGCGACTTCTATGTCTGGCTGATATCTAAGGAGGATCTGCTCATTTCCAAACTGGTCTGGTCGCGGAAATCCGGTTCTGGCAGGCAACTGGACGACGTCGCCGGAATGATGCGGAATGATTTCGACGTGGCCTATGTCGAACATTGGGTGAATCGGCTCAATTTGGGTGAGCGGTATGAAGAAAGCCGAAAACGCGCCGGGGTTTGAAAGCGCGTCAGATACGGATCCCGAGATCGTACGGTTGCAGAACACGCTCTGGATGGCGCGTTCCGCCCAGGAGCGCAATATGTTCGCCGCGAGGATGCACGCCGCCGCCCGTCGGGTCGCGGCCGCTACGATCGAAAAGGGCTCGTCCGAACGCGAGTTCAAGCGTCGACTTTACAAGCGCCTCTACGGCGAAGATCTCCCCGCGGATTTCTTCTGATCGCCAGTGAACGCAAGAGCGGCGGTATGGTTCGAAAAACCGAACAGACTCTTTCTGCCGGCACGCGCTGGACTGAGTCCGGGGTGTCGGTCTCATCTTCGTGTTGAAATTTCCCCAGGATATGCCTTTCATCTTTTGCGACCGATGTCATCCGCCGTTCGTATTCCGGTCGCGCGGGCTTCCGAATAGACAGACGGGCTTCCGGACGCGATCGGTGCAATGACGGGGAGGCGGTTTTGGTTTACGTTCGCTTGACCTCACCCGGGCCAATCTTCGAATTCAGCGAAGACTGATGTCACAGTTTTGGGGCGACCGGTGTATTCGAGGCATGAAGTACGTGCTTCTTTCCGTTTTTGCCCTCTTTACGGTGTCGACATTCGCCCAGATCAAAATCGACTCGGCCGAAGCTGAGGCCGTACTCGCCATTCTCGAAAAACGGAAAGCCGGTACCGCGATCACCATCGACGATTGGGAAAGAGTGTTTCGGTCGACGGGGTATGCGCGCCTGAAAAAGCGCGAGAACTCGCTCGGTCGCAGATTTGCGGACGATGATTTTCGCAGCTTCGTGATGTCGCCCGAGCTTATGGGCCGTGCCGATATTTTGCGCCGAACTCTAGAGGCCTGGAAGCGCGCCAATCTTGCCGGTGCCCGAAGAAACGCTTTGCGCTATCTCCCGAAGGGTGCCAAAATACGCGCAACCGTTTTTCCCGTGATCAAGCCGAAGGAAAACAGTTTTGTTTTTGAAATCACGGAAGATCCCGCGATCTTTCTTTACCTTGACCCATCGATCACGCTCGCCCAATTCGAGAACACAGTCGCGCACGAATTTCATCACATTGGCTTCGGCACCGTATGTCCCTCCGATAATGAGTCAGCAACGGTCACGGAGCGCCAGAAAATCGCCCTGACCTGGATCGGGGCGTTTGGCGAAGGGTTGGCAATGCTTGCTGCCGCCGGGGGGCCGCGTCGGCATCCGCATCAGTACAGTAAAGCCTCAGACCGCGAACGTTGGAACCGGGATGTCGCGCGTTTTGATTCAGATTTACGCGACGTTGAGTCGTTCTTTCTCAAGATCCTCGATGGAAAGCTTGACGAAGCCTCGGCGCGCGAGGCGGGATTCGGTTTCTTCGGAATCCAGGGGCCTTGGTATACGGTTGGATGGAAGATGGCCGTGACGATCGAAAACGCGTTCGGTCGCCGCCGTGTCATAGCCGCCTTTTGTGACCCGAAACGGTTGCCGGCCGAATTCAACGCAGCCATTGACCGTCTCGGCGGCAACGACGCGCGATGGTCCGAAGAACTGTTGGGCAAGCTCGGCACCTGAAAACCCGCCGTTTCCGAATCGAACATTCTTCGGTGTAAAATGGGGGGTATGACAGAAGAGAAAAAGCAGCACGAGGAAGGTTCGAAACTCGAGAAGATCGAAGCGGTTGGGCAGATCATCGTCGGGGAACTCGAGAAGATCGGCGGGATTCTGACCGCCGATCCGGTGACCCAAGCCGAAGGCGATTACAATCTCGAAGCGGGCAGCCTGCATCTCGAAAACGCCGGCGCGGCCGAACCCGACGCTGCCGAAAAAAACTCCTAAGTGTCCTTAAACCAATGAAAAAGAAGATTTTTATTGCCGGTTCGGGGGGAATCGGCGAAGCCGCCGCTTTGCTTCTACGCGAGTGGTCCGAGATTGAGATCGAGCTGGTTCTCGGCGATGTCTCCGAAGAGAACCTCGAGTCGGCGCGCCATTTCGTCGTCGATGGATCGGAGCGGACATCGGTGGTCGAGACAGTCCTGATGGAACGCGACGGCGTTAGCGAAGCGATGCGAGCGGCGTTCGAATCGTCCGACTGTCTGCTCGACTGCTCGCCGGGCGGACAGGCGCCGCGGATGGCCGCTTTCGCGCGCGATTTCGGGATGCATTACGCGAACCTGACCGAATACGTCGCCGAAACCGACAAGATCATCGAACTTGCGAAGGACGCTTCGACCGGATTCGTGTTGCAGACGGGACTCGCACCCGGATTCATCAACGTTCTTGCGATGTCGCTTTACCGGCAATTCGTCGAAAACTACCGCCACGACAAGGTCGAGCGGATCGGGATGAAGGTCGGCGCAATGACGGCGCACGCGCACGAACCGCACTTCTACGGATTCACGTGGTCGCCGATCGGCGTTGCGACGGAATACGTCAAGAACTCGCGCGTTCTTCGCGACTTCGCGATCACCGAGCGTCCGGCGCTGTCGGCGCGTGAAACGATCGTCATCGGCGCGCGCACCTACGAGGCCGACCTGACCTCGGGCGGCGCGGCGGATCTTCCGGATTACTTCGCCGGCAAGGCCCGCTCGCTCGACTACAAGACGCTGCGCTACGTAGGGCACTACGAGTGGGTCGAACGGCAGATCAAGAAGCTTCCGAAGGACGAGAACCTGCCGAACCGTCTGCAGGACGTGATGCTTCAGGCGATCCCTTCGGTCGAGGATGACCTCGTTCTGGTGCACGCCTCGGTCGACGGATTCGACGATCACGGCCGGCGGCGGATGATCGAGAAGGCATACTATGTTCAACCGATCGAGATCAACGGCAAACGGCTCCGCGCGATCCAGACGACGACCGCCGCGCCTTTGTGCGAATCCGCGATGATGCTCCTCACGGGCGACCATAAGGGAGTCATTCTTCAGAGTCAGATCGATCCGGCAACGTTCATGCACGGCAAATTCGTGTCCGAGATCTATTCGATCTTATGACCAATGATGATCGTTTGGCTGCGGTGACGCGCTTCATCGACGCGTACAATCGCTTCGATATCGACTCGATGATCGCCGAGGTCTCCGCCGACGTCCGGTTCACGAATGTTTCGGGCGGTTCGATCGATCTCGAGACGACGGGGATTGAAGCGTTTCGCGAGCAGGCGGAGTCCGCGGCCCGACTTTTCTCCGAGCGTCGCCAACAGATTGTCGGCGTCGAGTTCGGCGACGAGACCGTTGAGGTCGAGATCGCATATGCAGCGACCCTCGCGGGCGACATCGCCGGCGGTCCACGCGCGGGCGATCGGATCGAACTCGCCGGGCGATCGGTTTACACATTTTCAGGCGGCAAGATCGCGGGCATCGTCGACATCAGCTGATGAGGATCGTCTGCATTTCCGACACGCATAACTGCAACGCACAGATCTCGGTGCCGGACGGCGATCTGCTCGTCCACGCCGGCGACGCGACGATCAACGGGTCCATTGGCGAGGTCCAGAGGTTTCTCGACTGGTACGCTTCCTTGCCGCACCGGCGAAAGATCTTCGTGGCGGGCAATCACGACTGGTTGTTTGAGAGGGATTCTGGAATTGCCGAGCAAATGACCACCGACCGCGGGATCGATTATTTGCGCGATTCGGCGATCGGGATCGACGGCCTCAGGTTCTATGGAAGTCCCTGGCAACCGCGGTTTTTCGATTGGGCGTTCAATATGAACCGCGGCCCCGAAATGGCGGAAAAATGGGAGATGATCCCGGACGGCACCGAGATCCTGATCACGCACGGGCCGCCATACGGCATACTCGATCTGGTGTACCGGCCGCGGCGCGACAATGCGGGCTGCGAGGACCTGCTCCGTCGTGTCGGGCAACTGGCGACGAGCGGGCTGAGATACCACATCTTCGGGCATATCCATTCCGGGTACGGCACCCTCACAGAGAACGGCGTGACGTTCGTCAACGCCTCGACCTGCGACGAGGACTATTTTCCGACGCAGGCCCCGATTGTCATTGATGTCTGACCGCGACTCGTAAGGATCGGGCTCTATTCTTTTTCGGTCCCATCAATCTGACCGATCGCGGTTGATTTCGGAAAGATGAAGTAAACCGTGACGAATCCGTATAGCGCGAACGCGAGAAACGGATGGATCCACGCGACGACAAGCCCGATCAGATAAGGCGTCGGACCGAAAATGACGACGTTTCGCACGCCTCTCCGAAGTTCGGGATCGGTAAGCGCCTTGGTAATCCCGGGTTTCTTCCACATATAGACCCGGATCAGCACGAACGCGATCCCCATCATCAGCGAAACCGCGCCGTAAGTGCTGACGGCGAGCGGGTTTTGCGGATAATCACCCATCAGCGCGGTCGGATAAGGGAGCAGCGAAACCCAGAGCAAAAGATTCGCGTTGAGCCAGAAGAATGGTTGGTCGATGGTCTTGACGGCCTCGAAGATGCGGTGGTGATTGACCCAAATGACGCAGACGGTCAAAAAGCTGATCATCCACGCGACGACCTTCGGGAGCAAGCCCCAAAGCGCCGTCGCGAGTTGCCGGACCGAGTCGTGATCGGCAACGTGTGGGACCTTGATCTCAAGCACGAGCAACGTAACGATGATCGCGAAGATCCCGTCAGAGAACGTCTCGACGCGGCTTTTTGTAAAGAAGTTCATCACCGCCGGAAGATTTGAAACGCGAAGTCGCGCGTCAGATCGGTCGAGTACGCGAGATGGATCCAGAGCATCGCGAGCGGTTCAAGCAACCGCGATTTCGTCAGATCGCCGATCGAGATCGCGTCGAACCCGATCTCCTCAGCCAGTCTGCGGACCTTTTCGTTGGCGTCGGCGTCATCGCCGCAAACGAACATCATCGTCTGCCGCGGATCGGCCATATTCCCGAAACCTGTTGAATTGAAACATTTTACGAGCTTCGCTCCGGCCGCCAGAGGCGCGATCTGCTCGGCGCCCGACGTGTTGTATCCGCACGTCAGCGCGAGGCCTTTGTCGGTCATCGTCAGAGGGTTCGTGGCATCGACGACGATCTTGCCGGCGACATCGCCGCAGTCGCGCAGCGCCGATTCAACCGCGCCGTACGGCACCGCGAGGATTATCACTTCGGCGTCGCGGGCCGCTTCGGCGACCGTATCGAACTTCGCGTCGGCGATCTCGTCGCGCGATTTTGCCGGATTGCGGACTCCGAAAACGACATCGTGTCCGGCCGCGGAGAATTTCGTTCCGAGAGTTGCGCCGACGTTTCCGGCGCCGAGAATTGCGATCTTCATTTCTGCTCCTTGTATTCGGAAGGCTACTCGCCGAGTGCCGCGATGACGAGACGCGCCGTCTCCGAGCCCGAGAAGTTCTGCTGTCCGGTGATAAGATTCCCGTCGCGGAC
>CAZARD010000010.1:44283-59382 GCA_964487505.1 uncultured Blastocatellaceae bacterium | reverse complement strand
TCCTCGGCGAGATTGAATCGGTGGATCTCTATCTCGCGCGTGACGAGCGATGCCGAAAAGTCGAAGTCGCGATGATACGAAAGCGTCGGCGCGACCAGGTAGCAGATCGCCGGCGCGTCGGCAATCTCGAGATCGCCGAACAGCCGTGCTTCATTGAGTCGGCCGCTTCGCCTGATATGCTCGATCTTGCGCCAGTAGTCGGCGGTCTGAAAGATCATCTCACGGTCCGGCTCGACCTTGAGCTCGATGATCACCAGCCGACCGTCTCGCCGCAACGCGAGAAGATCGATCTTGTCGCGCTCGGCACGGAACTGATGATAAACGGGCGACAGTATCAGGTTCGCGTCAAGACGCCGAATGTCGCGGCGGATGATCGCCTCAAGCCACGCCTCCGGTGCCGTTTGATAGAGCGCGTGCTGCCGATTCGGCGAATCGTGGATGCGATATTGGGCAAGGCCTTCGAGCAGGAATTCCAGATCGCGGAGCGTTTCGTCGTTCAGCGGACGCCGGTTGCCGTTGATACCGATCCAGCATCTTTCCTCGCCGAGCAATCTCCGGACACGCGCAAACGGGAGCCCGTGGTATCTGATCGTTTCCCCGTTTCGCGAGAAGACCGAATCGATCGCCTCGGGCGCGAGCGCGATCAACCGCCGGGCGGTGTCCGTCGGCTCGACGATGGCGGGCAATCGAACGGTCGGAACGCGGTCGGTCCAGAGACCGGATAGATCGGCCGGGTCGAGCAACTCGAGCGATCCCTGGTCGTCCGCTTCGAAGATCGATACGCGTGTGCGCCAGCTCGCGCGTAACAAAGCGTGAAGCTTGGCGAGTCGCTTGGCTTGCTTGGCGCCGGCAACGACAGCGACCGACCGCGCCGGATTCTTTCGCCGGCGTTCAAGGGTGGCGAGCCAGAAACAGGCCGCCGACAGCAGGAACTCGGGCGTCAGCGAATCTGAGACGTCTGCGATGGCCGCGCGGCGCACGCCGGCCTGACCGAAAAGGATCTGCGCGAAGCGGCCGTTCTCGCGGTTCAGTTCGACGCGCTCGAGCCGGACGTGCGGAAGATCGCGTCTGATCGATTCGGCGACGCGGTTGGCGCGTTCGAGACGCGCAACCTCGACACCCGATTGAAGTTCCGAAAATGACGCGCGCGGCACGAGCCGAATCCGCGTCGATTCGCGCCCGAGAGCGCGCGACAGACGCATCCGGATCTCCGGACCGATCGGGGCGATCTCGTCGACACGCCAAGTTCGAAACCCGTTGTCGGTCGGAAATCCGATCAACAATCGGCCGCGGACCGCTTCGAGATCGATCTCGTCGTTCCGTAGCGCGAAACTGCGGCCTTCGGCTGTGGCCAATATCCATTCGCGGTGCGCGGCGAGGCACCGCACGAGAAGATCGTGAGGTTCATCCATAACCATGAGATTCGGCGGCAGATTACCAGCCGTATTCCTGTTCGAAGAATTCGATCATCCGTTCGGACCAGACGCGGTATCCGAATGAAGACGGATGGATCCCGTCGGCAAAGAACCCGTCGGGAACGTAAGTCGGTTGATGAAAATAATAAACCCGCTCGAGCCGTTTGGTGAAGTCGCGCGCGTTGGCGTCGTGCAGCGCCGAGAGGTTTCCGAGCACATACTTCAAGGGGTCGGGAAGAATCGGAGAAAGCCGCACGGCCGGCGCATTCGTGATGAAGATCGTCGAGCGCGGGCTTTGGCGCCGAAGGATCCCGATCAGCGTCTCCATATCGCGCCTCGTTTGCCGCGGGCTCCGGAGTTTGAGAACCTCGTTGCCGCACAGCGCCAGCAGGATGAAATCGAAATCGTCGCCGGGGACCAACGGCACGAGTTCGCGGATCGTCTCGCCCACCGTGATGCCGCTTCGGCCGACAACGGACCACTCGACGCCGCGGCCGATCTTCGCGCTGAGGATCCGGGAAAAATGTCCGGCGAGCGCGTTCTCGTGAGTGTCGGCACCGACGCCGGCAGCGGTCGATTCACCCAGGACCAGAAGCCGCACGGGATCGCCGGACTCGCCCTCGCGCCCGTTGGTCGGACCCGACGCATCCGGAAGACGGCCGATCTTGCGGCGCGTGTACTGGCCCTGAAGATAGAGAAATGGCATCAGCGGAAGCAAGATCGATCCGCCGATAACGTATTTAGCCTGAAACTTCAGGAGACTCATTCAAACCAAACAGTCCTTTCGAAAATGCCGATGAGCGCGTTTTCCGGCCCGGCCCGGTTCCACGGCGCTTCTTGAGCGAACGATCTCGCCCGGATACCTAACCGGTCAGCCCGGATTCAAGCGGCTTTCCGGAAATGCTAGAATCAAGGCTTCCGGCAATGATCGCGACCAATTCTATCAAAATTCTCGCAGTTTTCACGCTCGCAGGCGCGATCGCGGCCGGCTGTTCGCGCAGGTCAGCGCCGGACGAATCGGCGCAGCGCCCGGTCATCGGCCCGAGCGGGTCGCGTATCCCGTTTGCGGCTCGTGAACCGGACGTCTTTCAAGCCGAGATCGTCGTCACCGCGAACGATTCGGTCCGGATCACGCGGATCGCGAGATCGGGTGCGAAACGCCGCATCGAGACCGATGCCGACCGCGCGTCCAAACTCGTGCTCGTCATCGCCGACAAACAGGTCCTCTTCTTGCCGGAAGCGGGCAAATGCGCCGAACTTCCCGTTGGAAGCTCGTTCGCGGATATCGAAGCCGAGGGATTCCTGACCACCCGCTGGCTGAGCGAACGCGCCGATGCCCAATTTGAAAAGCTGGAAACGCGCGACGGGCTCGGCATTTTCCGTGCCCGGTTCGGCGAAGACGGTTCGTCCGAAGCGACCCTCGCGGTCGATGAAGCCCGCGGCCTCGTGATGAAACAGGAATTCGTCTCGGTCGAGGACGGCATTCCGCAAACCACGATGACCGTCGAGGTCCGCGATTTCAAACCGACCGCCGAGGAAGTGCTTTTTGCAGTCCCTGCCGATTGCCGAAAGACCGAACCCGCGGAACTGATCAGACAAAAGCAGGAACTGGACAACGAGAAATGAGCGAAGTAAAGAAAATTTTAAGCGAAACGCGTCGCGAAATGGTCTTTGATGTCTTCAAGACAGTACCGTACGCGAACCACCTCGGGATGGAACTGGTACGCCTCGAACACGGCGAGGCGACGGTCAAGCTTTCGATGCGCGACGAGCTCCGGCAACCCTACGGCCTGCTTCACGGCGGAGCGACGGCGTCGCTGATCGACACGGCGACGGCGATGGCCATCATCGGGAATCTCGACGACGGCGAAAAGGCGACGACGATCGACCTGAATGTCCATTTTCTGCGGCCGGTGTCGGGCGGCGAGATCTCCTGCACCGCAAAGGTCGCGCGGGCCGGAAAGCGCATCATCTTTCTTTCTGCCGAGGTATTCGACGATCACGGACGCGTGATCGCGACGGCGCTTTCGACGTACACAAAGGTCTGATCACGAACCGTACGAATAATAGTGAATGCCGTAGTAGAGGATGAAGATCATCACGAACGCCAGAAAATAGAGGCCGGTCATAAAATAGGCTTCGGTGAACAGCGATTTGTCCGGCAGTACGAGCATATTGCGGGCATCGGTCGGTCCGCGGACGATCAGCACCCAAAGGATCGCGACGATCATCATATGCCCGACCGCATCGAGGATTCCGAACTCGAACACCGCGAGCACGAAGATCGACATCAGTCCGAGCGCGATGAGCCTTCCGACGACCGAGGCCGCGCCGAGAAGGATGAAGGTCACGAAGAACTCGACAAAGCCCGAAACCTTCATAAACGTCGACGGCGACATCCCCATCGTCACGTGCGGCTTGTCCGCAAGAACTTCGATCGTCCAATGCGAATACGCAAACTTTTCGACAGCGGCCCAGATCAGCGTCAATCCGGTCGATGCGAACAGCACGACCAATCCGGCCTTCAGCCATCCCTTCTGCTTCGACTGCGACACGGTCAGGTGAAAGCCTATACCGAGAAAGATCATATAGTCGAGGACGTGAAATACCCCATAGTTGTAGGCTGCCGCGAGATAAAGTATGAAGACTCCGATTCCGGTGATGAATACGGTATGGCGCGAGATCACGGCAAATGCCATCACCAGGTGAAGCCACGGAACCCAACCTGACTCCGTTTTCAGTTCCGGCGTTAAGAAGAAACTCGGACCGACGCCCAACGCCCACCAATTGAAGAGCGCGAAAAAGAAGATCCCGGCGGCCGCGCGCATTATGTACTTCGCGGCGCTATCGAAGAGTTTCAGCTTTTTGTCGAACTCCGCGAGGATTCCTTCTTCGTAGATATAGCGATCGGCAAGAAAGAAAACGTAACAGGCCGCGACCGAAACAAGGAACATCTTGACGAACGTGCCGTCGATGACATCTCCGATCGGCGTCGGCGGCTTCGTCACATCGTAATCGAAGAACCATTTGACGTGCGCTTGCGCCGCGACGGCGCCGAACGCGATCAGCAACGCGGTCAGCGGGAACTTCCTCAAACGAATATCCATATCAGCTCTTCCCTTTTTTCGTCGAGAACGGCCAGTCTGCCGCGAGCGGCGAATCGATCTTGACCCTGATCCCGAGATAGTCGCGAAAAACGCCCTGCAGATTGCCGACCTGCGCGATCTCGTTCCGTCGCATATATTCGTTGCGTCCGCTGTGAAGTGTCGGCGTTATGATGAAAAAGACCCGCTCCGTCTTCTCGACCGCCGTCGAGCCGTTCTTCGACGGATCGCTCAGGTCGACGAGGTAATTCCCTTCGTCGAAATTCCGGACGTGACATTGGACGCAAGTCATTCCGCGCTCTTCGAAGATTCGGCGGCGCGCGTCGCGGAATCCGTTCTCGGCAAACCTGAAGCCCGACGGGATCTCGAATCGGTTAAGCGAGGTGTCGATATTGCTGCGTTTGATCGAGCCGTCCGGCATTTCAAAAGGGATCGCGATGTTCCCTTTGTCGTCGTCATCGATCAGCGCGTCCCAGCCGCGAACGAAATCGGGGCTCGAAATGTCGGCGGCGGGCGGGGGCACCGGGCGAAACGCCGTGCCTTCCTTGTTGGGTTTGATCGAGGCGGCAAAGCCGTCGATGAACGGACTCGTGAATGCGAGCACTTTTTTGCCGTCGCGCGTTACGGGATTGACCTTCATCGCGCCGAGCGCCCAGCCATCGCCGTAAAGATAGTTCCCGGCTTCGTCGTACGAGTTGCCGCCGCCGAGCCGCGAATTATGCGGCATCGCCGCGAGATTCGCGCGCATCATCGGATCCGCCGGATCGTAGTAGTTCAGCACGCGCGTCATAAAATCGGCCAGCGCCTCGCCGTACTTCGCTTTGTCGGACGCGACGAACGGCTTCAGGTTCTCGCCGTCGAAGAATGTCTCGTGGAACATCTTCGCGAACTGATGATTGTTCTTTTGCCGAAGGTCGTCGGGCCGGCCGGCGTCCTTGCCGCGAACGATCCGCATCCGCGGCATCAGGTAGGCCTGTTCCGCCGCCTTGACGTTGAAGTATACGAGCCGGAGTTCGAAGACCTTCTTGTTGAGCCTTGGGCGCACCGCGATCAGCTTCCAGTTCTCGGCGTTCCAGTCCGGATTGAAGCGCGCATCGTCGGGATCGATCGTCGGATTCCTGTGGAGCGCCGCGAGTTCTTTCATCGCGTCGCGGAACAACTGCGCCCCTGTCGTCGGTTTGACGTCGCTTCCGGGCTTGATCTGTTTGTCTGACTCTATCTCGGCGATCCGGTTGAAGAGGTTGGTGATGTTCCATTTTTCGGCGGCCGCGCGGAGCCTGAGCGGATCGATGATCGTCACGAGCGAATCCACTTCGAGCGACGCCGGAGGGAGTTCCAGCAGTTTCACCGGCCGCTTGACGATACGGACGACGAACCGGGTCGTGAACGAACGCGACGGCCGCGTCTGGTCGCGCGGGATCTCGGTCACCTTGACGAGGAACTTGCCGGCGCGGCCGTCAGAAGGCTGCGGCGTCCAATCGACGGTCAGCGTATTCTGATTGAACTTGGCCGATCTTGGCTTTTCGATCAGTTCCGTCCGGACGAGATCACCTTCTTCGTCGATGACCTCGATGCCGAACGTCCAGCGTTGGCCGAGACCGATCTCCGAATGCCCCGGATTCTTGACCTCGGGCAAACGGTTCTCGACCGGTGCGGACGCGGTCGGCGCGAAGGCGTTCGCGCTTGCAGGCACCGGACGATCGGTGACCGCGACGACCGCGACGGTGGCGACGGCGATGGACAGAAAGGCGAACTTCAGAACGTTTTTCGGATTCATAAGTCGATCGGCGAGACGGCGGATTGCCGCCGCTATTCTGGCAAAAACGACGTCGCTTTGCAATGTTCCCGTTTTTCGTCGCCATTCGTGTCTGGCCGCACTCCATACTGAACGGCGAGATCGAATCCGGTAAGCATCGATCCTTCGCGGCGACGATTCACCGTCACCGACTTTTTGCTACAATCGAATTTCGCCCGATGGAAGAGATCCGCAAATTCGCCCGCTACTACCGTCCATATCGGCTACATCTGATTTTCGGCGTGGCGTTCATTTTCTTCGGAATGCTGTTCGGACTCTATGTGCCGTGGCTGATCGGGAACGCCGTCGACGATCTCCGCATCGGCGTCTACAACGGATCGCTGACGCTCGGCCGCGTCTCCGCGCACATCATCGTCATTCTGCTCGTGAGCCTGACGAGCGGGACGTTTCTTTTCTGGCAACGGCGCCTTTTGATCAACGCGTCGCGACACATCGAATACGACATGCGGCACGATTTCTATGCTTCGCTGATCGGCCAGCCGCTCGGTTTTTTCCAGGACAACCGCGTCGGCGATCTGATGGCCAGGGCGACGAACGATCTCAGCGCGATCCGCCAGATCGTCGGGCCGATGATCCTCTACTCGTGCCAGGCGACGTTCGCGTTGCTGATCGTGTTGCCGGTCCTGTTCAGCACGAGCATCAAGCTGACGCTGCTGATGCTGATCCCAATGCCGTTTGTTTCGATCACCGTCAAATTCCTCGGCGGCCGCATCCATACACGGTTCGAAAAGATCCAGGAGTATTTTTCGAGCATCACGGCCCGTTCCCAGGAAAATCTCACCGGCGTGCGCGTCGTGCGCGCCTACGCACAGGAAGATTCGGAGATCGCCCGGTTTCAGGAGTTGAACCGCGAGTATGCCGCGCAGAACCTTCGGCTCGTGAAGTTCTCGGCGGCGATGCGGCCGTTGCTCTATTTCTTCATCGGGCTCGGTTTCGTCATCATCGTCGCCGTCGGCGTCCCGATGGCGATCCGCGGCGAGATCACCGCCGGGCATTTCACGGCGTATATCCTATATCTGCAGCGGATGATCTGGTATCTGATCGCGCTCGGCTACGTCGTCAATCTTTACCAGCGCGGCACGGCCAGCCTCAAGAGGTTCAATGCGATCCTCGAGACCGAGCCGACGATCCGCGACGCCGATGAAGCCCGCGAACGGCCGCCGATAAAGGGCGGGATCGAGTTTCGCGACCTGACATTCGCGTACAACGGGAAACCGGTGCTCAGGGATATCGACCTGACGATCGAGGAAGGCAAAACGGTCGCGTTCGTCGGCAAGACCGGAAGCGGAAAATCGACCCTCGTGAGCCTGGTTCCCAGACTTATGGACGCCCCGGAGGGTTCGATCCTGATCGACGGCATTCCGATCCGCGGATTCAGGCTCGAGCAGCTTCGCCGCTCAATTGGTTTCGTGCCCCAAGAGACGTTCCTTTTCTCGGACACGATATCGGAGAACATCGCATTTGGCGTCGATGACGATCGCGGCTCGGACCGATCGCGGATCGAACGCGCGGCGACCGTCGCGGGTGTCGCGACCGACATCAACGAGTTCCCGAACAAATACGAACAACGGGTCGGCGAGCGCGGCATCACGCTTTCGGGCGGCCAAAAACAGCGGACCGCGATCGCGCGCGCCGTGATGCGGGATCCGCGGATACTGATTCTCGACGACTCGCTGTCGGCGGTCGACACCTATACCGAAGAGACGATCCTCCACAATCTGCGCGATGTCCGCGCAGACCGGACGACTTTGATCGTATCGCACCGGGTTTCGACCATCCGCGACGCCGACCTGATCTGCGTCCTGAACAACGGCCGGATCGTCGAACGCGGAACGCACGAAGAACTGATCCGACTCGGCGGCGAGTATGCGGAACTGTATGAACTTCAGTTGCTCGAAGAAGAACTCGAAGCGACGGAATGAGCAAGAACTTCCGATCTTCGATCCCGGAGAACTGATGACGGATTGTAATTGATAGTTGAAAACGCCACCGACGCGCAGTCCTATTCGAGGTCCCGGAAAAGGACCGCGTCTCGATCCTGCCGACCGCGAGCGATTGCCAGCTGCTTCCCGTCCGGTGACGTCTCAAAGGCGAAGATAGACGATTTCTGGATCGTCAAGATCCTTTTTGGCTGGCCGCTCCCGTCAAGGTTGCGCCGAATTATCCGGCCGCCTTCGGCATCGTTCTCGCAGTAATCGAACATTGTCCCGTTGTCAGCCCAGCTAAAATTCGTCCCGACCCGGGGTAGTGTAAACAAACGAACATCGCCGTTGGTCAAGTCGATAACGCCGATCTCCGACGTCTTTTCGTCTCGCTCGCTTCGCGATTCTTTGATGTTGTTGAACGCGAGATATCTTCCGTCAGCGGTCAGTGCCAGGAACGAATTCGGCGAGAACTTCCCTTTTTCCGTCAGCAATGATGTCTCGCCATTCGACATTTCCTGTCTCATTACGACGTTCCCTTTCGGCGATCTGCGAATGAAGAACAGAAATCTCCCGTCGGGCGAGGCCTCCGGATAGAAATCATTCTCGCCGTCCGCGAATGTTACCTGCGATTGATTTCCACCGTCCCGGTCCGATCTCCAGATATGACGCGATCCGCCGCGGTTCGATTCGAAATAGATCGTTCGCCCATCCGGGCTAATTTTCGGATTCTCGTTGTTAGGCCCGGCGTTCGATGTCAACTGTCGGGCGGAGGAATCGCTGACGCGTAGCGCCCAAAGATCGGTATCTCCCATCAAACGCGTTGAGTAGATAATCTCGCCGTCACCCGTCCAATCCAGCCCCAGCATCCCGTCGCGATTGATGTTTCCGGATGTCAACTGCGTCAGGCTTTCGGCATCTCCGGGGGCGGATAGCCAAATATGCGAATAGACGGTCTGATTTTCGGCCAGCAGCGATCTGCCGTCGGAAGAGATCGAGATCGTCCGGTATGACGACAGATCGTTCGTCAGCCGTTCGATCGCACCGTCGATACCAACCTTCCACAATTGAAAGAACCGTTCGCGCTCGCGGGCGACCGCGATCACAGATCGCCCGTCTGGTGTCCAGACCGTTTGCTCGATCTGGACAAACCTCGGAGTTTCGACGCGCCGAGCTTCGCCGCTGCGGGAATCGACGATGTAGATCACTGAAGAGGGCCTCTCCTGCGCCACCGTCACGATGCTTGCCCCGTCAGGCGACCACGCCGGAAAGCCCGTTCGATAGATCGAATCGGGGGAACTCCGCTCCATCACGACGCGTTCGGCGCCGCCTTCGATCTTGCGGACGACCAGTATCCATCGCGATTCCTTCGGTTCAAAACGAACGAACGCCAGTTCGCTGCCATCCGGTGAGGTCCCGATTCCGCTCCACGAATTCTCGACGATACGACGTGCAGCACCGCCGAATCGGGAAACCTGAAAGACATCGCCCCCGGCATCTGTCCGGCGCTCGTTCCGGAAAAACAGGAACAAGCCGTCGCCGGAAAACTGCAGGTTTCCGAAAAACGAATGATCGATGACGTTCAGTTTGAGATTGCTCCCGGTCCCGACATCCTGAAGGATGATGGAGTCGTCGCGGACGTACGCGATCGATTTTCCGTCGGGCGAGATCACAGGTATCGAAATATCTCCCGAAAAGGTCAGCTTCTGGAGTTTTACATTCTCGATCGGTACGGAACGCTTTTGCATGCCGCGAAAAACCAATAATGCCGTGATGCAAACGAGGAAAATCACAAGCCCAACGGAAAAAATCGCAATTCGTTTCCGCCGTTCAACCGAACCCGCCGGATCGGGAGCTTCGATGTCAGCTTTCACCGAACTTCCCGCAACCACCGGCGCCGTCAGGCGAAATCCGCGCTTCGGAACGGTTTCGACGATCTCTGTGCCGCTCGCGGCGGCTCCGAGCGACTTTCGCAAAAGGTAGATGCTTTGGGTTACATTGCTTTCCTCAACGAACGACTCGGCCCAAACGGTGTCCATCAATTCGTTCTTTGAGAGAATTCGGCCACGTGCTCGAACAAGCGCGACAAGAACCTCGAAGACCTTTGGCGGAAGAGGAACCGGGCTCCCCGAGCGACGCAGGACTCCCTGTTCCAAATCAGCCTCAAACTCATCAAAACAAAGGATTTTCTCGTCTTCCTCGAACATCATTTGTATGAAATTGATAAAAAATTGAACGAATCTTTAGGACTAAATACCAGACCTTTGCGAAAGATACCAGTCTGCAGGGCACGTTTCCAGAAGATATGGCGACTTTTCGGAAAATGCAACGGATAGCGTTCATCGGCTTGCTGCTCGCGGCTTGCAAGGTCGGATCGAGTGACGGTCTCGGCAATGTATGCGCGAATGGTGATGAGAAGACGGTCGCTGTCGCCGGCTATCTGATGGTCGTCGAAGGTGCAGGCACCGCGCGGACGATCTTGGTCGAGAACCCGGACGGATCGGGCCGTTTTGTCGGGATCGACTCCGCGCCGATGAATCTTCCACCCCCAAACCGCGTGGCGCGGGTGACCGGGCGGGTTCAGCGTTCCGAAGCAGCCTGCTCGATCCGACTCGAGTCGGTCAATCTGGAGGAAAAATGACGCACGAGATCGAATCATTCTCGAGAGAAAAATCTTCGGTAAGAAAAAAAGGAGGAAATCAATGAGAACAACTTTGTTCATAGCGCTTTTGTTACTGTTCGCAATTCCGGCATTCGGACAATCCGATGCCAAGACGAAGATCGAGGCAAATATGCTGTTCGTGCGCACGGATATCCGCCGAGCGCTCGACGACACAAATAACAGCACTTCTGACGACATCCAGAAGTTGCTATTCGAACCGGAAGTTTGGAAGGCGAGCTTCGCCCAGTCGATCAAGGTCACGCCTGCCGACTTCCCCGCGAACTGGCAAAATCCGGTAAAGGACATCCTCGAAGAACTTCGCGGACTGATCAACGATCAAGGCAAGACGCGCGCCTGGAAACAGCCGCCGTTCAGCCGTCCGACTGAAGAAACGATGGCAAAATCAAAGTTCCTGGCGTATTACAAAGGTGCCACGGTCCTGAAAATCGGTTCAAGTTACAAGGATTGGAACATGTTCAAAAACTCGCTCGGTATTCCGACCAACCGCTTCATTCGCGGATTGGCGTTGCTGAAGATCCCGAACCGGCCGTATTGCCAGGCCCAGGAATGGATCATCCGACAAACCTATCAGGGCGGTCGCTGGTCGGCGTCGAAGGTCGATAGCTTCGGCGGCGGTGGGTTCTTTATGAAGTGCGAGTAGGCGATGCGTCGAATAATGGCAAGGATTGCAGTGTTTACGACGTCGGCCGTGCTGTTCGCGGTGGCCGTGGTTCAGATCTGGTTGGGATACGCACTGGGCGGCCGGACCGGCCATCAGAGACGAATTTACATCAACGAAGAGCCGTTGAAGTTCTGGATCATCGTGGGACTCAACCTGGCGCTGGCGATTGCAATATTCATTTGGGGCCTGGCATTGTCGCGGGGCCGAAAGGAGAAACAATGAGATACCTAGTTGTATTGTTTGCGGCCGGACTTCTTTTCGGTTGCGGGGGGAAAGGCGCGTCGAACTCCGCAGGGCAAAAAGACACTGGTCCGAAAGCTTTTGCGGTGAAAGTCGGTGAAACAGAGAGGTCGTTCGAAATAAAGGACTCGGTGATCTTGAATTCGAGCAACGAGGGACTTGAGGACGCCCGCAAAGGCCAAAAGCAGGTTGAACACACGATCGTTCTCGCGAGCTTTGGCTTTGAGGGACAGCCGATGCGTTCGACACCGACCGGTCAGATCCGGGTCTCGTTCAAAGTCCGGGGTGATTGGATCGCCGCAAACGATCCTATCATTTTCAAGCCCGGCAGGTACTCGGCGGGTTCGAACGGGCCGATGAGCGTCAGCGATTTCAACGTCATCCTGAACGAGAGCGGAAAGGAAGTACAGAATTACAAGACCTACGGGTTCACGGGAAGCGTCAATATCACATCGGTCGAGGGCAACACTGTCTCGGGCGAAGTCGATCTCAGCGTCGCCGGAGGTCAATCAATCAAAGGTTCGTTTACAGCGAAACAGGAGGGAAAATGAAAATTGGAACAATCGTGTTGGTAATCGTCGGCGTGGCATTTTTTCTTGCGGGCTGCGGGGGCGGGGCAACGCCGAAGCTGACCGTCAAGAGCGGAGGCAAGGAGACTCCATTCGAGATCAAATCGTCAATGTCGAGCTATGGCAATATCATCTCGACGGAACCAGGCAAACCGCCCGTTCAGACGTTCTCGCATTCGATCTTTCTCGCGAATTACGAGATGGACACAACCAATGAAGCGACGATGAAGAAAGCGCTTACGGCGCCTGAGCAGATCCGGATCGCGATCGGCATCGATGGTGAAGCGGGCACGAAAAGCGATTCACCGTTCAAAGTCGGAACCTACGTTCTCAAAACATCCGAACGGACAAATCGAGTGAGTTTGGTGACGATCACCGTTTTCGCAGACGGTAAGGAGAAATCCGAGAGTTTCGATACTATGTCCAGCCTGTCAAAGGCGGCCGGCGAGGTAAAAATCACCGCCGTCACGGACGACAGCGTGAGCGGCGAGCTCAATGTCTCCGAGGGCGACAAATCGATCACCGGCAAATTTACCGCCAAGTTGCCCAAGAAGTAAAGAAAACGGGAAACCCGACGGTGTCGCGACGACGGGCTCGGCCTCGAGTCTGACATCAGCGGGTTCCCCGTTGCTTCCGAACCGCGCATCGGCGAACGGAAATGTCGAATTGAGATATTGCCCTGACGGCAGTGGGAATCTACCGTATACTATCTACCGTCTATGCGAACCGTTGAAGAATATTTCCGAACGCTGGCCATCGTCTGGGCGGTTTTGCTGCTGTCCCAGTTTATGTTCCTCTTCGTGCTTTCACAGGCAAAGCCCGAGGTCTTCAAGCTCGATCTTACCCGGCCGTTCATCGACGCGAACGCGCCGTTCGTGATCGGACTCGGCGTCTTCGCGATCATCAATCTCATCCTGTCACACGTCATCCGGCGGCGATGCGTCGAACAGGCTTTGATCGAAGGAAAGCCGCAACTCGTCCAAACCGGCGTCGTCGTCGGCTGCGCCTTCTGCGAGGCCGTCTCGATCTTCGGGATGCTTCTCGCCATCCTTTTTGCGTATCCGTACTTCTTCGTCTGGTTCGTCTTCGGAATCCTCGGGATCTTGTCCCATTTTCCGCGGCGCAAGGACCTTTATGCCGCGATGAACAAAAAGACGCTCTGAGAAGAAACCTTTCCGGGGGTTTGCGCAACAAACTGATAAAAAGCTGCCGGCGATTCCGGCGTTCCGCGTCATTTCATTTCTCGGAGACGGATTATGCGCAAACTCATCCTGCTTTCCGCGATCACGCTCCTCGCGATCGCATCGGTCAACGGTCAATCAAGCCAACCGGCGAGGCCCTCTGAGGGCTCGCTTTTCGCCGTCAGCAAAAAAGGTGAAACTCTGGGAAACTGCCCGCATAAGAAAACAGCGGTCCAGGCCGAGATCTCGGGCCCGTTCGCGAGGGTCGATGTCCGCCAGGAGTTCCGGAATGAATTTTCCGAAACGATCGAGGCAGTTTACAGTTTTCCGCTTTCGCAGCGCGGCGCCGTTGACGATATGACGATGAGGATCGGCGAGCGCGTCATCCGCGGTCGCATGATGCGCGCCGAAGAAGCCCGCGCCGTTTATGACACGGCGAAACGGGAAGGCAAATCCGCCTCCCTGCTCGAACAGGCCCGCCCGAACATCTTCACGCAGTCGGTCGCAAACATCCTTCCGGGAGAGACGATCGTGATCGAGATCAGCTATGTGGAGACATTGTCCTTCGAGAACAACTCTTACGAGTTCGTTTTCCCGATGACGATCGGTCCGCGATACGTCCCGGTCACGACCGCTTCGAAACAGGCTCCGCCTACCCCGCCCGTCGCTGAAACCCGACCCGGAAGCGATGTTTCGATCGAAGTGAAGATCAATGCGGCGGTTCCGATCGAGAAGATCGAGTCGAAATCGCACCCGATCAGTCTTGAGAACCTGTCGGGTTCGGGCGGGACGGTCACGCTCAAAGATGAAACCGCGATTCCCAATAAGGATTTCGTGCTTCGTTTCGATGTCGCGGTCAAAGCGCTGGCGGACGCGGTTCTGACGCACAAGTCTTCCGATCGCGGGTTCTTTCAGATCATCCTGCAACCTCCCGGCCAGCCAAGAGTTCAGGACATTACGCCGAAAGAGATCGTCTTCGTGATCGACACCTCGGGCTCGATGGACGGATTCCCGATCGAGAAGGCGAAGGAAGCCGTGCGCCTGTCGCTCGAGGGGCTTAACCCGAACGACACATTCAACGTCATTTCATTTGCGGGCGAAACGTCGGTCCTTTTTGACGCCCCGATCGCCGCGTCACCCGAAAACCTTGCCATGGCGAAGCGGTTCATCGATGAAAAGCATTCGGGCGGAGGGACCGAAATGATGAAGGCGATCCAAGCGGCGTTCAAACCGACTGAGTCCGAAAAGCACTTGCGGATCGTTTGTTTTCTGACCGACGGATTTGTCGGTAACGAGGACGAGATCCTCGCCGAGATCAAGAACAACCGCAACGCGCGCGTGTTCTCGTTCGGGATCGGCGGCTCCGTCAACCGTTTCCTTCTCGACAAGATGGCCGAGGAAGGCCACGGCGAGGTCGAATACGTTTCGCTCAACGACGACGGTTCGGCCGCTGCGAAGAGGTTTTTCGAGCGCATCCGGTCGCCCTTGCTGACCGACCTCGCGATCGA
>CAZARD010000010.1:13907-44183 GCA_964487505.1 uncultured Blastocatellaceae bacterium | reverse complement strand
CGCTCGCGACGATGAATGAAGCCGAACGGAACACGCTGCGCGAGCGGATCATCAAACTCAGCCTCGAATACCGCGTCCTGACCAATTACACGGCGTTCGTGGCGGTCGAGGAAACCATCGTCAACCGCGACGGAAAGCCGGTCCGGGTCGATGTCCCGATTCTCTTGCCGGAGGGGACGAAGCAACCCGATTCAACATTTTCAAAGCTCACGATAATCGCAAATCTTCAAAGGCCCCCGGCTTCCGTGCGTCCCGAGCCGATGGGCGGCGGTTTCGTTACTGACGGTCCGGCACGTGCGAACAACGATTCGCGGAACACGTTGCTCACGGTGCCCGGAGCCGGACTTACGACCCCCGCGGCGCCGGAACCGAAGCCGGCGGATCAGCCAACGACGGCTGACGAGGCCCTGAAGCGGTTGCGCGACTTCCAGAAGTCTCTCAAATCGGTTCGCGCGTCGGTCCGTTCGACCGAAACGATCAAGGCCGACACCCCGCCGGAAATCAGCGAGGGAACCATGATCGTCGTGCCGCGCGACCGGTCGATCGCTCTCCGGATCGACTGGACAAGTCCGAAAAAGGAGACCATCGCGGTCGTCGGCGGGAAGTACGTCGTCTACAGGCCTGACGAAAAGCGGGCAATGACCGGATCGGTCGATCCGAACTCGAAGAACGCGCTGCTGCTTGCGTTCACGCTTGGTCAAGATGACCTCGGGAAGGCCTACGACGTCAAGTATCTCGGCGAAGAGGTTCTTGAGAACGGCGTGAACGCGAGCCGGATCGAATTGACCGCGAAATCTGCGGGCGATTACAAGACGATCGAGATCTGGATCGATTCGCAGGGCGCGGTCGTTCGGACACGAGCGGTCAGAACGATCGGCGGTTCGCTTGACGTGCTGTTCTCGAACACCCAGGTCAACGTTCCGATCGAGAAGAGCGAATTCGCCGTGACCCTCGAGCCCGGAACCGAGATCATCAAGAACTAGCCGGATCGAACCGGTGCGGCCGCGCGGTCCCGGCGTTCAACTGCGCGGCCTTAGCCCGACGCGATCATTCGAAGAAGCACCGTGAACACTCGAAAGCCGGGTCAGAACCTCGCGCCTTTCGCGTATCTGGTATGTTTCGCGGGCTACAGATCCCAATGAGCATCTTACGTTCAACCCGGCTTACGTATTTGAAGAATTCTGCCGCGGATTTCACGAATTTCGCGAAAAAGTAAAATGTGCGATTTGTGCAATCCGTGTCGAGAGGCCGTTTTGTCACCTTATCGTGTAATTCGGTTTCAACCGGGATTACGCAATAGAGGGGAATCATTATGATTGTCGCCGTTGCGATCTTTGCGCGCTTTGCGCGAGGAACCGGCATCCACTCGCCAAAAAGGCATTTTCCCACGCAAAGAACGCAAAGGGCGCAACGTCAGGCAGTCCGAAACTCGTCAGGAATCCGCGATGGAAATCCTAACGCGGAATATGGGTTCAATCGTGCGCGGTCGGATTTTTCTCCGCACGGCGGGAACTTCTTGCCCGCGCACGGTGTCAAATCGATCAAACACCTGATTCGAGGGAACGGCCCGCCGCGTTCCCGCCCGCTTTTTGAAGGAGATTCTTATGCGTACAATTTCAACAGTCTTTGTCGTTCTCGTTCTTTCAGTATTCACGATTCTTGCGCAACGCACAGATCAGGGAGCGCTCGGAGCCGTTTCCAAATCGGGGAAGGAACTCGGAGGCTGTCCGCTCAAACACACAAGGGTCCGCGCCGACATCAGCGGATTTCTAGCGCGCGTGACGGTCGTTCAGGAATTCGAGAATTCGTTCGCCGAACCGATCGAGGCCGTCTACACTTTTCCGCTCTCGCAAAATTCGGCGGTCGACTCGATGACGATGACGATCGGACCGCGGAAGATCCGCGGAACCATAATGAAACGCGACGACGCGCGAAAGGTTTACGAAGCCGCGAAAAGCGACGGGAGAACCGCGAGCCTTCTTGATCAGGAACGGCCCAATGTCTTCACTCAATCGGTGGCCAATATTCTCCCCGGCGAGAAGATAGTCGTCGAGATCAGTTATGTTGAAACGCTCAAATACGACGACGGTTCGTACGAATTCGTCTTTCCGATGACCGTCTCCCCGCGCTATTCGCCGGATTCAGTCGCCGATTCGAGCAAGATCACGCCGTTTTACGCGGAAACGCGGGCCGGGCACGACATTTCAGTCGAGGTTGATCTGAACGCGGGCGTTCCGGTCGAATCGATCCGTTCGACCTCGCACGAGATCGAAACGCTCGCTCTCGGCGCCGCGGGCGGGAAGATCACGCTCAGGAATGCCGAAACGATCCCGAACAAGGATTTCATTCTTCGCTACGACGTCACCGGAAAACGGATCGAAGACGCGATCCTGACGCATCGCGGGCCTAACGGCGGATTCTTCACGCTGATCTTGCAGCCGCCAGACGAACCGCGCGTCGAGGACATCACTCCGAAAGAGATAGTTTTCGTGCTGGACGTGTCGGGTTCGATGGCCGGTTTCCCGATCGAAAAAGCGAAGGAAGCGATCCGGCTGTCACTGGACGGGCTCTATCCTCACGACACGTTCAATCTAGTCACTTTTGCGGGCGACACGGACGTTCTGTTCGACAAGCCCGTTCCGGCGACGCGCGCGAATCTCGATCGGGCGCTGGCGTTTCTCGAATCCGAAGGCGGCGGCGGCGGAACGGAAATGATGAAAGCGATCACGGCCGCGCTTGCGCCGACCGATTCGCAGGAACATATCCGGATCGTATGCTTTATGACCGACGGACTGGTCGGCAACGAGGACCAGATCATCGCCGAGGTCAGAAAGCACAGGAACGCCCGCGTTTTCAGTTTCGGGATCGGCGAATCAACGAATCGTTACCTGCTCGACAAGATCGCCGAAGCGGGCCTCGGCGAGGCCAAATACGTCGGGCTTTCGGACGACGGTTCCGCAGCGGCGCGGAAGTTCTTCGAGAGGGTCCGGACACCGCTCCTGACTGACATCTCGTTGAAGTGGAACGGGTTGCCGGTTTCGCAGATCTATCCGACGCGGATCGGTGACCTGTTTTCAGCAAAACCGGTAGTGGTCCACGGCCGTTACGCAAACGCCGCATCCGGGAAAATCAGCCTCAACGGCAGACTCGGTGGCCGCGCGTACGTTCGCGAGATCGAGGTCAATCTTCCGGAAACAGAACCCGCGAACGATGTTCTCGCGACTCTGTGGGCACGGACGAGAGTCGATGAACTGATCGCGGACAGCACGTTCTACAACTCGGAAGAAGACGAATCCTTCGTGCGAATGCCGCGCGCGACCCGGGCCGAGATCACGAACATCGGACTCAAGTTCGGAATTATGACCTCGTTCACGTCTTTCGTCGCCGTCGAGGAACAGATCCGCACAAATGGCGGGAGATCAAGGACAATCCTTGTGCCGTCGGAGGTTGGCGCGGGGATCGATCCGTCACTCGGCGGCGGCGAATTTCAGAACATTACGACCACCCGTAATTCCAGAGCGGCGCGGACGATGCTTGGCGGCGTCGGGCTTGGAAACGGCTCGGGCCGGGGTTCGGGTAATGGCGTCGGTGACGGAAGTTCAAACGACGCACCCGTTGTCAGCCCGAAAGTCGTATCCGGCGGCGTCGTCAACGGCAAGACGGTAAGCCTCGTCAAGCCGACGATCCCGGCCGCGGCGCGCGCCGTCCGCGCAACGGGTGCTGTCAATGTCGAGATCATCATCGACGAACGGGGCAACGTCGTTACCGCGACGGCCGTTTCGGGGCATCCGCTGTTGCGGGCGGCCGCGGTCCGCGCGGCGCTCCAGTCGACGTTCACCGTAACAGTGATCGGCGACGAGCCAATAAGGGTAAAATCGATGATCATTTACGATTTCCAGTCGAACGAGACTCCCATCGCCACCGCCACGGCGATCCAATCCGAACAGCGCCTGACGGCCGAGGAATTCGAGGTCATCAAAAGAACCGCCGAAGAACGCGAAGCCGAAAACCGTCGTCAGGCGGCGGAGGCCGAACGGATGCTGGCCATCGCGCAGAAGCTGCATTTCTGGATCTTCGCGCTTTACGAGAGACTCGAGAAGGGTGAGGCGGTACCGCTCAACGAATCGAAGTTCGTCCGCGACGGTCGCGCCGCTCTCGAAATCGAGGTCACCGATCTTTCGGGTCAAACACTCGACCGGCTGCGCGGGATCGGGTTCGAGATCGAATCGACCGCCAAGACAAACGTCAAAAGGCCGATCGTCGCCGGCCGAATCCCGATCGGGAAGATCGGGGATTTGATCGCTCTCGCCGAGGTCCGTTTGGTGATTCCGAGGATTCTCTGACAACGAGCCGCCAACGCACTCGCAGCCATAGCCGCAAGACCGTAACGGGAAGCGTCGGCCGGCGCGACCTAACAGGCATTTCGGGGGCAGTTCCGAATGTCACCGGGTTTCGGTTAGAATGGGATCATAGCAATCACTGATTCTTCTATTTTTGCCGCTCGGATCAATCTGTTGACCGGGCCGCCTTTGGAGAGAAACCTATGATCAAAAAACTAATTGCAATCACCGCGCTCGCCATTGCATTGGGTGCGTGCGGCGGCAAGACCGAACAAGCCAACAATGCGAAACCGGCGGAAAACAAGCCGGCAAATTCGGCGGCTGCGAAGCCGACCGTCGATCCGAACTATCAGGCCACGTTCCCCTTCAAGGAGTTCCCGGCGGTCGACACGACGGCGAAGGCGGGCGAGGTCGTTTTGGTCCCTTCGTACAATTGGCTTCAGGAAGCGAATATCGAGGGAACCGACAAAACGACGATGATCTGGTATTCGCAAAAAATGTCGGCGCCAGGCCCGGAAATGTCCGAGGTCGAGTTCATGTCCGACAAAAAGAAGGTGCCGAACGCGTACATCGTCGCGATCCCGGCCGGCGGCAAGGCAAAAAAGGGCGACGTCGTCCTGACCTGGTGGCAGTCGGGATCGGGGATGCAGCGCGCGATCGTCGTCGACGACGCGAATCCGGCCGAGCCCATCGTGCGGTATCTCGACATCGATTGGGACAATCCGGCGAAGTCGAGCGACGGGAAGACGACAATCGGCCAGATGGACGAGAAACTGAAGCCGAACTCGTTCGTCGTGATCTCGGCGATGATGTCGCCCGGGACATCGGTCGCGGTCCAGGACGGCGACAAGATGAAGCACGCGATCGTGATCCGCGTCGCCGGCGAGAAGGTTTTCGTGCGTGAGTTCGCCGGCAAGATCGCGGTTTACGATCGATCGCGTTGCACGAGCGTTCCGGTCGTGCCGACGGTCAAGGAAGGCGATAAGGTGAAAGGCGTCTGGGTCGGCTCGTTCGAGAACGGAACCGTCACCAAGGTGGATGCGCGCAACGGCCGCGTGTTTATCAATTTCGACGTCGACAAGAAGGAAAAGGCTGTCGCTTTCGGAAACGTGATGAAGTGATCCGTGATCGCGGATCCAGTCCGGCGGCCCGGGATCTCAAGGTTCCGGGCCGTCTTTACTTTGCGGTCAGATGGTTGAGCGATCCGCGGGTCTCCGAGGAGCGGTTCAGATCTATTAACTGATCGAAAGCACGAAGCGCCAAAGCCTTTTCTTTACGAAAACATAGGTCGCCCGATAGTCGCGTTTGAGTTTCTCGCCCTTTTCATCGGCCATCACCAGGCCGTTGATCTCATAAACAAGGGTCTCGCGGTCGCCGTCGGCCGTTTTGGAGGTCGGATCCCCGAGCTTTTTGATGAGATCCTTGGGGCCGATTCGGGTATCGGTCGCGAGCCCCTCGCCAAGTATCGAGGCGGTCGCGGACACGCGCTTGCCAACGAAGATGTTCGATTCGGTTTTGAACGTGTCGACCTTACGGAGATAGAAATGCGGCTTGTCGTAGTTCTTGCCGGTCTGAAAGACTTCCATTTCGACGACATTGAAGCGGTCCTCGAATGACTTGACCGTCAACCGCCAGACCTTGTCGCCGAAATCATTGTAGAAGAAATACGCCGGACGTCCCTGTTCATCGGTCGTCGGCGCCGAGTTGGCGAGGAGGGTCCTCGCCGAATCCCGATCACCGAGTTTGACGCCGTTGACGGAAAGTTCGGGCGTCGATTGCGCGGCGATGCCGATCGCCGGAACCAGGATCAAGATCAATATTCGGACCAACCGATGGGAATCACGGACAAACATCGGGAACAACCACGGGGCGACAAAACTCTGGGAGAACAAGACCAACGGCTATATTTTAGCAGAGCCCTGCCGATACCGACAGCAGCGAGGACCCTCCGCCTTTGATCGGGACCAAAGGGTCACTTCCAATCGGTCCTGGCGTCGAGTTCCCTGAACGCCTCGATCATCGCAAGGAAGACGGTCGTCTTGTCATCGACGTTGCTCATCGGCGACTTCGCGGACCCGTCCGCATACCGCGCGATAACAGAAGTATTCCGTGCGGTGACGGACATACCGTCGTTCCAGAACCTAAAGGCCTCGTTTCCGGCGACCGCGGCGGCCAGCTTCTCGAAATCCCCGACTGTGACCCTGCCCCTCAGTTCGTTCTGCTCGAGGATCTTCCACGACGTCGTCGCAGGCTCGAACCGTTTGATCACGACCATTCTCGTGGCCTCGCCGTTCCGACCGAATGTCACGGTCACATTGCACGCGGAGTTTTCGCTGAAGACACCGGTCTTGTCTCCGAACATCTCGGTGTAGGAGCGGCGGCATTTGTCGTTCTTCGAGAAATAGCCGACGTAGTTCGTGTCAATGCTCAGCGAATCGATCGGCGCGACCGATTCCGGCACTGATTCGCGTTCGTCATCCTTCCGGGTTGGGATCGGAGATTCCTTCGGCCGCTTGTCGTTCGCGACCGGCTTGAGGAAAGAAACGTAGATCTCAGTCGCGGCATAGCCGAGAAGTAGCACGACGGCTATCGCCACGGCCACGTTACGGAACAAATACTTTGATTTGTCGGTCATAGCCTAGGAACGCTGACCACAGGGAAATTTGCGGCTCAGACCTCGAGTGCGAGATCGCCGTCGCGCTCGGCGACAAGGACGGTTCCGCCGTCGGCCAACTTCCCGAACAAAATCTCGTTCGCCAGCGGTTGTTTGATCTTGTCGTGAATGAGTCGCGACATCGGCCGTGCGCCGTAACGCGAATCGAATCCGTTCTTCGCCAACCACTCGCGCGCCGATTCGTCGAGCCTGACATTGACGCGTTTTTCGAACAGCTGTCCGTTAAGCTCGCGGATGAACTTGTCGACGATGTTCTTGATAACGTCGAAATCGAGCGGCTTGAACGCGACCCAAGCGTCGAGCCGGTTTCGGAATTCGGGCGTGAAAGTACGTTCGATAACGCCCTTCGCCTGCCCTTTCGTCTCAGCCTGATTGCGAAACCCGACGCCTCCCGATGACAGTTCGCGGGCCCCGGCATTGGTCGTCATGATCAGGATAACGTTCCGGAAATCGGCCTTCTTGCCGTTGTTGTCGGTGAGCGTCGCGCTGTCCATTACCTGGAGCAGAAGGTTGAAAAGATTCGGATGCGCCTTTTCGATCTCATCGAGCACGAGGACCGAGTGCGGATGCCGCATGATGGCCTCGGTCAGCAGACCGCCCTGTTCGAATCCGACGTATCCGGGCGGCGCGCCGATCAGCCGCGAGATCGTATGCGGTTCGGAATACTCGCTCATATCGTACCGCAGGAACTCGACGCCGAGTTGTTGGGCCAGTTGCTTCGAAACCTCCGTCTTCCCGACGCCCGTGGGACCCGAAAAAAGGAACGAACCGACAGGTTTCGTTTCGTGCCCGAGCCCGGCCCGCGAGATCTGGATCGCATCCACGATCTTCTCGATCGCCTCGTCCTGACCGAAGATCAGTTTCTTCAAATCGTCCCGAAGAGTTCTGAGCCGGTCCTTTTCGTCCGCGACGACCGTCTTCGGAGGGATCTTCGCCATCCGCGCGATCGTGCTTTCAACCATTTGGACCGTCACGTAAGGCGGCCGTGTCTCAGCCGGGATCAGCTTTGTCGCCGCGCCGACCTCGTCGATGACATCGATCGCCTTGTCGGGCAGGAATCGGTCGTTGATATATTTCCCGGCCAGCTCGGCGGCAACCTTAAGGGCATCTTCGGAGTAGATGATCCCGTGGTGATCCTCGTAGAACTTCTTGAGCCCCTTGAGGATCTCAAACGTTTCGCTTACCGACGGCTCGTTGATCTCGATCTTCTGGAAACGCCGCGCCAACGCGCGATCGCGCTCGAACGCCGATTTGTACTCGGCGAATGTCGTCGATCCGATGCACCGAAGATCACCGTTCGCAAGGGCCGGCTTGAGAATATTCGAGGCATCCATCGCGCCGCCGGAAACCGCTCCGGCCCCGACGATGGTATGGATCTCATCGATGAACAGTATCGAATTCGGCTCCTTTTTCAAATCGACGATGATCGCCTTGAACCGTTCCTCGAAATCGCCACGGTAACGCGTTCCCGCGAGTACGGCGCCCATATCGAGTTGGAAGACCTTCGCATCCTTGATCTCGTCGGGGACTTCGCCGTTCGCGATCTTGAGCGCGAGTCCCTCGGCGAGCGCCGTCTTCCCGACGCCGGGCTCCCCGACATAGAGCGGATTGTTCTTTTTTCGCCGGCAGAGCACCTGGATCGTCCTTTCGATCTCGGCCTGTCGACCGATTATCGGATCGATCTTGCCTTCGCGCGCGAGAGCGACAAGCTCTTCGGTAAAGGCCTCAAGCGGCTTTTTGCGTTTCGGCCGAGCGGCGCGCTCTTCGGCGAATTCGTCATCGTCCGATTCGATCTCCGCGGGATCGAAATCGACCTCATCGATCTTCGAGATCCCGTGGGCGATATAATTCAGCACGTCGAGCCGGGTTATTCCCTGTTGCAGCAACAGATACACCGCGTACGACTGCTCGGCCTGGTAAAGCGCGGCGAGGATGTTTGCGCCGTTTATGTTCTTCTGGCCGCTGCCTTCGGCCTGAAGAATTGCGTACTGTATCGTGCTTTGAAACGTCGAGGTCAGTTCCGGCATCACCTGAACGCCGTCGGGAATCTTCTCGAGCACCTCGCCGAAGTAGTCCTCAAGCAACTCGACGATCTCCTCGATCTTAGCGCCGCAGTTGAGCAACACGTCCCGCGCGGCTCGATCCTCGATGAGCGCGTACAACAGATGCTCGAGCGTTACGAACTCGTGCCTTCGCCGGACAGCCTCGTCAACTGCCGAACTAAGCGTTTCTTCCAATTCTCGGGTCAGCATAAAAATCAAAACGCGCCGCCGCGCGAGCGCCCTGTCCAATCAAATTCTACTCTTCCTCGACCGTACACAACAGCGGATACTGCCTCGCCCGCGCGAGGTTTATCGCTTTCTCGCACTTCATCGTCGCGACCTCGTATGAATAGACGCCGGCGATCCCGATCCCATCATTGTGAACCTTCAGCATGATATCGAACGCTTCTGCCTCGGACCTCAGAAAGACGTGCATCAGAACCCAGACGACGAACTCCATCGTCGTGAAATCGTCGTTGTGAAGAATCACTTTGAACAGTTTCGGCTTCTCGAGACGCAACTTCTTCTCGGTGAGAACCGCACCGTCGAGATCGCTGTCCGGAAATTCGGCCATATCGAAAATTTAGCATAATGCGGCGCAAAAGACATATCGTTTTTCAGTTGTCCGCGCGCCTTCGGGATTTCCCGGATTTTTGTGTAAAATCTGGCGTATGAGAGTTTTCTCGTTGTTTTCGATCCTACTTCTTTTTGGACTTTTCACCGCTTGCCGTCCGGCGGCAAAACCCGTTTCCGTGGGGAACAAGCCGGTATCCATCAACGAACAGCCGACGACCGATTCGGTCATGCCCCCGCTCAAACCGATCGAAGAGATGAGCTGGACGAAATTCGACGGCAAGACGGGCGCGCTCGGCAGCGAACAAAAACTCAAGAGCCTGCGCGGCAAGGTCGTCATCCTCGACTTCTGGGCGACCTACTGCAAACCGTGCCTCGAACTCATCCCGCATTTGAAGAAGATTCGGGAAAGATACCCCGATCAAGTAGAGGTCATCGGGTTGCACGTCGGCGGAGCCGAGGATTTTCCGAGCGTTCCGGCATTTGTCGACCGGCTGAAGATCGACTACACGCTCGGCACTCCGGAAAGCGAACTTTCGAGGTTCGTTTTCGGCGATCGCACGGACATCCCTCAAACCGCGGTTTTCGATCGGGATAGCAAACTCGTGAAGAAGATCATCGGATTCGATCCGAGCATCGAAAAGGAAATCGATGAGGCCGTCGAGAATGCGGTCAACGCCAAATGAACGGCGCGTCGATCTCCGACTTCGTTCCTGCGGTTTAACCATTCGTTATGAGAGACATTCCGGTCGGCAACGGCTCGCTCTTGGTCACGTTCGACGACAAGTATCAGATCCGTGACATCTATTTCCCGCACGTCGGCCAGGAAAACCACACCGAAGGTTTTCCGTTTCGGTTCGGCGTATGGGCCGACGGCCGTTTCTCGTGGGTGTTCGAGGATGGCTGGAAACGCAAACTCAAGTATCTTTCGGAAACCCTCGTCACCGATGTTCGTCTGATCAACGAGGACCTCGGCGTTGAGATCGTTTGCAACGACACGGTCGCAAGCCACGAGAACATCTTTCTCCGCAAGATCCGCGTCAGCAATCTGCTCGACAGACGGCGCGACGTACGCGTCTTTGTGCATCACGATTTCCGTATCTCCGAGAACAAGATCGGCGACACTGCCTTTTATGATCCTGAGAGCGCGGCGTTGATCCACTACAAGAAGAACCGCTATTTCCTGATCAATTCGAGCCCGGCTTTCGACCGTTTCGCAACCGGCCGCAAGGCCTTCCGCGACCACGAGGGAACGTGGCGCGACGCCGAGGACGGCGAACTGAACGGCGCGGCGATAACCGAAGGGTCGGTCGACTCGACCGTCCAGTTCAACCTCGAACTCGAACCGCAGGCGACGGCCGAATTCTACTACTGGATCGCCGTCGCCGAATCGCGCGATGCCGTCCGCAAACTCAACGAGTACGTCGCAAGTCAGACCCCGAAGGGGCTCCTGAATTACACCGAACATTTCTGGCGCGCGTGGGTCAACAAGAACGACATTAATTTTGACGGACTCAGCCCGGGGATCGTCGCGCTCTACAAGCGCTCGTTGCTGATCATGCGCACGCAGATCGACAATTGCGGATCGATCCTCGCGGCGAACGATTCCGATGTCGCCGAACGCGCGACCGATCATTACAGCTATCTCTGGACGCGCGACGGGGCTTTCGTCGCGCACGCGCTCGACCTTGCGGGATACCCCTCGCTGACCCGGAATTTCTTTGCCTTCTGCGCGCATATTGTCCACGAGGACGGTTATTTCCTCCAAAAATACAATGCTGACGGCACGGTCGCGTCGGGTTGGCACGCGAGTTGGGACGCGTGGGCGCGACGCAAACTGATCCCGATCCAGGAAGACGAGACGGCGCTCGTCCTGTGGGCATTGTGGCAACATTACGATCGCTATCGCGAGATCGATTTCGTCCACCTTCTCTACCACAAACTGATCGTCAAGTGCGCCGACTTCCTCGTCAGCTTTCGAGATCCGGAAACGGGTCTGCCAAAACCGAGCTGGAACCTTTGGGAAGATCGGCGCGGAATCCATACTTTCACCTGCGCGACGGTCGTCGCCGGATTGCGGGCGGCGGCGAACTTCTCGCGACTGTTCAGCGAACCCGCCCGCGCGGCAAGTTACGACGAAGCCGCGGACGAGGTCGTCGAGGCGATGCGGACGCATCTTTTCAGCCACGAACTTGGCCGCTTTCTGCGCGCGCTCGAAACCCAGGACGACCGCGTTTTCCGCGCCGACACGACGGTCGGCGCCTCGATGTTTGCGATCTTCTACTTCGGAGCGTTCGATCCGGAAGACGAACTGGTTGCGGGCACGATGCGCGAGGTCGAGAAACGCCTTTGGATCCCGACCGACGTCGGCGGTCTAGCAAGATTCGAATACGACGGCTATATGCGTTTGACCAACGACGTGCCTGGCAATCCGTGGTTCATCTGCACGCTTTGGCTCGCGGCCTACCGGACCGCGATCGCAAAATCAGAAGATGACCTTGAAGGCGCGCGCGAGTTGCTCGAATGGGCCGTCGAACGCGCGCTGCCGTCCGGCGTTCTTGCAGAGCAACTGAACCCGTTGACCGGCGAACCGGTCTCGGTCTCACCATTGACCTGGTCCCACTCAACCTTCGTGGAAACCGTCGCCGGCTACCTGAAAAAACTTCGACAATTCAGATCGAACCAATAGTTGATAATTGAAAGTTGAAAATTGCGAAAGGAGGACCTCATGAAGAAAAACCTTATGATCGAAAAATCTTACAACTTCGCACTGCGGACCGTACGGCTCTGTCGTTATCTCAACGAACGAAAGAACGAATTCGTGATTTCGAAACAAATTCTCTATTCAGGGACAAATATCGCGGCTTTTGTGGAGGAAGCGCAGCAGGCCGACGACCGTTCGGAGTTCGCCAAACTTCTTTCGATGGCCAATAAGAATGCGTTCAAAACGAATTTCTGGCTGCGGCTTCTGAAGGACGGCGGCTATATCGGCGAACAGATGTTCGATTCCATCATCGCGGACTGCATTGAGATGCAGAAGCTTTTGGTGCGATCGCTGAAAACAACCCGGGAAACAATCGGCTAAACTGTCAATTATCAACTTTCAATTATCAAATATCGGGTTGAAGAAGATCGAAGAAACTTATGGGTAAAGCAAAAATACTGGCAACGCTCGGTCCGACGTCGAATTCGCCCGAGATCATCGAGAGGATGATCGAGGCCGGGCTGAATGCCGTCCGGATCAATATGTCGCACGGCAACACCGAAGAGCATTCCGAGCGCATACGGATGGCGCGGGCCGCAGCCGAGAATCTCGGAAGATCACTGGCGGTTCTGGTCGATCTTTCCGGGCCGAAGATCAGGACTGGCGTGCTGCGCGAATCGAAGCCCGTGATGTTGAACCGAGGGGCCCAGTTCGTGCTCACAGCGCGCAACATCGAAGGAGACTCGCGCGAGGTCTCGACGAATTACAAGGAGATCCCGAAGCTCGTGCGGCCCAATGACAAGATCCTGCTCGATGACGGTGCGATCGAACTCCGTGTTCTGGCGGTAACCGAATCGGATGTTGTTACAGAGGTCGTCGACGGCGGAATCCTCTCGGAACGCAAAGGCATCAATCTTCCGAACACGAAACTTCCGATCCCGAGCCTGACCGAGAAGGACCGCCGGGACCTCGAATGGGCGATGACGCAGGACGTCGATTACATCGCGCTCTCTTTTGTCCGCGAGGGCAAGGATTGCCGCGAGGTCCGCGAGTTGATCAAGAAACTGAACACGCGGAAATGGGGCCGGCCGATGCTCGTCGCCAAGATCGAGAAGGCCGAGGCGATCGAGAATCTCGACGAGATTCTGAAGGAGACCGACGGAGTGATGGTCGCGCGCGGCGATCTCGGTGTCGAAACAAGCGCCGAACTCGTGCCGGTTTACCAGAAGCGGATCATCGAGAAAGCGGTCGCAGCCGACAAATTCGTGATCACCGCGACGCAGATGTTGCAGTCGATGATCGACAACCCGCGTCCGACGCGAGCCGAAGCGTCCGATGTCGCGAACGCTGTCTGGGACGGGACCGATGCGGTGATGCTCTCGGCCGAAACCGCATCCGGAAAGTATCCGGTAGAGGCGGTCGAGACGATGGAGCGGATCATCGGGACCGCCGAATCCGTCAAAAGCTCGAAACTCAGACGCGAGATCAAGTTCTCTGAAGAGCCGACCGGGCGCACATCGCAGGCGATCTGCAAAGCAGCCGCCATCTGCGCCCGCGAGATGCTGACCGAAAAGGTCGCGGTCTTTACCGAATCCGGGTTGATGGCGAGGCGCTTGTCATCGATCCGCTCGGGGCTTTCGACGTTCGCCCTCACGAACGCACGCGAGGTGTACAATCAACTGGCGTTGATCTGGGGCGTTCAGCCGCTGCTTCACGAACTCGCCACGACGACTGAAAAAATGCTCAGCGACGGCGAAACGACGCTGCTCAACGCGAAAGTTGTCGAAAGCGGCGAAACGATCGTGATGATGGCGGGCCGGCTCTCCGGTCTCGGGCTTTCGAGTTCGGTCGTTGTCTGGACGATCGGCGAGGACATTGCGAAAAGATGATCGTTCGGTCGCGCAACGGCCGACACCACGAGATCAGACAAAAAGGAACCCCAGAAAACTGGCGGCGATGATGATCAGCATCGACGCGAAGAATTTGAGCGTGAACGATCGGCTTCCCTGAAGATAGCAATAGACCGTTTTCGCGGTCAGGTTCGTCGCGTTGACGAGGATGAACGTGAAAAGCGCGAAGCCGAAAGTGATCTTTGTCCCAGCCATTCCGGCAAGGTTGATGAGAATCGCATCGACGCCGGCGAACGACGCGATCACGGAACCGGCGACGAATCCGGCCTTGCCGAACAGAATCAGACTCAGATTGGTGAGCAATTTCACTACCAGGATCAGGCCCGCGAATTTAAGCGCCGGGATGATTGAAAAGATGCGCTTTTCGACGACCTCGGCCTCCGCTTCACTGCTCGGCGCCGGCTCTTCGCTTTTCCTGACACGTAGAAAATAAATGCTCAGCAGCGTCGCCGTGACGATCATAATGATCAGCGTCGGAAGAATCGCGACGAGCCATCTTCCGTTCAACGGCCCGATCAGCAGGAACATCTGAAAAAAGCTCGCGAGATTGGCAAGGATCGCCGCCCCGACAAGATAATTCTCGTTCGCCGCGCCGCGGCTTTTTTGCGCCAGCGTCTGCGTCGTCACGGTTGACGAGACGAATCCGCCGATAAAGCTCGTCAGCGTGAACCCGCGTTCGCGGCCGACGAATTTGCCGAGGATATACCCGAGGACGTCGATGCCGGTTATCAGAACGACGATGAACCAAAGCCTCTGCGGATTAATCAGTTCGAGAGCCCTGAACTGTTCGATATCAATATTCAGTCCCTCGATTATCGCCGCGATATCGGGAAACTCGGCCAGAGTGTATGTCTTATTGGACAGGAACGGCAGAATGACCAGACCGAGAATGGCGAAGCTTATGAACGATTCGATCTCGCTGCGGCTGACCTTCGAAAGCAGTTTCTCGGAACGGCCCTTGAGCGAAAGGATGACGATCACGACCACGGTCACCGCGACCGTCACCTGAAGCGGCAGGATCGCGGTCCCGAGGCAGACGCCGATCAGGTAGGTGAGTATCACCGCGATCTCGGTCGTGAAGCCGAAATCCCTCGTTTCCATCGAAGCCAGCACGTAATGCAACGCGAGCAGGATGACGAAAGCCGACGTCATCAGCACGAACACGATGGGAAGGCCGTTGACGTAGAAGATCGAGGCGATGCAGCCAAGGAGGCCGATCAGCGAGAAGGTTCGGATGCCCGAATCGGCGAGCCGGTCAGCGGCAAGTTGGTTGGCGCTCTGGCGCTCGAGACCGATCGCCGCGCCGAGGAGCAGCGCGAGAACGATGTTCGGAATCGAGGATTCGAGCATAGACGCCTCAACTCATCATACACCCGGTCATTTTTTGTTTCGAATGATTTCGGGAAAATACCCCTCGCGCGACGACGTCCTGAGGTTCATTTTGCGGCCTTCCGCATCGGCAACGACGGCATCGATATCAACGTCGCGCCATTTCGTATCGTCCGGCGGGATAATGGTCTCCCATTCGATGACATATTGGTACTTCAGATAGTCCGCGATCCTTTGGGCAATCTCCAACGCGTCCGAGTCCGTTCCCGGATAAAAAGCGCGACCGCCGCCGATCGCGGAGAGTTCATCAAGGGCCGCCTGCCCTTGGAAAAACTCGGGACTCCCGACGTCCCTCCGGTCGGTTATCGATACGCAGTAGATCAGTAGATCGGCCCGCTTGATCGCGGCCTTCAACTGTTTGAACCGCGTGTCCGACTGGTTGTCCTGACCGTCCGAATAGACTATCAGGACCTTGCGATCAAAACTACCTGAGGCAGCTTTCTCGACGCCGGTGGCGAATCCGTCGAAAAACCCCGTATTCTCGCCGTCGATCTTGAGGTCCCCAAGCTCTTCGAGTTTTGCCTTCACCGTTTCGCGCGGCGTTTTCCAATCGCTCACGGGATGGACCTTCTCGCCAAACGCGAGGATCGAGTATTCGTTTCCGGAATTCGCCGTTGAGATCAGCTTCCACACCGAGCGGACGAGCGTCTTACGCAACTTCGGCGTGATCGAGTCGGAAATGTCGATGAGGATCGCGACGCTTGCCGGTGAGTCATCATTCGTCACCGATACAACCTTTCGTTCGCCGGCCTTCTCGCGAACCCGGAAATCCCCCGCTTTCAACCCGCTGACCGAACGCCCGTACTGATCCCAGACGTTGACGCGGAATTGAACGCGCGTCGTCTCCTGCGCCGCCGCGGTAAGCGCGGCGAGCGCGAGGATCGTAAATGCCGCGAGTCTGAGCCAGATCATGGCGCTGTACTCCGTCTGTAAACGATCTTCCCATCGAAAACGTTGAGAACGACTCCGGTCCTGAACAACGCCTTCGGATCGGACTCGATCGGATCGCGGTCGAGCACGATCAGATCGGCGAGAAAACCGCGGGCCACCCGGCCCTTGACGTTGTCTTCGAAAGATGCGTACGCGCCTCCCGATGTGTAAGCGCGAAGCGCGGTTTCGGTTGAGACCCGATGTTCGGGAAGCCAGCCGCCGACCGGAAGGCCGTCGATCGTCTGACGATTGACGGCATTGTGGAGACCGCGCCACGGGCTCATCGAGATCGCCGCCGGAAAGTCGCTGCTGAAGATGAGCCTCGCGCCGGCAAGTTCGAGGGCGCGCCACGCGAATCCGCGGCCCGCGCGTTCGGATCCGATCGCCGCCGACCAAACGTCGATAGTTCCCGGATCAGCGTGGATCGGCTCCATCGAAGCGATCACACCGAGCTGTTTGAACCTCGGGATGTCCTGCGGATCGATCGTCTCGATATGCTCGATCCGGAATCTGGAATCGCGCCGGCCGTTGACGCGGATCGCGTTCTCGAACGCGTCGAGTGCCATCCGCACACCGCGGTCGCCGATCGCGTGTATGTAGACCTGAAGCCCGGCCTTGTCGGCCATCGCGACGACGCGGTTCAGTTGTTCGGCAGTGAAATTCGGCGTTCCCGAGGTTTCCGGCTTATTGGCGTACGGCGCGAGCATCGCAGCCGTGTACGATTCGATCACGCCGTCGACCATGATCTTGACGGCCTTGACGCGCAACATCGGCGAATCGTACCGTTTCGAGGCCGCGGCGATCTTGTCGATCTCGGCCTGGGCCGTTTCCGGACCGACGCTGAACGCGAACGACGTCCGGAGACGGAGCTTGCCGCGCTTGAGCAGATCGTCCCAGATCTCGAGTTCGCTGAAACTGCCGTGGGCGTTCTGGATGCTCCCGATCCCGAGCGAGGCCGCATAATCGAACCCGCGCTCAAGCGCTTTCAGCTGCTGGTCACGTGTGACGGGCGGCAGGTTGCGGCTGACCAATCCCATCGCTCCTTCCTTGAGGACACCGGTCGGCGCGCCGTCAGGATCGCGGACGATCTCGCCGAAACCGTCGAACTTGGTTTTTGAATCGATACCTGAGATCTCGAGGGCCTTAGTGTTCGCCCACGCCGTATGGCCGTCATATGCGCGAAGATAGACTGGCCTGTCGGGGACGACCGAGTCGATATCCTGACGCTTCGGCAAACCTCCGGGAAAGATCGTGTATTGCCAGCCGCGTCCGACGATCCATTTTGCGTCCGGGTTTTCTTTCGCGAACTTCGCGATCAGCGCCTGCGCCTCGGCAAGGTTCTTGGCGTCGGTCAGGTCGACTTGGTACATTCCGAGCGCCCCGCCCAGAAAATGTATGTGCGAATCGTTGATCGAAGGCATCACGAATCGCCCGGCAAGGTCCTCGACACGTGTCGTTCGGCGCGCGTAGCGTTTGATCTCGGTATCGTTCCCGACGGCAATGATCGTATTTCCCTTGATCGCGACCGCCGTCGCCGCCGGTCTCGACGGTTCCTCGGTCCAGATCCTGCCGTTGACGAGGATAATGTCTGCTTTTGGCGTCTGCGCCATTGCCCCGGCGGAAAACGCGGCCAGGATCAAGGACAGCGCAAGAAGAAAAGAACGGTCTCTCATTTCGATTAGGTCATATCGTCCGCGAAGACAGGCGCCGGATTCACTTCGCCAGAATCGCGGCCTGGTTCTTCAATATCGATTCCTGGTTCGCAATGATAACGTCGAGTTTCGATTGATTCGTCTTGATCTCCTCTTGATTGGCGATGATCGCCGCCTGGTTGGCCTTGATCTCGGCCTGGTTCGCCTTGATCTCCGTCTGGTTCTCGATGATCATTTTTTGGTTTTCGATGACAATTTCCTGATTCATTTAGGCTTCTCCGAACGATGCTTGAATTAGAAGACGCGTCAATTCTGCAACAGATCGAACGCCGGCTTCAAGCCTGCGGATGTCGCCTGCGCGTTCCGGGGCTGAATCCGATTACTTTTTGGATGCGGGGGACGTCCGCTCGTCGGTCTTGAAGACGTGTGCGAGGCGAAGTTCGCGGAGCATCGCCCGCTTTTTCGTTTGGTGCGCCTGCATTCGCCGAAGAATATGGTCAAGCACGCGTACGGCGCTGACGACGTGCGGCCCCTTGTTGAGCATCACGCACTCGGCGCGGTCTCCCATCGCCGCGTCAGTGATCTCGGCGCGCGACGGCATTCCTTCCTTTGCGAGACTCTCGAGCACCTGCGTCGCCCAAATGACCGGGACGTGCGCGGCCTCGCAGATCCAGAGAATCTCTTCCTGAACTTCCGCAAGCCGTTCGAATCCGCATTCGACAGCCAGGTCGCCCCGCGCGATCATCACGCCGCAGCACGGCGAACGCATCGCGGTCAGCAGCATTTCCGGGAGGTTCTCGAATCCGCGGCGGGTCTCGATCTTGAGAACGATCGCCGGCCGCAGGCCGCCGAGGCGTTCGAGGTGTTTTTGCAGCAAAGCCACGTCCCGCGCCGAGTTGGCGAACGAGAGTTCGACGACATCGGCATAGTTCGCGACGAACTTCAGGTCTTCGATGTCCTGACTCGTCATCGCCGGCAGTTTCAGCTTGCTTTCAGGAAGATTGATCCCCTTGTCGCCGCGAAGCTTTTCACCCGCGGCGCGCGCGCGGGTGATGCGGACGGATGATTTCTCGTCATCGATCTTCTCGATCACGCCGCCGATCTTGCCGTCGTCGAACCAGATCGGCTCGCCGGGCCGGACATCGTCGAACACCTCGGGAAGCGTGCATCCGATCGTCGCCGGCGTCAAGATCTGACCGGCGCTGTCAAAGGTCGCCGAACGTCCGGGAGTCTGATCTCGCGTGACGATCAATTCGTCGCCGACGCGTATCGTGAGCGAGCCTTCGGGCGGATCGAATTCGCCGATCGCGGCCTTCGCCTTGATCTCCGACTTCGCGAATCGTTTGCATTTGAGGACGATTCCGGGCGCGAAATATATCGTCCGGCGGGCTTCGGCCCAGCAACCGTCAGGCCCCGAATCGGCGATTCGCAAAGTCCGTCTCGCGCCGCGGACGTCGCGCAAAGAGATCCTGTCGCCGACCTCAAGCGCCTCTACCCACTCATCCGGCAAACACAGGGTCGCATCGGCCCGCGACGGCGCGTCGCACCGCTGCGATTCAGGCACCAGCCAGATCCGCGCGGGCGAGATCACGGCTCCGAACGGGTCGCGCCCCGGCCGCGCTTTGACTACGGCCGGTCCCGGTTCGACCGGACCGGTCCTGAGTTTCGGGCCGCCGAGGTCCATCACGACGGTGCAGGTCCGGCCAAGCGTCTCTTCGGCGCGACGGAGATGCTCGATCATTCCCAGCCACGTCTCGGGACCATCGTGCGCGCAATTGATGCGCATACAATTCATCCCGTTCTCGAGAAGATTATGGACGAGCAGATAATCGTCGGCCGCCTCGCTCGGCATCGTGACCATGATTCGCACGCTTCGGCCCGGAGTCGGCGCGCCGAGCAATTCGCGAGTGTTCTCATCGAGCAACTTTCGGCCTTGGTCGAATCCGAGGAAAGGCTGTGAGCTTCGCCGGCGGCCGTCTTTCTTGCCGTCAAGCCGCCGGAGGACATCGATCACCGTATCGACGGTAGCAAGGACGTGCGGTTCGGCCCGGCCGAGCGAAGACAGGCCCAGCGCGGCAAGCCGCATCTGAAGCGGCCGGATGTCATGCCGACGAAGGGCGAGATACTGCAAGAGATTACGGGCGCTCTCACGATAACGCGGATGGACGCCGGCGAGGCGGCGATTGAGGGCCGGCGTGCCGGCAACCATTGCGGCGCGAATCGCGGAAAGATCGGCGAGCGTTTCCTTTATTTCAATACGCTTCCCGGCACTTTCCGCAGATTGTGGAACGGCCTCTTTCACGGCGTTGTACCGATGCCGGTCGGCAAACTCGCCGCAAGGGCATCCAATTACATCATATTCCTCTCGCCGAGGATTTCAATCATCCGAGTGTTAACTTTGGCGATCACTCGACCGTCCCGAACCATCCGCGGCGCTCCATCCATTTTGCGGCCTCGATCACGGGCACTATGGTTGCGGACGAGCCGACGATGAACAGCCAATCGCCGATGCCGAGACCGTGTGTTCCGAAAGGCACCTGCAGAAACGGCACATAAAGCACCGCCATCAACAGAAGCATCTCCCAGGAGACGGCGACGTTCAGCCATTTGTTCGCGAACGTCTCGCTGAAAAGCGACCGGCGGTCGGATCGGAAGTTGTAGGCATTGATGAACTGGATGACCACGAGCGTCACGAAGGTCATCGTCATCGCTTCCGATTGCGGACGTCCGGAAAGTATCGACCACTGAAAGACGAAGAGGTTGACGAGCGCCGACCAGACGCCGCCGACGAGCATCAGCGTCACGACCGGTCGCGTGAAGATGCCGCGATGCGGATCGCGCGGTTTGCGGTTCATCAGATCGGGCTCGGGCGGATCGACGGCCAGCGCGAGCGCCGGAAGTCCGTCCGTCGCGAGATTGACGTACAGCAACTGGACGGCCGAGAGCGGGAGCGGAAGTCCGGCGAGCGAAGCCGCGGCCATCAGCCCGATCTCGCCGATATTGCAGGACAAAAGGTACATCAGATACTTCTTGATGTTGCCAAAAATCCCGCGGCCTTCCTCGACCGCCGCCACGATCGAGGCGAAGTTGTCGTCGGTCAGCGTCATTGCCGCCGCTTCCTTTGTGACATCCGTTCCGGTGATTCCCATCGCGATGCCGATATCCGCCTTCTTGAGGGCCGGCGCATCATTGACGCCGTCGCCCGTCATCGCGACGATGTGCGATCGCTTTTGCAGCGCAGTGACGACGCGCAGTTTGTGGGCCGGAGAAACTCGCGCGTAGACGCTGATCGTCTCGACCTCTTCCGCGAATACGTCGTCATCCATCGCGTCGAGTTGCGCTCCAGTGACGATACGGCCGTCCTTGAGCAGCCCGAGTTCGCGGGCAACGGCGCCGGCCGTCAGCGGATGGTCGCCCGTGATCAGCACCGGACGGATCCCGGCCGTTTCGCATTTTTCGATCGCGCCGCGAGCTTCGGGACGCGGCGGATCGATCATTCCGACAAGGCCGAGAAACGTCATTCCCATCTCGTCCTCCGTGAGTATCGAATCGCGCTTCTGCGCGACCGCGAGGACGCGCAGCGCGTTCTCGGCAAAGAGGCGCGCCGTCTCGAGGATCTCTTCCGCATCCGACGCCTCCATCTCGCGCTCGCCGTCGGCGGTCGCGACCTTCGAACAGGCGACGACGATGATCTCAGGGGCGCCCTTTGCAAAGATGATCTTCCCTTCAGGGCCGACGTTGAGCGTCGTCATTCGTTTCGTTTCCGAAGTGAACGGGATCTCCGCAATGCGTTGGTAAGTTTCTTCGAGGTCGCCACGGCTGAGCTCCGCTTTCTGGGCGGCCACGATCAGCGCGGCTTCCGTCGGATCGCCCTTCGCGCGCCAGATCTTCTCGGCGCGGTCAAATTCGATCCGCGCATCCGACGCCAGGACGCCCGCCGTGAGCATCGCGACCAGCGCCGTGTCCGGAACGGCTTTGTCCCCGTTCGACAGGAAGTCGCCGGCCGGCTCGTAACCGGCGCCGGTGACGTCAAAGATCCGGCCGCACGACCAGATCTTCCGAATCGTCATCTCGTCGCGCGTCAAGGTTCCGGTCTTGTCGGTGCAGATGACGCTCGTGCTGCCGAGCGTTTCGACGGCCGGCAGACGCCGCATCAGCGCGTGTCGTCGAACAAGTCTCTGAACGCCGATCGCAAGCGAGATGGTGACGACGGCCGGCAGCGCCTCGGGCACGACCGCGACCGCGAGCGCGATACCGAAAACGAACATATCGATGACCGGTTGTCCGCGAAAGATCCCGACGACGACGATGATCGCGACGATTGCCAGCGCCGCGCGCGCAAGCATCGCTCCGAGACGGTCGAGGTTCTGCTGAAGCGGTGTTTTTCCGGATTCGACATCGTCGAGCATCTTCGCGATGCGGCCGAATTCGGTACGCATTCCGGTCGCGGTCACGACGGCGCGGCCGCGGCCGTAATTCGCCGTCGTTCCGGCAAACACCATATTCTTCCGGTCGCCCGGCGATAGATCCGCGGCAAGTTTCTCGGTATGCTTTTCGACCGGAAGTGACTCGCCGGTCAGGGCTGACTCTTCAAGATGCAGACTGTGGGATTCCAGCAATCGCGCGTCGGCCGGGATCTTGTCTCCGGCCTGTACGAGAATCACGTCGCCGGGAACGATCTCGCGCGCCGGAATCTCGGTCTCGATCAGGTCACGGAGCACGGTCGACGTCGGCGCGGCCATTTTGCGCAATGCCTCGATCGCTTTCTCGGCCCGGTATTCCTGGACAAACCCGAGCAGAACGGCGAACAGGACGATGACGGTGATCGCGATCGCTTCGACGCCGTGACCGAGAACCGCCGAAAGCGCGGTCGCGATCAGGAGTATTATGACCAAAACGTTTTTGAATTGTTCGAAAAGTATCGACCACGGCGAAACCCGCGATCCGGTCGCAAGCTCGTTCGGCCCGAATTCTTCGAGCCTTCGCGCGGCCTCATCGGAGTTCAGTCCGTGGATCGTAGAGTCGAGTTCACGCAACGCTTCATGGGCGTCGAGGGCGTGAACCGGTTTCGCTAGATGGGGCGCCATTTCTTATCCCGCCTCCGGTTCGTTCCCATACAGGTTACCGCGCCGGACAACCGTGTTTCAAGCAACCCGCGTCTAAACCCGTTGATGAATGCGGGTTGGTCTTCGCCGAAGCGGTGGCCGAGACACGAGCGGCCTCGGTTTTTCTTGCTGTGTCCGCGATTCGCCGCTCGGAAATCGTAAAAGGCAATCCCGGGCAGCAGTCTTCAACGGGTCGGCATTCGAGAAAACCCACTAGGCGAATGCGGTAATCACCTGCCTGAAAACAACGATCGGAGTCAGGCCGGTCGGTGCTCGGTTCCTTCACCGGCCGTAATGAACAACAGTGTCGCTGGGGCGGTGAGGCGGGCCGTGTGCCAAACCCCTTGCGGAACGAACGCGAAGTCGCCGGGGTCGAGAAGTTCTTCCTCTCCGATTCCGTCGAGAATGAACTTGACCTTGCCCGAGATCAGGCACACGATCTCGTCTCCGTTAGGATGGCGTTCCCAAAACGGCCAGTCAACTTCGGATTCACCGACCGTGACGAGATACTCGTTGTGAAAATTCCCGAACTCGCCTGCGGCGATACGCTTCCAAAAAGTGCCGTCGACCTTTATCTTGTCGATCGATGCGTCCGGCCGAAGCCTTAGATATGTGTCTCGTAAATTCATCGGAAATCCCTAGTTCAGCAGAAACCGGACCTTGACCTCGGCCGTCACCGAGATCGCGCCCGGCGAGAACGTCGCGAGACTGTCGGATCCGGAGACCACGGTCGCGGTAGAGACGTTTGCCACGGCGTTGCTGTTCGACCAGTTTTGGCGTTGCTCGACCTCGACGATCGAGATCGCTCGACCGATGGATTGGCCGATCGCGGCGGCCATTGCCTTCGCCTTTTCATACGCTGCCTTCATCGCAAGTTCCCGAGCCTGATCCCGGATCTCGCGAATCTTCGATGACTCAAAGCGAACGCTGTTGATCTCGGTAACGCCGCTTTTGATAACATCCGAGAAAAAGGCCTCAAACTTCGTCAGATCCTTGAGACGAACGATTATCGTCTTTGAGATCTCGTACCCCTTGAACGTCTTTTCGCCGATCTCGTCTCCGTCCTCGTCATAGATCCGGCGGTTGTTTTCACGGACGAACTCGAACTTGCGGTCGACCGAGATGTAATCGGTCTTCACGTCCTGTTGCGGAATCGCGTAAGATTTCGTCAACACCAACACTTTGGCTACTGTGTCGTCGTTCTGCTTTTTCGCGATCTGCAGATCGTTGTCGGTGTTCGTCACGTCGAGTGAAAAGATCACCTCGTCGGGCGCCACGCGAACCTCGGCCGAGCCGCTGACATCGACCGTCTCCGGTTCGGGTTTGGTCTGAGCCGGCACGCTCGGCGCAATCAACAGCGATAAGATCAAAATAATCAGCTTCATGTTTCTTTCTCAGTCGCGGACGGCGATCAACGATTTGCTCAAAAGTAAGAATCGCTCGTCGATGATCCGCGCGTCCTTGAACAACTCCTTCATCATTCTTCTTGTCAACAAGATCGAGTCCTCGGCGAAACGCATTGCCTGATCGGTCGAGACCGCCTTCGGCCACGGACCGATGCTGAAATGGGTCAGCAACCAGACCCTGGTCGGCAACGGCAGCCAATGGAAGAACGGCGCGACGAAATGCGGTTCGACCGGAAACCAAAAGTTTGGCGTCTGAATGAAGTACTTTGCTGCCACGCGCGACGCTTCGGAAGCGAACCGGACCATTCGAGGCCATTGGCCGACGTGTTCGATTACGGAATTCGAATGCGCGATGTCGAATTCACGTTCGGCGAACCGCGACAGATCGCAACCGTCACCTTCGACGAACCGGAACGGTCCGTGGTTCTCCGTCGAGTTGGCTCCCGGACGGTTGAGGACAGTGATCGAGACGTTGTGCGTTTCAAGGAACGTCGGATCTACAATTTTCCAGTAACGTTCCGTGCCGCCGATGTCGATGATCGCGCAACTTCCCTTTTCATTCGCGACCGACCGGATCATTTCCAGCAAGGGCGTCATCCGACGAGCTCGCAGACGCGAACCGAATGACTCCGAATCGTCGTAGTTCGTCAATCCTTTCGACAGGCCGGCTCGGGCCGGAAAGGAGCTTCTTTTACGCATTCATCAGACCCGCGATGTCGATTTTTCGCATTCCGAAGATCGCCTGCATTGCGGCCGGGCGCGAAAGCAATTCGGCGATGTTCTTCGGGATTATCTGCCACGAAACCCCGAACGAATCTTTCAGCCAGCCGCATTGGCTTTCCGATCCGCCGTTCGAGGTCAGCGCCGACCAGTAGCGGTCGATCTCGGCCTGGTCCTCGCACGGAACGATGAACGACACCGCTTCGGAAAAGCCGAACGCGTGCTCGCCCGGCCCGTCCATCACCATGAATTTCCCGCCGCGAAGCGCGAACTGTGCGTGCTTGACCGTGCCTTCGCGTCCGGCTTCGTTCGGTCCGTAATGCAGAATGCCGTCGATCGGCGAATCGGGGAAGACCGAAGCGTAGAGCCTTATCGCTTCCTCGCCGCGACCGAATTGGTCGCCGACGAAGAGCAGGCACGGCGTGATCTTTTGCCCGACGCTCTCGACGGGACCGAGCATCAATTGCCACGTCAACCCGAAACGGTCGACCGCCCAGCCGTACCGGTCGCTCCACTCATATTTGTCGAGCGGCATCATCACGCCGCCGCCGTCGGTGATCTTCTCCCAAAGAGCGTCGATCTCGGTGACCGTTTCGCACATCACGAAAAGCGAGATCGCCGGCGTGAACTTGTACATCGGTCCGCCATTGAGCGCGACGATTTTGCAGCCGTCCAACTCGAACTCGACCGTGATAGCGTTGACGCCGTCGAAGCGCGCAACCGTTCCGACGGATGAATTCTCGAACAGCGAAACATAGAAATTCGCCGCCTCTTCGCCGTTGCCGTCATACCAAAGGCACGGCGTGATCTTTGCATCTTTTGACATAATTGACTTCACGTTCGCCGGTCATGGTCCAACCCGCAGTGAATCCGTTGGTTGGCGGCTCAAGACCGGCGCCAGAATCCGCACGGACATTCGTCTGACCCTTTTCGATCGTGGGGAGATCCGGTCCGGCTTTATCTCCTGTCTTCAAGGATCGAGAGATAGTCCCGCCACGGACCGACGTCGTCCGTGTAAACCTTCGCCATTGTCCGCGCGATCTGGGCGATATGGTCGAGATCGTGGACGACCCAGGTCGCGATCAATTGCCCGAGTGTCACAGCACCAAGTTGCGGATGCACACCCGGCAAATCAAGGTCTTCGGCCGATAGCTCGAAGCCCGTCAGAATCTCGAGGTTCGACGCGCGCAAACGAGAGAATTCATCGAGCAGATCGGCGATCGGCCTTCCGGCACTTTCCCGGAACATCGCGGTCCGGTCAAAAGACGCGAATGGATCGGTTCGCCGTTCGAGAATCTGTCGCGCGCGAGCGATCCAGTCCGTCCGTTCTCCGTGAACGAGATGACCGACCACGTCATAAGCAGACCATTTTCCTTCGCCTTCCGTCGCGTGGAGCCATATGTCCGGCAGTCCCGAGAGCATCGCCGTCAGGGTCACCGGAGTTTGTTTCAAAACCGCAACGGAATCCGTTATTCGAATCATAGGTCACGCCGTCGCGGTCTTTGCTTTTGCCGGCGAATGCCCGGCGAACTCGAGAGTTCCGTCATCGACCCGACCGTAACGCAGCATCGAAAGATCGCGAACGTAGTTTTGGTGCAATCGCCAGGGCATCTTCGATCCCTGGCTCGGAAGTGAATCGAGCGCCCGGAGAACGTAGCCTGAATTGAAATCGAGCGCCGGTTCGGGCATCACGGTCGGGTCCTTCAAACGCGGAGCGCAGCTCGTGTAACCGTTCTCATCCATATACTTCAGGATGCGGCAGACATATTCTGCGGTCAGATCGCATTTCAGCGTCCAGGAAGCGTTCGTGTAGCCGAACGCGGAGGCGACATTCGGAACGTCGCTGTACATCAGCCCTTTGTAAGCCATCCGTTTCGACATATCCACCGGTTCGCCGTCGACAACGAGCGTCAGGCCGGCCATCAGCCTCAGAACGAGTCCGGTCGCGGTGACGATCAGATCCGCCTCAAGCTCTTTGCCGGATTTGAGTTCGATGCCGCGTTCGTTGAAGGCCGCGATCTCGTCGGTCACCACCGACGCCTTTCCGTCGCGAATGGATTTGAAAAGATCCGAATCGGGCACGAGACAAAGCCGCTGGTCCCAAGGCTGGTAATCCGGCGTGAAATCCTTGAGCGCCTCTTCGCCCAGTTCCTTGCGGACGCCGCGGAAGAGCAGCCGTTTCATCGCCGAAGGCCGTTTCCGCGAGAGGCCGTAAAGGAACATTCCGATCAGTATGTTCTTCCAACGCGTCAGCGTGTAGGCCGCACGCGACGGCAGAATCGCCCGAAGAATGTTCGCGATGCGATCTTGCGAAGGAAGCGACAGGATGTAGGTCGGCGACCGCTGGAGCATCGTGACGTGGGCCGCCTTCTCGGCCATTGCGGGGACGAGCGTCACCGCCGTCGCGCCGCTGCCGATGACAACAACGCGTTTGCCCTCATACTCGATATCGTCGGTCCATTTCTGCGGATGCACGATCCGTCCCTTGAATCTTTCAATTCCGGACCATTCGGGCGTGTAGCCGTTCTCGTAGTCGTAATAGCCGGTGCAGAGGTAAAGAAAACGGCACGTCAGAATGTGTTTCTCCTGGCCCGCCTCGGCTTCGACGGTCCATTTTGATTCCTCGGACGACCAGGACGCTCTGGTGACCCGATGCCCGTAGCGGATAGATCGGTCGAGATCGAACTCTTCAGCGGTCTCGCGAATATACTTGAGGATCGCCGGACCGTCGGCGATCGCCTTCGGGTCGGTCCATGGCCGAAAACGGTAACCGAGCGTGTGCATATCGGAATCTGAACGGATCCCGGGATACCGGAACAGATCCCACGTTCCGCCCATCGCATTGCGCCCCTCGAGGATGACGAAGGTCTTGTCCGGGCATTCCATCCGAAGATGCGCGCCGGCCCCGATCCCCGAAAGGCCGGCGCCGACGACGATGACGTCAAAATGTTCCATACGGCAAATGATACACTCGGCGGAAGCGCGGTTGAATCGGCATTGACTCGATCGAGGCGAAATCGATCATTTCTTTGCCGGCTCGGCCAGCGATTCCATTCCCATCAGCTTGAGCGCGCCGTAGGCGTCGTTGCGGACATTCGACTCCTTGTCCTTCAGAAGCTTCGCGATCTCCGGCGCATATTCCTTGGCGTTCATGAATCCGAGTCCCAGCGCTCCACCCTGCCGGTCGTTGAACTCGGAGCTCGTCAGCAGTTTTGCGAGCTGCGGCGCTCGGTCCGTTGCGCCGACCATTCCGAGAGCTATCGCCGCCCGGCCGCGATCATACCTTCCTTTCTCGCGGGGAAGCATCTTCCGGTCTTTCAACAACTCGGACAGATTCGGCGCGTAGTTCTTGTCGCCGGCCAAACCGAGCATAACGGCCGCGAACGCACGGATCGATTGGTCTTCGTCCTTGAGCCACGCGGCGCACTGCTCTTTGAATGCCGTGACTCCGCCGAATTCCTTCAGCGCGTCGGGATTCCCGTTCTCGTAACGTCCAAGCGCGCCGATGAACGTTTCGGCCTTCTTCATCACAAGGTCCGATTTGTTGACATCGGAATAATCGTGCGTCAGTGAGTAGATGGCGCTCTGCATCAACGCTGCCGGTCCGGGCTCTTTCATCCGCTTGATGAACGCATCGGCGGCGGCGTCCCGCTCCATCGGCGGCTTTTCTACCTTGACCTCGGGTGCGGGCGCCTGAGCGCAGGCGACAAAAAAGATCGACAGAAACAAAACTGCAATTCTCATCGCCGTCATTTTATCACGCGCTGGTATTTCGTCTCGACCGCCTTGGCCTCTTCGCCCGCGGGCGCGACGTTGAAGGCCGTGATCGTGCCCCCGATCGCGTAGCGATTATCTGACTTTAGACGTTGGTTTCAACCCACGGGAAATCGGTCCCTCTCGATTCCGTCGCGTCAGCGACGATCAATTCCCGTCAGCCGTCGCTGACGCGACGAAGAAACGAATCGCTTCCTGCCGTGGGATGAAACCCACGTCTAATTTCAAAGCCTCGCTGACGCGGCGAAATACGTGCTCGAAACCCGCTGTCGCTTACCCTAACGGGCGGCGATCACCTAAACTACGATATTGAACCGCAATTCCATCGCTGAAGTCTGACTCTGCACAGAGCCTCAACTTGCGCAGATCGATTCAAGAACATTCTTTGACATATCCATTTTCAGCATTTTCCGGTAAGTTCGAGTTCCGCGGCGTTTTCGGACAATACGCCGATGATGAACCCGACGAGTTCTTCGATCTCGATGCCGAGTTTTTCCGCTCCGGCGCTGACCTCCGTGCGTGATACGCCGCCCGCGAACTTCGGGTTCTTGAGCTTCTTCATCACGCTTGAGACGTCCATTCCGATGATTCCCGTCGGCCGAATCAACGCGCAGGCGACGACAAATCCCGTAAGTTCGTCGCACGCGAGCAGCGCCTTGTCGAGCGTCGAGATGTACGGCACGTTCCATTCGGTGAAATGAGCGGAGATCGCGTAGGCGATCCGTTCCTCGCCGACCGACTGCAGCCAATCGACGATAACGTTCGGATGCCGATCGGGAAATCTCTCGTAATCGGCATCATGGAGCAATCCTGCGATGCCCCATAGATCTGCCTCTTCCGGATGCCCGAATCTCGGAGCAGCCGCGCGCATCACCATCTCGACCGATCGGCAGTGCCGGATCAGGGAGGGATTGGACATCAATTCGTTCAGTTTCGCAACCGCTGTCTCTCTGGTTATCATGCGGGAATTGTAGCCGATGTCGGAATCAAGAGCGACGCGAAATGACAACCGGGAGCGGCAGCGTTTTCAGAACCGGGAGCGGTAGCGACCGGCAAA
>CAZARD010000010.1:0-13807 GCA_964487505.1 uncultured Blastocatellaceae bacterium | reverse complement strand
TTGCCGGTCGCTACCGCTCCCGGTTCTGACTGCTCACGGCTCGTTGCGCACGGCTCTGGCTGAGTTCCAGTCTCTTCGCAGCAGTCCGAGGAGGATCGAGTCGTAGGCCTTTCCGGCAATGATCCATCGTTCGCGGGAATGGCCCTCGCGTTCGAATCCGAGTTTTTCAAGCAGCCCCAAGGATGCAGTGTTGCCGGGATCGACATCGGCTTCGAGGCGATGGAGAACAAGTGTGTCGAATGCGAAATTGATCAAAGCACCAACGGCCTCGACCATCAGTCCGCGTCCCCAATGCGAGCTTCGCAACGCGTAGCCTATCTCGGCACGGCGGTTTCGGAGATCTATATGGAACAGGGTACACGTCCCGATGACGGCATCGTCCTCGCGTTGCGCGACGCCCCACTCGAAAAGCGTACGGGAATTGAACCCGGAACGGATCTCGCCGAGCAGCTGCGCGGCATCATCGACGCGCGTCATCGGCTCGGAACTCCAGTACCTCATCACCTCGGGATCGGAAAAGATCTCGAAAATCTCCGGGACGTCCTTGTCGGTCAACATCCGGAGTCGGAGCCGTTCGGTTTCGATCACCGGCAGTTGCGGCGTTTCGATCATTCTGTTTTTTTGACGCGAATCAGCCTTCGAGGACCTGTTTGACCGTATCCTTACTGATCCCGCCGCCGTTCTTCTTGTTGTAGTCGGCGACCGAGATCTGCGGATCGCGCCAGGCGTCGAGATGGCCGACCTGGTGGACGCATTGGATGGTGCAGGTGTCGGCGCACCATTTTTCGGTGATGTACTCGCGTTCCATATCGGCGCGCGTGTATTCGAGGAGAGGAATCCCCGGCGTTCCGCGTTGCTGCGAACACCAGTGCACGAGACCGTCTTCGCAGATGTAAAGATAACGCGCGCCGGCCCGGCAACGCCACTCGTAGGTCTTGCCCTCGACGAGTTCGTCCTGGAACCAGTTCCAGCGGGCGTACGAGCGCGCTCCTTTGCGCTTGATCTCGTAATAGACCTCCTTGTCTCGTGCGGTAAGCCCCTTGAAAAGGCCGTCGCTGTCGTGAATCACGCCAACCGTCGACGAGAACCCGAGCTCGCGTGCACGGTTGGCGATGATCAGCGCCTCATCGGGATTGGCGACGCCGCCACCGACCACCGAATTTATATTGACCTTGAACCTGGCGTGCTCGGCGAGATTCTTGAGTTTGCCGTCGAGGACCTTGAGCGACTTCTTCGAGACCTCGTCGGGCGTGACGTTGTCGATCGAGATCTGCAAATAATCCAGACCCGCCTCGTTGAGCTTCTTGATCTTTTCCGGCTGAAAGTAATAGCCGTTCGAGATAAGGCCCGCGATCATCCCGTGATGCCGGATACGCGCGATGATCTCGTAGATCTCGGGATGCATCATCGGTTCGCCGCCCGAGATCGTGATCACCGAAGATCCGAACTCGGCGAGCTTGTCGATGCGTTTGAGCATCACGTCGATCGGCACCGGATCGCTCGTCTTGTCGTATTCATTGCAGTATGTGCAGGCCAGATTGCATCGCCGCATCGGCACGATATGTACCAAAACTGGATGCCTGGTCGAGGCGAACGCCCGCACCGTATGGCGGACGCCGCGCGTGAACCGACTGAAACTGCTGGCCTTCGGCATAATGATTCTCGAATGACGACGAAACCGTAATTATAGAATTCCGCGGAGACGTTTCGCAACCGTCATCGCGCGGTCGCGCGGGCGAAGGTCAATCGTTCTCCGCCCGGTCTTGGCCTCCTATTTTACGATCTCCGTGCCCGGCGGCGGCTTGATGACGAAGACGTTCTTATCGATGTTCTCGTTCTTGCGAAGATTGGAAAAGCGGATGGTGTCCGTGTCGTTGTTGAGCAGCGTGATCCGACCCTGGATCGGCATTCCGTTGCCGTCGACCCAAAGATCTATGAATTTGTAATCAGCCTTCTTCCTCGGCGCCAGTTTGAGGCGCACGGTGTCGGTCCCGCCGACGCTTTCCGTGCCGACGTACGTCGCGTCATAGTTCGCTTTGATCTCGGTCTTCGACATCCCCATGACCTCGAGCGCACTGCCGCCCTTCTCCTTGACGCGCTTGTCTGATGAACTTCCGGTATAAGCGCGTTTGATGCTCGGCACGTAGGCGACGTATTTGCCGTTGACAACTGAGATCATTTCCTCCTTCGGCCTCGTCCAGTTGAGCCTGAAAGCGACGTTCTTCCCTTTTCCCGGCACGAGCGTCAGATTCCCCGAGTAGGAATCGGTCTCGCCGAGCTGGGCGTTCACGACTTCACGCGAAACATCGGCCTTTAGTGATGTCAGCGCCTTGTAGTGAAGATCCATGCGCTTGAGGACCTCGTTGATCTGAGCATTCGCTACCAGAGGCGCAAAAACAAAGAATGCGACCGAAAGCACGATCGCCGAAAAAACTGACTTCATAGATACTCCTTACTAGGCCGATCATTTAATATCGACCAGATAGATCGTCTCGCCCTGGCCGTTCCTCGATTCCCGCCATTCGACGACCTCAGCCGATTCATTTCCGCTGAGTTGTCGGACCCGGGCCAGCAATTGTGTCCGGTCGGGCGAAAACTCGTGCTGTTTGACGACCACCCGCGTCGTTTGGGTTGCCAATCGGTCCTTACGGTCGAACCATTGCTTAGGGGTCAGGAAAATGAACGCTACGATCAACAGGCACAGAACATCCCATTGCCAACTGGCGCGCTCGTATTTCCAAAGAATGATGTCCTTTAGAACCATTTTCGGATTCGGGATTGGGATTGCTCGTGTATGCGCACGGAGATCCGCAATCCCAGATCCCCGTCCCCATATCAGTTGACCACCAAACCGTCGCGCATTTGGACGATCCGCGAACAGACCGCCGCCGCGTCCGGGTTGTGCGTGATCATAATGATCGTCTGATTGAACTCCCGATTCAGATCGCGGAACATATTCAGCACGATCTCGGAGTTCTCCGTATCGAGATTTCCCGTCGGCTCGTCGGCGAGAATGATCACCGGCGAATTGATCACCGCGCGCGCCAGCGCAACCCGCTGCTGCTCTCCGCCCGACAACTCCAGCGGCTTATGATGCATTTTATCGTCAAGTTTCAGTACTCGCAAAATCTCGCGGCGCTTGTCGGGCGGCGTTCGACTGTGCCCGAGGTGAATCTTCTCGGCCAGCTTCAGATTGCCTTCCGCGGTGAGCGTCGGAAAGAGATTGAACCGCTGAAAGACGAACCCGATCTTTCGCCGGCGGATGTCGGTGCGCTGCGCGTCCGAAACCTTCGCCAGATCCTCACCATCGATTATGATCGAACCGCTCGTCGGACTAAGCAATCCGCCGAGAAGATGGAGCAGCGTCGATTTGCCGCATCCCGACGGTCCCATTATGGCGACGAACTCGCCTTCATCGATCGCGATCGAGACACCGTGAAGCACGGGATTTTCAATCTTCCCGACCTTGTAGCTTTTGCGGAGGTCAATCGTTTCCAGAATCGTCTTCATTGAATTCTCATCTGCGCGCGGGTCACTGCGAGCGCCCGGCGCTGTTCACACTGCTCAGTTTCGATCGCTCGGCGCGCGCCTCTTCGAGTTTCTTGTCCAGATCGACCTCTTCCAATCCCCACGAGTTCTCCAATTCGAAAGCGGCGAGCGGGTAAGTCTTCCCGATCGAGACCGACGTGGGCGACTGATAGGTCAGGCGCATCTTGTATTTTTCCTTGGGCCGCGTGACCGCAACCTGAAGCGGCATATTCTGATACTCACCGCTCGCGCCGAGGCTTCCTTCCTGACCGTAAATGATATCGGAATCGATCTCGCCGCGGGCGTCAAAGATCTGCTGCCGCGCGAGCCGTATCCCGCCGACGCGATCGAACCAAAAGCGTCGGACGACCTTCATCTGGCCATCGGCCGATCTCGCGAGTTCATCGACGAGATAATAGCCGCGCAGCACCCATTTGAGCGGCGATTTCTTGTCCGCGGTGAAATCGTACTCCTCTTGATAGATGGTGCTCGTCAGATACGAATAATTGACGGGATCGACCGGACGGACAAGCATCGCATCCGTGAAATGCTGAGGCCGGAGGTTCGCGAACGCATTCACATTCTGTTGGATCACGGCGCCGTTCTCGAGCTCGCTCTTGCGGACCTTTTCCTGAAGCAGCGAGTAATCGGCCGAGTTCGTGCCGATAACGAATTTCTTGTAGCGCCCGTCGCCTCCGTCCTGCAGGATCGCGACCCGGAATGTCTTGCCGTTCGACGTCATCTGCGCGACATCGGTCTTGATCACCGGAACTTGGACCTTGAGAAGGATGTTCGCCGGCCGCTGGACGACGACCTCGCCGTCGGCGGTCTTGTATTTTTCCGCGATGCCGATCTCGGCGTATGAATTGTCCTCGAACTTGAGGTCCATCTTCGCCCGCATCGAATTGATGCGCGCCAGATTGTTGATCTTGGCCAGTAGTTCCGCGGCTTCGGCGTCCTCGTTCTTGAGCAGTTTGGCGCGTTCGACCTTGTCCTTCGGAGAAATGCAGCTGCTGAGGATGAACAATGAAAACAGCAATAATAAAAGCAGGGGACTTCGTTTCCGCATTCCGTATTGATGACCGAACGATCGGCTATGTTGTCTTCGAACTCTCACAAAAAACCGCGCCTAAAAGCAAAGTGGAAATGATATCACGCCGTATTTCGATTCGCCTAACACGCGTCAACGCGGCCGCGACGGGCGATCGCCCTTCACGGCCGCGTTGCGGTAAGTTCGGCGCGGATTACGGATTGAAGATTCCCTGCGCGCGTGTCAGATAGTCTTGCATCGTGTAGGCGAACATGATCGCCATCCAGAAGAAACCGGCCACGGCCGAGATCCAGATCAGACGGGACTGCCAGCGGACGTGCATGAAGAATAGGACGACGAATGTCATCTTCGTAAACGCGATCGCCAGCGCGACGAGCGTGTTCGCGCCCGGAAAGAGCAAATGATCGAGGTCCTGGAGCGCGACGACATACGTCAGAATCGTCCCGACGACGAGGATCGCAAACACTCCGAGGTATCCCGGAATTCCGATATGTTCGTTTTCAGTGTGGTGTTCCGACATTCAATCAATGCCCTCCTGCCAAGAAATGTCTGCCGAGCAAATACAACAGCGGGAAAAGGAAAATCCAGACGATATCGACGAAGTGCCAGTACAATCCGGAGATCTCGACCGGGGAATAGTACTCGGCCGAGTAGGTTGAGCGCCACGCCATCACCAGCAGCCAGGCCATTATCCCGAGCCCGACGATCATATGCAGCGCGTGGAGCCCCGTCATCACGAAATAGATGTAGAAGAAGATTCGGACCTTTTGCGTGAACTTCGCATTGTCGTACTCACCGTTGGTGAAATAGCCGGACTTTTCATATGGCGTCAGGTAGCCGGCTTTCTGCGCGTCCATCACGATCTTGACGCCGTGGCCATCCTCGTCGTGCCATTGGAACTCTCCGCGCGGGTTCGGATGATGCGTCGCGACCGTCGTCTCAGACGCGGCCTCGGCACGTGTCTCAAACGGCAGAATGAGCGCCGCCTTCTCCTTGGTTTCGGCCGGGGCTTCGTTTTTGATCTTTTTGTTCAGTCCGTTGAACGGCACGAGCCCGTGCTGATACTTGTCGGCATACTCGAAGTATTTTACGACGAGGAACGTCGTACCGAACATCATCGTCAGGACGATCATTATGACCTGAAGATTGCGGTTGCCCTTCTGCGCAAAATACACCGTCAGAGCCATCGTCAGCGAGCTGACGATCAGGACGAGCGTGTTCAATCCCCCGAGAAACGCGTCGAGGTGGTTGCTGCCCGCGGCGAACGCCATCGGGTATCGCGACCGAAATACGAGATAGGCCGTAAACAGTCCGCCGAAGAACATTATTTCCTGAACGAGGAACGCCCACATTCCGATAGTTACGGAATCCTGCTGCTGTTCCATGTCTTCGAACTGATGCTGAAGACCGGGCGGATGATAATCGTGTTCGTGTGACATAAGTTATTTGCAATCTGCAATTTTCAATTTACTCGTTCGATCTTGGGTCGCCGCGACGATTGCTTGGCGTTGTGCCGTTCGCGGATCGAAGATCGAAAATCGAAAATGGGCTTAGACCCGCGCCAGTTCGCGCTTGCGTGCTTCCTCGATATCGAGGCCGTTCTCCTCGCCGAATTCGTACGCTTCCCACGTCACGACCGGCATCTGCTCGAAATTCTCGGTCGGTGGCGGCGACGCAGTCCGCCATTCAAGGCCCGGCAGCATCCACGGGTTCCCTTCCGCCTTCTTGCCGAACACGAGCGAGTGCACGAGATAAATGACCGGCAGCGTCATTCCGAGTCCGAGCACCGAGGCTCCGGCTGACGAGAAGATATTGAGCACCTGCAATTCCTCGGAATAGGCGGCATACCGTCGCGGCATTCCCTGATAGCCAAGGATGAACTGCGGGAAGAAAGTCAGGTTGAAGCCGACGAAAACAAGCATCGCGGAAATCTTGCCCCAGAATTCCGAGTACATGCGTCCGGTCATCTTCGGCCACCAATAATGCAGGCCGCCGAGATAGCCCAAGACCGTGCCGCCGACCATCACGTAATGGAAATGCGCGACAATGAAGTAGGTATCGGTCAAGTGGACGTTTAGGCCCATCGACCCGAGGAACAACCCTGTCAATCCGCCGATCAGGAACAGTCCCATGAATCCGAATGCGTAGAGCATCGGAGTCTCATACGAAACCGACCCTTTGTAGAGCGTCGCGGTCCAGTTGAACATCTTGATCGCCGACGGAACGGCGACGACCATCGTCAGGAACGAGAACACGAGTCCGGCGTAGATCGACTGACCGCTGACGAACATATGGTGTCCCCAGACCAAAAACCCGAAGACGGCGATGGCGATCGACGAGAATGCGATGAATTCGTATCCGAAGATCTTCTTGCGCGAGAAGTTCGAGATCAGCTCGGAGATCACGCCCATCGACGGCAGGATCATGATGTAGACCGCCGGATGCGAGTAGAACCAGAAAAGATGCTGGAAAAGGATCGGGTCGCCGCCGATGGCCGGATCGAAGATGCCGACGTGCGCGACGCGCTCGATGGCCAGAAGCAGGATCGTGATCGCGACGACCGGCGTTCCCAGGATCATCACGAGCGCCGTCGCGTAGTTCGCCCAAACGAACAGCGGCAGCCGGAACCAGGTCATTCCCGGCGCGCGCATCGTGTGCACCGTGACGATGAAATTGAGGCCCGTCAGGATCGAAGAGAACCCGTTGATGAAGACCCCGAGCCCGACCGCCATCACATACGTGTTCGAGAACGTCGTCGAATAGGGCGTATAGAAGGTCCAGCCGGTATCGACACCGCCCTGCATCAGCGCCCAAAGCGTCAGAAGTCCGCCGACCCAGTAGATGTAAAGACTGAGCAGGTTGATTCGCGGAAGCGCGAGATCCTTGGCGCCGATCATCAGCGGCAAAAGGAAATTCCCGAGAATCGCCGGAATCACCGGGATCAGGAAAAAGAAGACCATCACGACGCCGTGTTGTGTGAACACACGGTTGTACTGTCCCGATTCAAGCAGGTCGCTTTGCGGCGTAAGCAACTCAAGCCGGATCGTGGCGGCATACAGGCCGCCGATCAGGAAGAACGCCGAGACGGTGATCAGGTACATTATCGCGATGCGCTTGTGATCTTTCGTCAGCAACCACGATTTCAGACTGAATCCGTTCGTCAGGTAATTCACTTTCGGTTCTTCCGCAACGTTCATTGCATCAACATTTTGCATAATCTCGTACCGCCTATTTGTTGCTGTTCGCCGCCATCGGCTTGCTGTTCGTGTTCGACGCGGGCGCGGGCGTCGGTGTCGCGCCGGTCGTCGGAGCGGTTCCGCTCAGCGATTTGATGTACGCGACAAGCGCGACAAGCTGTTCTTCGCTGACCTGGCCCTTGAACGTCGGCATGATCGGCTGGAAGCCCTCGACGACCTGGCCCGACGGGTTCAGGATCGAATTGCGGACGTATTCCTCATCGACAAGGACCGACTGGCCGTTCGTCAACTTGGCCTGCGTTCCCCAGATTCCTTCAAGCTTGGCGCCGCGTTGATTCGCGCCGCCGGCGTGGCAGGAAGCACATCCGAGCTTGTTGTTGAAAAGGTCCTTTCCGACCTCGGCCGGCGTTTGACCGGCTCCGCCGCCTGCGAGCCAACTGTCGAAGTCAGACTGCTCCATCACATAGACCCAGCCGCCCATTCCGGAATGGTTCAGACCGCAGTATTCGGCGCAGTACAGGTGATATTTGCCGGGCTTCGTCGCCTCGAACCAAAGCGTCGTGTAGCGGCCCGGAACAACATCGGCCTTCGTCCGGAACGCCGGAATGAACACATCGTGAAGCACGTCCTCGGTCGTCATCGTCAACTTGATCTTGCGGTTGACCGGGATATGAAGCTCGTTGATCTCACGCTGACCGGTATTGTGCTGGAACTTCCACATCCATTGCTTTCCAACAACATAGATCTCCATCGCATCTTCGGGGACCCGGTATTGGTTGTAATACACCAGTGCTCCGCCAAGAAAGATGGTCATCGAGATAACGAACGGAACGATCGACCAGGCGACCTCGAGCGTCGTCGAACCGTGAATCTCATCGGGCGTCGCAAATTTGTCTTTCTCGCGGTACTTGATCGCGAAAAAGAAGATCGCGGCGACGATCGGGATCGCGAAGGCGATGCTGATCAAAACCAGGTAAAAGTACAGATAGTCGATCTGCCAAGCGAAGCTTGAAGCCTGGTCCGGAAACAGTGGAATCCACGTATTGCTTTGCATAATTACTTTCTAAAATCGTCTCCCGAAGCCCGAAAGATCATTCGTCCCCGTTCAACTCGTTCTTCGATTTGTTGCGCGCCCAGAATGCAAGAACCATCGCCCCGAGCCCGACAAGCGTCGCGATGCCCGCGATCCTAAGCACTCTAAGTATCGACAATCCGTACTTTCCGGTCGACGGATCGTAGTGGAAACAATAGAGCATCAACTGCTCGGCAGGGTTCCCGATCTTGCCATCGGCCGATTCGATCAGCGCGAACTTGACGTCCTTAGGCGCATAGTCGATGCCGTACAGGTACCGCGACAGTTTGCCGTCGGCCGTCGTGACCATGATCCCGCCGGCGTGGGCGAACTGATTCGACTGCTCGTCCCAGGCGTAGTTGAATCCGACAGCCTGGGTTACCTTGTCGATCTCGGCCTGCGTTCCAGTCAGAAAGTGCCATCCGTTCTCGGCACCGCTCCGACCGTAACGCTTCAAATATCCTTCCTTTTTGTTCTTCGCGAGATCCGGCGTATCGTTCTCGCGTGCGTCAAAGCTGATCGCGATGACGTCGAAGTCCTTTCCGGCATCGAGCGACAGGCTCTTCAGCGATCCGGTCAGACCGTTCAGGACCTCGTTGCAGAGCATCGGGCACTCGAAGTAGACCAAGGCCAGGATCGTCGGCCGTCCTTTGCCGAACAGTTCGCCGAGTTTGATCTCGCGGCCGCTCTCGTCCTTGAAAACGGCGTCGAGCGGGACCTGCGCGTTGAGCTTTTGCTCGATGCCGACGTTCTTGAGCGCCTCCGGCAGCCCGTTGCTCGTGACGTTGGCGTCCGGATCGTACGTTCGCGGCGAGTAGAGCGGCGAGTTGTAATGCTCGACGCGCTGAGCAAACGCGTTGGAAAAGAACAGGAACAGCACCAAAACTGCAAAAAGTTTCAGCCGTAAAACTGCATCGATCGCCGAACTTTTCTTCATAAAACCTTCTACTGCCCGGAATTAACGGATTCGGTCCGTGCGCTTCCGGCCCGCGCTGGCCCCCGAGATAATCGTCCTCGTTTCCTGGAGCGCCTTTTCGGCGGCGTCGCCCGAACGCGCCTTCAGATTTTCCTTGAGAACGGCGTCCTTGGCTGCCTCGATCGGCAACGTGACGATCGTCTCTTTGCCGTCCTTCGCGACTTTTTGGCCCTCCTCGGCCTGTTTCTTCCAGATCTTCTGGAGTTCCCAATATTCCGATTGCGGCGGTTTCAACTCGAGGTTGATGCGTCCGTTCGGGCCGTCAACGCCGAATCCGGGAGCCGCCTGCACACGCGGTTCGGGCGGAAGCCTCTCCTGCTTCGAAAGCGCCAGCGGATTCCGATTCTTCTCGTCCTCGGCCTTTTTCTGGTCTTCCATCACTTGCTGGAGCATCCACATCAGCCCGAACGTGACGACGATCAGCAGGAACAGCCCGACAGAGAAATAAACGATCTGACGAACGCCGATCTCATTTGGCTCATACGGCTTATCGAAATCCGTTACCTTGTTTTCGTGCTTTGACATATTTCTATCTTGGATTTTTGATTTTGGATTTTGGCAGCAGATCAAATGACCTTCAAAATTCAAAACCCGATCCTCAAATCTCCAACTCCCCTTGTTGAAAGTCGAACCGAAACCGACATTCAATCCGAAATCCCAAATCCGCAATCCTAAATCCTAGTGTCCTTTTCCGTGCTCGATCGCGTTGTCGAGAAACGGATCCATCACCGGCACCAAGGGTCGCTTCATCAGTTGCGTGAAAAAGTACCACAGCCAGACGCCGCCGATCCCGATCACCGCCGCGAAGTCCATCCAGCTGACGTGAAATCCGGCTGCACCGTGCCCGCCGGACACCGTCGGGCTGGGGGCAATGTGATAGAACATATCGACCGAGCGCATCACGAGTATGAACACCGCCATTATGGCGAGCCATTTTGCGTTTCGCTTGAGGTCGCGCGACAGAAGGATGACGAACGGGAACGCGAAGTGGAAAAGGATCAGGACCAGCCCGACGGCTCCCCAGCCGTCCTTCATCCGTTTCAGGTACCAGGGCGTCTCTTCCGGAATGTTTCCAGACCAGATGATCAGGAATTGCGACAGGTTGAAGTACGTCCAAACCATCACGAGCGCAAGCATCAGTTTCCCGATATCGTGGAAATGCCGTCTTCCGATCACCCGTTTCATCGGCTCCTTGTCCGAAAGATACGCAAGAATGACGACGACGAAACAGAAACAACTGAGCGCCCAGCCGGCGATGTACAGGAATCCCCAGATCGTCGAGAACCAGTGCGGGTCGAGCGACATCGTCCAATCGATCGCGGCAAAACTGACGACAAGCGCGTAAACGACGATCCCGGGCCCGGAAAACGCCGTCGCCGTTCCGAGGTATTTCGCCGAATCCTCGTAGTTGTCGGTCTTGTCCTGCGCCGCGCCCCATTTGTTAAGCAGGAACTGCATCGCGAAGAAGATCAGAAAATAGACGACCGCGCGCGCTACAAATCCGCCGTGTGTCAGGTACCAGCCGCGGCCAGTAACGATCTTGTCCGTTCCCCAAAGATGGCTCCATTCGTAGAGCGATCCGACATAGACGAGGATCGGGACGAACAGGAGCGCGATGAGCACCATTGTCCGGGAACCGGCTTCGACGGTGCGCCGGACGACAACGGCCCACGCGCCGCCCGTGACATACTGGAGCATCAGAACGCCGAGACAACCGATTCCGATCCCGCCCCAGAATGTGAATCCGAGGAGCCACGAACGCAACGCCTGCTCACGGTTGTCGGGCGACGCGATCATCACCGCAAGAACGACGATCGCAAGGATTCCGGCGCCGAGGGCTATGCTCCGGAAACGATTGATTTCGGCCGGGGCCTGGAAATTTGATTCGCTCATATTTACTTCGCACCTCCCTTGGTCGCCGCCTTCGGCGGTTCGGCGGGTTTCGGCGACTGTGCCGCGACAGGTGCTTCTTTCGTGGCCAACGGATTGGCCGCGGTCGGATTCTGACTTCGCTGCAGCGCGCGGATATACATCACGATCGCCCAACGGTCGGCGACCTGTATCTGCGATGCGTACGACGCCATTCGGCCCTGGCCGTTGGTGATGACGTCAAAGAAATGGCCGACGGGTGCGTTCCGAAGACGATCGTCGTTGTAGGTCGGCGGTTTCGGGAATCCGCGCCGAACGATCATCCCGTCGCCGTTCCCGAACGGACCGTGGCAAACGCCGCAAAAGACGTTGTAGCGATCCTGGCCGCGATTGATCATCTCCTTCGTCACCGGAAGCGGAAATTCCTCGATATCATTCGGGAAACTCGAAATAAGAGTGTTGCCGGACGAATCGACCGTCGTCTGGACCGGGGCGTTTGGATCGGCGTTCTCTTTCTTGCCGGTGTAAAGCGCTTTGTCCTCGCGCAGATTGCCGCGCGCGACGGTTCCCTGCGGCAGGTCGCGAGATGAGCGGCCGTCCGCGAAGAAGTCGCTCTTCTTGAACGCCTTGTACCGCGGCTGGTCCTGCATATCGTAACGGCAGGCCGTTCCGGCCGCCGCAATGACGATCAGCAGCAAGAAGGCGAAATGTTTCACCGTCCTGCCGTTTCCGATTTGCACTCTTTCCGCTCGGCGATTAGTCCTCAACATCGAACACCTCCTGCGGATTCAAACCTTTCATAAAACTCTTCGTGCCTTCGTAGTCGAACTTGTCGTCGGCGCTTTCGATCAGCAGAAAGAACTTCTCGCGCATCGCGAGCGAGAATCGTTCGACGTTGAAGACCGGGTGATACGGGGACGGAAGACCGTTCAGGAACAGCATGCCGAAAACGGCCGTGAAAGCCGCGAAAAGGATCGTCAGTTCGTACGTCGGCGGGATGAACGCCGGCAAACTGAAGTGCGGGCGGCCGCCGACGTTGATCGGATATTCGATGACGTGCGTGTAGAACTGAAGGCCGAGACCCGCGATCAGTCCGAGGATCCCGCCGCCGAAAACGAGAAACGGCAGGATGCTGCGGCGGATGCCCAGCGCCTCATCGATCTCGTGGAGCGGAAACGGCGTGAACGCGTCGGTCTTCTTGTAACCCGCGTCGCGAACCTGGCGGGCAGCGTCGACAAGCTCTGTCGCCGAGTCGAATTCCGCCATCAATCCGTAAATTTTCTTTTCCATAAACTTTCAGAACTTCGAAGGAACCGGGTCCTTCATTCCTGATATTTCATCCCCGTTCGTTGTCTGCAGCCGGCCGGCGCTGGCGGCTGAAAGCAACATGGGTGAGTTGTCTAAATCCAGCAGCGGACGCCGGTCCGGCCGCAAACAACCTCTTTCCTAATCCTTGCCGTCGATATCCTCGTGCTCGACCTCGTTCACCATCGCCTCGAAATCCTGATGATGCCCGTGGACGTTTGCCTCCGGCAACAGCGTGCGGACCTCGAAGATCGAGATGATCGGTACGAACCGGACGAAGAGGTAGATCAGCGTGAAGAAGAAGCCGATCGTTCCCATAAACATCGTCCAGTCAAATAACCGCGGACTGTACATTGCCCACGAAGACGGCAGAAAGTCACGGTGGAGACTCGTCACGATGATCACGAAGCGCTCGAGCCACATTCCGATGCTGACGACGACCGAGATCGTGAAAAGCCAGAACTCGCTTTCGCGGAAACGCTTGAACCACAGAAGCTGGATCGAGAGCCCGTTGCACAGGATCAGAAGCCAGTACGACCACCAATACGGTCCTTCCCACATACGGTTCTTGATCATGAAGACCTCGTACTGGGACTGGCTGTACCATCCAAAGAAAGCTTCCATCCCGTACCCGTAGCAGACGATCAGACCGGTCGCGAGCATGATCTTGCCCATATAGACAAGATGCGTATGGGTGATGAAGTCCTTCATGCTGTACCAGTGGCGCAGCGGGATGCAAAGGATCAAGACCATCGCGAACCCGGCGAAGATCGCTCCCGCGACGAAATACGGCGGGAAAATCGTCGCGT
>CAZARD010000009.1:61843-68602 GCA_964487505.1 uncultured Blastocatellaceae bacterium | reverse complement strand
CTCCGCTCCACGCGGTGCTATCGATACGTCGCGCGCTCCGCACGCTGAAACCTTACCAAATCCGAAATTGCTGGTTATTCCGACAGCCTCCCAGATTCCAAGAGTCCAGATTCCAGATTCCAGGCTTTCATCGAATGCCTCACGGCACTGGAATCTTGGAATCTGGAATCTTGGAATCAAGGATCTGGAATCTGGCTCTTCGATTCTGGAATTTTCACCCTTCTTCCGATACAATTTATGAGTGAAATTTCGTCTTATCTCTGAAAATCGGCCTAAGGGCGATCAGCCGCAGGCGATCGAGCAGATCGTCGCCGCGCTCAACGACGGCACGCGCAACCAGGTACTGCTCGGGATCACCGGCAGCGGAAAGACCTTCACCATCGCCAACGTCATCGATCGCGTCCAGCGTCCGACGCTCGTGCTGGCCCACAACAAGACGCTTGCCGCGCAACTCTACCAGGAGTTCAAGACATTCTTCCCCGAGAACGCGGTCGAGTATTTCGTTTCCTATTACGACTATTACCAGCCCGAGGCCTACGTGCCTGCGTCCGACCTTTACATCGAGAAAGAGGCAACGATCAATGACGAGATCGACCGCTTGCGGTTGAGCGCGACCCGCGCGCTTTTCGAACGTCGCGACGTGATAGTCGTCGCGTCAGTATCGTGCATCTACGGACTCGGCGATCCGGACGCCTACTACGGAATGCTCTTGTTCGTCGAGCCCGGAATGGAGATGAAGCGCGAAGACCTGCTCCGAAAACTCGTCGAGCTCCAGTATGAGCGCGCCGAGATCAATTTCGAACGCGGGAACTTCCGCGTCCGCGGCGACATTGTCGAGATCTATCCGAGCTATCAGGACGAGGCATATCGGATCGAGTTCTGGGGTGACGAGATCGACGGCGTCTATTCCATCGACCCGCTTCTCGGCGAGGTCAAGGCGAAGCACGAAACGCGCCTTCCGATCTACCCGAAAACGCATTACGTGATGTCGCAGGGCACGATCAAACGCGCCCTGAAAACCATTCGCGAGGAACTCGTGTGGTGGGAAGAGGAGCTGATCAAACAGGGCAAGCTCGTTGAATCGCAGAGACTTCATCAGCGGACGATGTACGATCTCGAAATGATCAAGGAAATGGGGTTCTGCCACGGCATCGAGAATTACTCGCGCCACCTGACCGGCAAGAAACCGGGCGAGCCGCCGCCGACACTGCTTCATTATTTGCCCGAGGACACGATCATCGTCATCGACGAGTCGCACCAGACCGTCCCGCAGCTCGGCGCGATGTACAAGGGCGACCAATCGCGAAAGGGCACGCTCGTCGAGTACGGATTCCGCCTGCCGTCGGCGAAGGACAACCGGCCGCTCTGTTTCGAGGAATTCGAGGCGATACGCGGCCAGACGATCTATGTTTCGGCGACGCCCGGCGATTTCGAGCTCAGGCAGACCGAGGGCGAGGTGATCGAACAGATCATACGCCCGACCGGCCTGCTCGATCCGGAGGTCGAGGTGCGGCCGGTGCGCGGGCAGATCGACGATCTGCTGAACGAGGTCCGCGTCCGTTCGGAGCGCAACGAGCGTGTGCTCGTGACGACGTTGACGAAAAAAATGGCCGAATCGCTTTCCGAGTATTTTGCGGAGGTCGGCGTCCGCGTGACGTACCTTCATTCGGACATCGACACGCTCGAGCGCATACGCATCCTGCGCGATTTGCGGCGCGGCGAGTTCGACGTTCTGGTCGGCATCAATCTTCTGCGCGAGGGGCTCGATCTTCCGGAAGTCTCGCTCGTCGCGATCCTCGACGCCGACAAGGAAGGCTTTTTGCGGTCCGAGCGCTCGCTGATCCAGACCATCGGCCGCGCGGCTCGAAACTCCGGCGGAAAAGCGATACTTTATGCCGACAAGATCACGGATTCGATGAGGCGTGCGATCGATGAGACCGAACGCCGGCGGCGCGTGCAGGAAGAATACAACGCCGAAAACGGGATCACGCCGACGACGATCGTCAAGTCGATCGAGTCGACGCTCGTCACCGCATATGAGGCCGATTACTTCAAGGTTCCCCTCGAACTCGACGCGTACGAAGAGTTCTCGCCGAAGCAGATCAAGGAGACGATCGCCGGGCTCGAACGCGAGATGCGCGAGGCGGCGAAGGAGATGAAGTTCGAGCGCGCTGCCGAACTTCGAGACAAGCTCCGGTATCTTCGCGAACGACAGATGTCGTTGTCCTGACTTCGCACAAAAGCGGGCCGTCCGCCACCGCGAGAAATTTCTTGATTCGAACCTCGGGCCAACGCTAATATCGTCTCTATGGTCGGGAACTTACCGGGTTTGTTGCTCGTTCTGCTCGCGTCTGCGGTGACCGCATACGGAAGCGATTATTCGATGCGTTTCTTCGGCAATGGAACCGGGGATATCGATCGCGTAAAGATTCCGCTCGACAATCCGCACCGTTCCGTCAATCTCGGAAGCGATCTGACAATCGAGTTCTGGATCAGGGCACAGCCGGGAAGCAACACCGGCACGGTGGATTGCTCTTCGGTTTCCGGCGGCGATCGTTGGATCACCGGGAATACCATTTTCGATCGCGACGTTTATGGTGCTGGAGATTTCGGCGACTACGGCATCGCGCTCGGCAACGGCCGGATTGTCTTCGGGGTGGACGCCGGGCCCGGGAGCATCACGATCTGCGGAACGACAAACGTCGCCGACGGAAACTGGCATCACGTCGCCGCGGTTCGCCGGCGCTCCGATGGTTTGATGAGGATATTCGTCGATGGAGCGATCGACGCGAGCGGAAACGGAGGTACCGGCGACATCGGGTACCGTAACGGTCGCGCGACGAACTATCCGAACAGCGATCCGTTCCTTGTCATCGGCGCCGAAAAGCACGACGCCGGATTCGAATACCCGTCGTTTCGCGGTTGGATCGACGAGATAAGAATTTCGGATATCGTCCGCTACGGCGCGGCGTTCGCGCGACCAGCGTTGCATCCGATCGAGGATGACGCAACCGTCGCCCTCTATCATTTTTTTGAAGGCTCGGGCGATTTGATTATCGATGCGACCGGGTCGAATCACGGGATCAGGAGATTCGGGGGCAATCCGATGGCCGGACCCGAGTATTCGAATGACTCGGTCTTCAATACGCCTTCGGTGAACCGGTCTCTGAGCGGACGGCTTGCAACGCCCGGCGGCTCGCCGTTGTCCAACTCGCTCGTCCGGATCAAGCTTGCGTCGTCGTCGCAGACTCTGATGACGGTCGTCACCGACGCGGATGGGCGGTACGTTTTTCCGGATCGCGCGACCGGATTCCTCTACGAGATCGCGCCGTTCAATCCGCGGTTTCGATTCAGGCCCATCCGTCACATCATTCATCATACCGACACCCGCAACGACCTCGATTTTTTCGCGACGCGAAAGCCGAGGCTGCGCTGAACGACGGTCGGGGCACCGGGTCGGGCGGCCCGAATTGCCGGCGGCGTGCGCCCGGAAGCAAACAGCACCGGGAACCGGATCACGCCCGAACCTCGCGACAAGTTCCGATACGCTCGCCAGCGGCAGATCCAAGTTTCGTAGCTTTGGCCGATATGCATTGACTTGTTTCCGGCGCGGGTGTAGGTTTGACCCAAATCTGATTCTTAAAGGAGACAAACGATGGGTAAACTCCGGATGTTTTTGATCGCATCGGCGATCTTTCTAATGTCGCTCGGCACGGTCCGCGCGGAAACGTTTTACGCATATTTGACCGGAGCGCAGGAAGTTCCGGCCGCGGCAACTACGGCAACCGGCTATGCGCGCGTCGTGGTCAACGAACAGACGGGCGCGATCTCGTTCACGGTCGTCTTCAACGGTTTGTCCTCGGCGCAGACCGCATCGCACATCCATATTGCCGCGATCGGGGCAAACGGGCCGGTCGCGATAAATTTCGGCACCGTGGGCGGAACGTCGGGCACAATCACCGGAACCGGAACGATCACCCCGACGCAGCTCGGCCAGGTCCGCCAGCATCTCGGTTATGTAAACGTGCATTCGAACAATTTCCCCGGCGGCGAGATCCGCGGCCAGCTCGGCATCAAGCGCCCGGTCGATTTTGACGGCGACGGACGACAGGATTTCAGCGTCCTGCGCTTTCCGACCGTCGCCCCGCAGTCGATCACGTACTGGAACTCCAACACGACCAGCGGTCTCCAGACCGCCGTGTTTGGCGACGCCGCGACCGATTTCCCGACGCCGGGCGACTATGACGGCGACGGTAAGGACGATTTCGCGATCTACCGCGACGGTGCGACGACCGCGACGCAGAGCTATTTCTGGATTCTTCGGTCCTCGGATTCGGTCGCCCAGCAGATCGCGTTCGGACTCGGCGGAGACGCGGCGGTCAACCGCGATTTCGACGGCGACGGAATAACGGATCTTGCCGTATTCCGGCCCGGCGCTGCCGCCGGCGCGCAAGCGTTCTGGTGGGTCCGGCGGAGCACGCTCGGATTGCAGACCCTCGGCACGGACCTCGTCGTTCCGTTCGGAACGACCGGGGACGGCGTCAATTCTTTCGATACTCCGGTTCCGGGAGATTACGACGGCGACGGCAAGTTCGATCTTGCGGTCTATCGTGTCGGGTTGGTTCCGAACAACACGTTCATAATCTATCGCAGTTCGGATGCGACCGTCGCGTTCCAGCAGTGGGGCAACTTCCAGACGGACTACATCGTTCCAGGCGATTATGACGGCGACGGCAAGTTCGATTTCGCGGCCGCGAGAACGGGAGCCGCCGGCACTTCGCCGTTGGTCTGGTGGATTCTACAGAGCTCGAACGGGCAATTCGTGACGCGCACGTTCGGCATTAGTTCCGACTTTCCGGCGCAGGGCGATTACGACGGCGATGCGCGCACCGACGTGGCGGTTTACAGAAATGGCGCGACGACCGGGGCGCAAAGCAATTTCTGGGTTTTCAGGAGTTTCGACAACACGGCCGAGGTCACGCCTTGGGGGATTCGCAACGATTTTGCGGTCGCCCGGTTCGATTCCCGGTAGTTTCGGGACTTGCGCGGATTCGGAGCGCCGAAAATCCGTTCAAGCCGACCCGTCATTTTCGGTGACGCTCTTAATTTTTCGCATCTTTCCCCGGGGTTTCGGCCCCGGGGATCGGTCCGGCGCCGATCCGACACGGACCTCCGAGCATTTCACAGACAAGCTGTCCGCGCCGTCGCGAATGAGATCGCGAATCCGAAAGAGCTCGTTTTTGGCGGCGTCGCGGTTTTGACTTAGAATACTGCTATGCAGGTCAAGACCGCGCCAGACGAGATCCAAGACTACCTTACCGACGCGAGCAATATTCCCGGCGGACACGCCGAAAAACTCTTCATCCCCGAAACTGTCGATGAGATCGCCTCGATCCTGCGCGACGCGGACCGGTCCGCGACGCCGGTGACGATCTCCGGCGCGCGCACCGGAACCGTCGGCGGAGCCGTCCCGTTCGGTGGATATATCCTGTCATTGGAGAGATTTGACACGATCGGTGCGATCGATTCCGAGGCGCTCTCGGTTCGCGTCGGAGCCGGTACGATTTTGCAGGATCTGCAGCGCGCGGTCGATTCCGTCGGGCTCTTCTATCCGCCCGACCCGACCGAATGGAGTTGTCAGATCGGAGGCACGATCGCGACCAACGCCTCGGGTGCCCGAAGTTTCAAATACGGCGCGACCCGGAATTTTGTCCGATCGCTGAAGGTCGTGCTCGCCGACGGCGACACGCTCACGCTCGAGCGGGGCAAGGTCTTTTCCAACCGCGGTTCGATCGAGATCATTACCGACTCGGGACGCGCGATAACGGCGGCGATCCCAACCTATCGCCAACCGGACGTGAGGAAGATCACCAGCGGCTATTACACCGCGGACAGGGTCGACGCGGTCGATCTTTTCATCGGCAGCGAAGGCACGCTCGGCGTCATCGTCGAGGCCGAACTCGGACTCGTGCGCAAGCCCGAATCATTCTTCAGCGGCATCGTTTTCTTCGATGACGAAGCCGATCTGCTCCGTTTCGTCGACGAAGCGCGGTCGTTCTCGTTCGCCAACCGCGACGAAACGAATGCCGCCAACCCGATCTCGGCATCGCTGCTCGAGTATTTCGACGACCGCGCGCTCGCGTTCATCTCCGAGCGCTTTCCTGACATTCCGAAGACGGCGCGCGGCGCCATCTATTTCGAGCAGGAGACCGACTCCGCGTCCGAGGACGGGTTGCTCGCCGCGTGGAACGATCTGCTCGAGAAACACCGGGCCGACCTCGAACATTCGTGGTTCACGACGACCGAGACCGATCGCGAGAAGCTGCGCGAGTTCCGCCACGCGTTGCCGGTCGGCGTCAACGAGCGGATCGTGCGTTACAAACAGAAGAAGATCGGCACCGACATGGCGGTTCCGGACGCGAACTTCGCGTCGTTTCTGAGGTTTTACAAGGAGAAGCTTGCAGCCAGCGGGCTTGAGTACGTGATCTTCGGACATATCGGCGACAATCATCTGCACGCGAACATGATCCCGAAGAACGAGGAAGAAGCTATTCGGGCGCGGCATCTTTACGGTCGTTTCATCGCGCAATCGATAATGCTCGGCGGGACCGTCTCGGCCGAGCACGGCATCGGCAAGCACAAAGCGAAGTATCTTTACGTTCAGTACGGCGAGCGTTACCTGAACGAGATGGCCGAATTGAAACGGGCCTTCGATCCGAACGGAATCCTCGGCCGGGCCAATTTTGGATTTTAGATTTT
>CAZARD010000009.1:57285-61743 GCA_964487505.1 uncultured Blastocatellaceae bacterium | reverse complement strand
TTTGGATTTCGGATTTCGGATGGCGGCCGCATCCGGCTTCAAATTCGGCCATAAATAGGATAACGAATTCTGCCTTCGAGAACGTAACTGCAAATCGCAAATTGGAAATCGCAAATGAAAATATGATCAAAGCAATCTTATTCGACTTCAACGGCGTCATCGTGGATGACGAGCGGGTTCAGATGAAGGCCTACCAGGAAATTCTCAAAGAAGACGGGATCGAACTGACCGAGGAAGATTATTTCGCCTGTATGGGAATGGACGACGCGGCGTTCATCGCGGCGAATTTCGAGCGGGCCGGCAAGGAACTTTCGTCCGAGCGTCAGGCCGAGATCAGCGCGGCGAAAACGGCGCGTTGGCGCGAGCTGATCGCCAAGGAGATCCCGATGATCCGGGGCGCCGAGCATTTCATACATCTCTCGGCGCGCGACTTCGCGCTCGGCATCGTGTCGATGGCAAAACGCGCCGAGATCGAGTTTGTGCTCGAAACCGCCGGACTGCTGAAATTCTTCCCGGTGATCGTTTCGGCCGAGGACATCACCCGGCACAAGCCCGATCCGGAAGCGTTCATCAAAGGTTTCGGCAGGCTTGATTCGTACCGGATCAAGAACGGTCACCTGCCGATGGTCCACGGCGAAACGCTGGTCGTCGAGGACGCGACGCAGGGAATCGAAGGCGCGCGCGCCGCGGGTATGAAAACGCTCGGCATATCGAGCGCGGTTTCAGCTGAAAAACTCCGCGCCGCCGGGGCCGACGCCGTCGCGGCCGACCTGCGCGACTGGATGCCGGAATCGATCCGAAAAGTGTTTTGAAACAATGGACAATGGACAATGGACAGTTGACAACGATCAAGCGTGATCTCAACTTTCGACTTTTCGATCGATAACTGTCCGTTGTCCATTGTCCATTGATCAAAGAGCTATGAGCCACCTAATTCCAATCGACGACGCTCGGAACGATCTTCTCGCGCTTGCCGCGCGGCTTGCCGAAGGCATCAAAAGCGCCGACGGTCACGCCGACGCAATGAAGCGCGTCGTGCCGCTTTACATCGAAAAGGGCGAAGTCGATCTCGCCGCCGAACTTTCGGATACCGTGAACGACCCGTTTACCCGCGATCGGTTGCTGACGCTCGTCGCCGAGAGATGCGCCGCCGCCGACGATGTCGACTACGCGTTTCAGCTCGCCGACGCGATCGAGGATGTCGGGATCGCGGCCGAAGCCCGCGAGCGGATCGCGATCCGCCAGGCGGCGGCCGGGAGTTTCGACGCCGCGCTCGAAACGGCCGCGACGCTCGATCATCCCGACAATGTGTTCGGCGAACTCGCGCTCAGGTACGACGCCGCCGGCGACGCCGCCCGGCGCGACGAGATGCTCGAGGCGATGGAGTTCCCGACAGCGAAGGCGGCGGCCTGCGCGTCGCTTGCCGGAGCGCGTCTGAATGCCGATGACAAAAAGGCCGCGGTTGGATTTCTCGATCGCGCCGCCGAGGCCGCCTGCGCCATCGACTACGAGACCGACGAAGTGCGGGTTCTTACCGACATCGGCAATTTCTTCGGCGATGCCGGCCGCAAGGACCGGGCGATCGAAACGCTCGACAAGGCCCGGCAGATCGCCGAGAAGATGGACAGCGTCCATCGCGAGTATCTTCTTTCGGGCGTATCGCTAGGATTCTTCAACGCCGGTTCGATCGATCTCGCCGACCGCACGCTCGATCTGATCAACGACAAGACGCACGTCGCCGCGACACTGCTCGGGTTTGCCCGCGGTTATTGGCTGCGCGAGGAAAAGGACGACGCGCTCGACGCGCTCGAGGAAGCGTTCCAGATCCTGCGTTCGCAGGCCGAGTCGGAAACGCGCGACAGCCGGGCGAAGTTTCAGCTCTGGCGCTCGATCGCGTCACAGTACGCCGGTTTCATGCGGCACGAACGAGCGCTCGAGGCGGCGCAGGAACTTCCCGACGAGAACGAGCAGGCCGAGGCGCTGGCCGAGATCGCCCAGCTCGCGGCGTTTCAGGCCGAGGACGATTTCGCCGATCAGGCGTTGCGCGCGATCCCCGAGGATTCGAAACGGATGACGACGCTTATCTCGATGTCCGATGCGAAACAAAGGCGCGGCGATCCGGAAGCGGCGATGAGGCTGCTTGAGTCGGCGGCGGAACTGGCAGAGACGATCCCGCAGATGTCGCTTCGTTCGTCCGCGTTAAACGAACTTGCGGCTCGCTTCGCGGCCCACGGCCAGCCCGAGCGCGCGCGCGAGGTTTCGCACGAGAACCTCCTGACGATCCTCGCGATCCGCGACGAGAGCGTGCGATCCGTCGCATTCGCCGATCTGTCGCAGGTCTATGAGTCGATGGGATTCAGCCTGAACGAACAGGAAAAGGAAACGCTCACGGAGTTGATAAGAAAGACGGAATGGTGAACTGAATTGGGATTTGGGATTTTGGAGTTTGGATTTTGGATTGAGGGTCCAACTATCGATTCTGAAATCACATATCCCTGGAATTCGGAATCGAAACATTGAAATTCTGGTAGCCTGTCGAAGTAACCCGTCTGAGCGTAGATTTCACCTGATTAGCGTGCGGAGCACGCGTTGTGTCGATAGCACCAGGCGAAGGCGCAGCCGAGCCTGGTGTGGGATTTCCAATACGATCAACGAGCGTGTGCAACACGCGTCTCCTGCCCAAACCGACCGGAGACGCGTGTTGCACACGCTCCGGCCAAAACCGGGCCCGACACACCACGTTCGGCTCCGCTCCACGTGGTGCTACCGAAACGATGCGTGCTCCGCACGCTGAAACCCAACTAAATCGGAATTCGCTGTTTATCCGACAACCTCCGACGAATTCTCGAGTTTTTGAAATGGTCGGTATGAACCGCGAGCGGTGAATAGGAACTCATCTGCGCATCTTCCAATGCATAAGCCGGAGTAAGATCCGCAATCCAAAATCAAATTCCAAAATCGACACGCGGATCACGCCTTTCCCGACTCTAGTGCCCGGGAGAATCCGCGCGGTCACGCGTGAACGCGTAACTCCTACTGATTGACGCCATCCAGAATCGCAAATCGCAAATCGCAATTCCCAAACGCTCACGGTTCGTTCGCGATCAGGTCCTCGAACCGGTCGCGCCGGCGGACGACCTCGGGCGCGCCGTTCTCTCGGATCAAGACCACACAAGGCAGGAACCGGCCGTTGTATTGGAACATTTGCGCGATCGAGTAGGCGCCGCAGTTGAGAAGCGCCAGGACATCGCCGGGAGCGGTTCCGTCGGGTAACAGGCGATGGTCGGGCAGGCGGCGCAATCCCTCGATGTCAAAATACACGTCGCCGCCGTCGCACAACGGCCCCGCGATCTTGTAGTGGGTCGCGTGAGGCTCGTCGGCGCGTGCCGCGTGAACGATGTGGTAGTACCACTTGTAGGTTTCCATCGAAAGCAGGATGTTGAAACCGGCGTCGGTCAGAAGCCAATGGTCATTCGGCGAGTCGCGACCATCGCCGACGATCGGACGCCGTTTTTCGTTGCGGACGGTCGTCAGGCAGACGCCCGTGTCGCCGATCACGCTGCGTCCGGGTTCGATAAGGATCGTCAGGTCCTCGAGCAGATGTTCGGCGGACGCCTCGGAAGCTGCCAGCAGCAGTTCCGTCCAGGCGGCCGCGATCGCATCGGCGGGTTCAAAATCCGCGGCGAGCATCTCGCGTTCGGAATCCGAGAACTCGCTCGCCTGAGCGTTCTCGCGCAGATAATTCACCGGAAACCCGCCGCCGAGGTTCAGATGCGCAAGCTTGATGCCCGTTTCGGCGTGAATCCTGACGAGATTCTCGAACAGGGTTCGCAACGCTTCGGCGTACGGCGCCGGATCGGCGTTCTGCGAGCCGATATGCAGATGAATGCCGCACAGATCGAGATTTTCGCTCGCCCGATACTCGCGGAACGCCCGCAGGGCCTCGTCGGGCATCATCCCGAACTTCGATGTCAGCAACGCCGTCTGGAGTCCCGAATGGGTCTTGGTTTCGATCTCCGGCACGAGGCGGAGCGAGACGTTGGCGCGCTTTCCCATCCGCCGCGCCGTCGCTTCGATCAGCGTGAGCTCGAACAGGGAATCGACCTGGATCGCGTAGATGCCGGCCTCGATCGCCATCTCGATCTCCCAGACCTCTTTGCTTGTCCCGTTGAAGATAATGCGTTCGCCGGTGAATCCGGCCTTGAGCGCTTTCCAGAGTTCGCCGCCGGAATTGACCTCGAGATCGCACCCCGCGTCGCGAACGACGCCGAGGATCGCCATGTTCGAATTGGCCTTGGCCGCGTAGCAGACCTTGAACTCGCAGCCGATCGCGTTCTGCGCCCGCTGCAGTCGCTCGATATTCTGCCTGATCCGGCGTTCGCTGAATACGAACAGCGGCGTGCCGTAACGCGCCGCAAGTTCCGGCGCCGAAACCCCGTCAATACGCAACTGATTGTC
>CAZARD010000009.1:53348-57185 GCA_964487505.1 uncultured Blastocatellaceae bacterium | reverse complement strand
AAAATCCAAAATCTAAAATCCAAAATCCCCTATTCCCGTACCGATCGGATGCAGCCCGGGCAGCGAGATCGGCAGTTTCCCGTTCGGCTTGATCATTCCGAACATCACGCGCGCCGAAGCCCGCTGCAGCCCGGCCATATCGCCGTACGCGACGATGTACGTCTTCAACTCCGGAAAACTCCCGAGCACATACGGGTTGCCGAACGCGATGCCGACCACCTTTTTGTCCTTCGCCAGCAGATCGCGCAGGATCGCGGCACCCGATTCGGGAAGTCCGACGCTGTTCTTCGCGCCCGACCGGACGCGCCCGAACATCGCGACGATGACGACGTCGGCCGCGTCGGCGCCGGCTCGGGCGCGCGCGACCTGTTCGGGTGTCGAGTTGTCCTGGAGTAACGCCGACCCGCCTCGGATCCGGTTCTCGCGCAGAAAACGATTCATCGCCGCGCTCGTCGCCTCGCCGTCGAATCCGTTCGACACGCCGAGCACGAAGATTCGTTTGTCCTTCGAAAGCGGCAGCAGTTTTTCATCATTTCGGACGACGGTGACCGCCTTGTCGGCGATCTCTTCTACGAGCGAGAACACGTCCTTCGACGAAACGATCCGGTCGATCCGGTCGAGCGGAGTGATCTTCTCCTTGAACAGACCAAGATGGTGTTTCCAGGCGATTATCTTGCGGACGGACTCGTCTATCCGCGATTCAGGCAGGCGACCCGTTCGGACGGCGTCCTTGATCCCTTTCAGCATCGCATCGACATCAGCGGGTTTTTCGAGCACGTCGGCGCCCGCCTCGATCGCGCGGACCCCGGCCTCTTCCTGCGTCACGTAAAGTGTCAGCCCGCTCATGCTCATCGCGTCGGTGACGACCAGGCCCTTGAATCCCAGATCGTTCTTCAAGATGTCCGTTGTGATCTTTTTCGAGAGCGTCGCCGGGACCGGTGCCGATTCGTTGACGATCTCGGCTCCCTCTTCGGCATCGACGCGGAGCGCGTTCGCGATCGGTTTGATCTGTGTCGGATCTATTTTGGGCATCCCGACGTGGGCGACCATTACCGACGCGACGCCGTTCTCGATGGCTTTCTTGAACGGGAACAACTCGACGCGGTCGAGCCGTTCGCGCGTGACGTCGATGACAGGCAAGCCGCGATGCGAATCGACGTTCGTATCGCCGTGTCCCGGAAAATGCTTCGCGGTCGCGATCACTCCCTGGCTTTGGACGCCGGCGATGAACGCCTCTCCGAATTGCGCGACGAGTTCGGGATCTTCGCTGTACGAGCGGACGTTGATGACCGGATTGTCGGGATTGTTGTTGACGTCGAGAACCGGCGCGTAGACCTGCATAATGCCCATCGCCTTCGCCTCGCGGCCGGTGACGACGCCCATCTTGTATGCGTATTCGTAGTTGCGGGTCGCCGCGACGGCCATGTTCCAAGGGAAGTTCGCGGCGTCAAAAAACCGCATCCCGATGCCGGTTTCGGCGTCGATCGCGATCAGCAACGGCGTCTTCGCGTTCTCCTGCATCCGGTTGACGAGGTGAACCGACTCATACATCGGAGCCCCGAAAAGTATGATCCCGCCGAGCTTGTTCTCGACGACGTGCCGTTTCAGGTCCTGAAAGTAGTCGCTGTCCTGATTCGCGAAACGGGCGTTGATGCCGATGTGGACGAGTTGGCCGACCTTTTCGTCGAGGCTCATCATTTTCAGCGCCTTGTCGGCAAACTTCCACGATTTCGCCGACGGAGCAAAATCCGATCTGAGCATTTTCGGATCGGCCTGGCCGTTCGTCCGAAGCGCCGGCCCGATCAGAAGAAATATAACGATTGCAACACTTACAAAACCTTTCATAAAAACCTTTCCACCCTCGTTCGATTAAGCCCGGATTACGCAGTTGAAAACCTCTGCCACGGATTTCACGAATTTCGCGAACAAACACAGAATAATATGTGAGAATTCGTGCAATCCGTGGCGAAAAAAATTGGGAAGTCATCTTATCGCGTAGTTTGGGTTAAATCCGAGTTCCGCATCAGAATATACTTGCCCGCGAATCTCCGGAACGACGCCGTCGAACCCGAAGATAGCCGGAAGGGCAATTCGGTGCGTTCTCATCGGTCCGACGACCGATACTGAGACACCGTCGACGGCGACAGAATGCGAAGCTCGGTTTGTTTTGCTCTGCCGCGATCTGCGACGCTTCGCCCTCGGAACGATCGGCTTTCCGCACATTCGCGGGAGACCTCAATCAGAGAAAGACGCGTTTCCATCCGTTTTCGTTGCGAGACTGACGATCGTCGCGACGAGCAGCGTCGTCAAGCTCCCGATCACCGGATACCACGGGAATGCGATCTTGGTCCCGAAAAAGACGTAAAGCATGACGCCGATGCTCGTGATCATTCCGGCGAGCGCGCAGGTCTGGTTCGCTTTTCTGACGAACGTCCCGGTCAGGAAAACCCCGAGGATCGGGCCATTGATCAGCCCGGCGACGGCGAGCGCCTGGTTCAAAGCGGATTGGCCGGCGTCTTTGACGGCGATCGCGACGGCGATCTGGATGATGCCGACGATCACCGTCAGGATCGCCGCAACCCGCAGAAAATGCTTGTCGTCCTTGTCCTTTGTGAACGGCTTGTAGAGATCGTTGACGGCGGTCGCCGCGATCGAATTGAGCGAGCTCGAAAGCGCCGCCGCGAAGATCGCCGCGACGACCAGGCCGCTCAGACCGCTCGGCATATGCTTCGTGATGAAATCGGGAAAGACCTTGTCGCCGCCTGCGAACGGGAACGTCGCCGCGAGTTTCGATCCTTCGGCGCCGATCTGGGCGTATTCCGGCAGATTGAACGGTTGGTAATAAGCGAAGAGCAGCACTCCGATGAACAGGAATCCGATGAACTGCCCAAGCACGACGGCGCCGCTCGAAAGAAGGGCCGTCGCCGCGGCCGAAGGTTTGTCGGTGCAGAGATAACGTTGCACCAGGTACTGGTCGGTCCCGTGCGTCGACATCGTCAGAAAGCACCCGCCGATCAGCCCGCCCCAGAACGTGTATGTCTTCGTGAAGTTCAGGCTGAAATCGAGAAAGTTGAACTTGTTGAACTCCGATCCGACCTGGATCACGCGTGCCATTCCGCCGTCGATCTGCCCGACGATGACCCACGCCGCGGCCAACGCGCCGCCGATGTAAATCGCGAGCTGCACGACCTCGACCCAGATCACGGCCTCCATTCCGCCGTAGAACGTGAAGATGATCATCACAACCCCGAGCAGCACGATTGAGCCGATGATGATCACGTTCGGGTTCGAGTCGGGAACGAACGCGGTGTAAACAGCCGCGAGCACGATCGCCGTCAGAAGGAGACGGATCCCGTCGGCTATGTTCCGCATCACGACGAACAGCGACGAGGCGAGCATCTTGACCGGCCGGCCGAAGCGCGTACCGAGCAGTTCGTAGACCGTAAACAGCTCGCCCTTGAAATACATCGGGATGAAGATCAGCGAGATCACGACACGTCCGAGCATGTATCCGAAAACGAGCTGCAGGAACTCGAAATTCCCGTTCTTTGCGAACGCGATCCCCGGAACCGATATGAACGTGATCGTCGAGGTCTCGGTCGCGACGATCGACATCGCTATGGCCCACCAGGGCACGCTCCGGTCGCCGACGAAATAATCCGCCGTCGTTTCCTGTTTTCCGGAATACAAAACCCCGAAAAGCGTGATACCGATCAGGTATCCAAAGATGATCACAAGGTCGAGTGTCTGCATCGGTTCAATAAGATAACACGAAAGAAATCAGGAAAGCGATAAGAACCCGTTATCGCGCAACGGAGATCGCCTCCCGATCAGGGC
>CAZARD010000009.1:50595-53248 GCA_964487505.1 uncultured Blastocatellaceae bacterium | reverse complement strand
GGCCGCAACCGGCAAATGAGTGCAGGTTTTACGAAAAACCGATAGCGCGAAGCAACCGCCATTCCGATCAGGGCGGGGGCTCCGGCCCGGCGTCGTTCAGGCCCGGGCTCCGGCCCGACCGTCGAAGGAACGAACGACAACATCCGGGCTGCGCCCGCCGAGGGCTACGTTGCTGAATCCAAAGGAGCTTGGTCCGTTTTCATTGGTTCTGACCGACGAAAAGCAGTGCCTAAAGGCTGTTTACTTGCTGAAGCCCAGACCTGAATGAGGCTTGCCGCGTCGGCCATTTGTAAGCTCAACGAGGCAGTTCGCGTTGCCGTGAGTCGATGATGTTCTCGATTGCCGATCTTCGAATGGGAATCACGCCCGATCAGAACAGCAATTACAACATTTGCAGGGATTTTCCTTGGAGAAGACCAGGGCGTTGAATTTAGCGTCGTGCTCGGCGCGGATCCGGCCGCGGTCATTCGAATCAAAATACTCGTTGATCGCTTCGACCAATGCCAGCTTTTCTTTTCCGTTGAGATTTAGAAAGCCATTGAAGACAACAGTTACGGATTCGGTATTCATAAACCTTGTTTACGCACTCGAAAGATCTTGCCACGGATTTCGCGAATTAAGCGAATAAGACGCGGAAAAAATCCCATAAGCCAAATTACGCGTTAGGATTCCAGAGCGGATTCTTGACGAGTTTCGGACTCGCTAACGTTGCGCCCTTTGCGGTCTTTGCGTGGGAAAATGCCTTTTTGGCGCGTGGATGCCGGTTCCTCGCGTAAAGCCCGCAAAGATCGCAACGGCGACAATTCGCCTCTACCGCGTAATGCCGGATTACGTATTTGAAGAAATCTGCCACGGATTTCACGAATCTCGCGAACAATACACAGAATAATATGTGAGAATCCCTGCAATCCGTGGCGAAAAAATATTATCGCGTAATTTGGGAAAAATCCCCGCAATCCGTGACGAAACGACGTTCGGCGGCCGTGCTGCGGAATCCGCAGGCTTGCGGTCGAGGGCAAATCGTCGATTCGATGACCGAGCCCAATTCAAACTCGCCGCATTGCCGAATGACCGGCGCAATACGGCCAGGAAGTCAGGCGGCGACGCGCATCGGTCACGGGCAGGTCGTGACCGGGTTGCCGCAGAGGTCTTCGGTCGATAGCCAGCCGGATCTGCCGTTGCGGGTGACTTTCGGTCCGAAGCAGGAGAAGCCGACGATCCGGACATTGGCCTCGCTCGGGATGCGGACTGCGACGCGCGATGACTTCGAGGCGCGCGAATAAAGCGCGACCGTCTTCTTTGAATTGCCGTCCGGGCGCTCGGTCCGGAAGACCACCGCCTTCGCCGTGATCCAACCTTCGCCGCTGAAAAGCGTTTCGCCGTCAACCGTCGCCGCCGACAAGATCTTGACCCATCCGTTCGAGTATCCGACGACCGACACGGTCACGATCTCGCCGTCCTCGCCCTTGTCGAATTTCAGGTTCCCGATGATCTTTGACGCCACTCCGGGGCCGGACCGTACGTTCAGCCCGTTCACGTCGCCGTGCTCGATCGAAGCTTCGAAACCGCAATTCCCGGCCTGCGGGAACACGATCACGGCCAGGGCGCAGAGAAGCACGGCGCCAAAGGCGATCCGGTTCAGGAAAAACGCTCTGAACGCGCACCAAAGGCGGGCCGCGAAGAATGGGTTTTCCCACGTCTTCCGCGTTCGCGTTGAAAGTCCGCGTTTCATTTCAGTCTTCCTCATTCATCGACGAGATGGCGGCTTCAATGACGAAATCGCTTTTCGCGAGCGCGTCCTCGGCAACCGGGCGCGTCGCGCCGGTCCGGTTCATCACGATCGCTACGCGAAGATCGCCGCCCGCCTGATCCATCAGATCGGCTGCAGTCGCTTCGTCGAGGCCCGTTTCGGACATCAGGATCCTGAGCGACCTCTCTCTCAACTTGATGTTCGACGATTTGACGTTCGTCATCCGGTTGCCCTTGACGTATCCGAGCCGGATCATCGCCGTCGTCGAGATCATATTGAGGATCATCTTCTGCGCCGTGCCGGCTTTCATTCGCGTCGAACCGGTGATGGCCTCGGGGCCGACGACGGCGACAAGCGCGGTCTCGGCGGCGGCCGTGATCGCCGAGCCCGGAACACAGGTGATCGAGGCCGTGAAGCATCCGAGTTCGCGGGCGTAATCGAGAGCGCCGATGGTGTACGGCGTACGGCCCGAGGCGGCGATTCCGACGACCGAGTCGCCGACCGTCAGGCCGCGCATTTCGAGGTCCCAGCGGCCGGCATCACGGTTGTCCTCGCTCGCTTCGGTCGCTTTGTAGAGCGCGTCGTAGCCGCCGGCGATAACGCCCTGCACCAGGTCGTAAGAAACCCCGTAGGTCGGCGGGATCTCGCTCGCGTCGAGCACGCCCAGCCGTCCGCTCGTGCCCGTCCCGACGTAGAAGAGCCGCCCGCCGGTTCGCAATCGATCGACGATGCGGTCGATGGCGGCGGCGATCTCGGGCAGGATGCGCTCGACCGCCAGCGCGACCAGCTTGTCCTCGTTGTTGATCATCCGGACCGCCTCAAGCGTCGAGGCCCGGTCGATCGTCTTCGTGTTTGGATTTTCCTGTTCGGTTACTGGAAGCATGGCGAATAGTGCAAAGTGCA
>CAZARD010000009.1:6967-50495 GCA_964487505.1 uncultured Blastocatellaceae bacterium | reverse complement strand
CAAAGTGCAGAGTGCAGAGCCCAAAGTGCAAAGTGCATAATGCAAATTGCTAGTTCTGCAATTTCAAGGTCGATTAAGCTTCACGAGCGCAGTTCACTATGCACTCTGCACTTTGCACTATGCACTATGCACTGTCTTCTTCTTTTCCTCAAAATTCTCGAACGCGATGCGCGCGGCCGAAACTGCCGGATCGGTCATTTCGCCGAAGAGATGCGCTTTCGGGGCGACCTTGCGGACGGCCTCGAGCAGCGGATCGGTCACCATTATGCCCGATTTGAAGACGCTGCCGACGAGTCCGATGCGGACGTTCGAGCGTTGCAGCCGCAGGCGTTCGATGACGGCTTTCGCCGCCAGCCCGAGCTCGTAACCGGCTTCGCGCAACACCTCGCGCGCGACCTCATCGCCGTCCTGCGCGGCCTCGGACACGAGCCGCGCGAATCCGGCGATGCGTGCGTTATCGACCTGCGGCGCGTAGATCGCGACCGAGAGGTTCTCGAGCCGGCCGGCACGAAAATAGTCGACTGCCCGATCGCTGAGCGCCGTTGGCCGCCCGCGGCCGTCCGAGGCTTTCGCGATGCGGTGCAACGCGCTCAACGCGATACCGGCGCCGCCGCCTTCGTCGCCCGCGATCGGACCCCAGCCGCCGGCGGAATATCGTTCGCCCTTCGCGTTCTGGCCGATCGCGACCGATCCCGTCCCGGCGATTATCACGAGGCCGGGCGTGTGCCGGCCGATGCCCGCGAGGGCGATCTCGGCATCGGTCCCGACCTCGATCTTCTTGATCCGCAACCCTTGGACGAGACGTTCCTTGACGCGTTGGCGCAGGTCGGCGCGGCGTAGCCCGGCAAGACCTGCGGCGGCGGAAACGATGTCCGCGCGGATCAGGTTCGCCTCGTCGCAGGCCTTGTCGACGGCGTCGAGGATGTTCGACACAGCCGTCTCGATACCGACGCGCAACGGATTTGACGCTCCTGAAACCGCTTCGGCGACGACGTTTCCGTCGTTGTTCAACAGCACGATATGGGTCTTGGTCCCGCCGCCGTCGACGCCAAGGTAAAGATTGTGTTCATTACCCTTACGTTTCGGTTTTCGAGGCTGCGGCGTCATTTTGCGGATGCTTGATTTCTATAATCCTATTTTATTAATGCTTGACATATAATCAAAACTAAAAGATTTTATAAGTGCGATAACAATTGTTGATTGATCGGCGCGACCGTCGGGGCCGCAACCGTTCGCGTTCGATTGCCGATCGAAGATCAGACGAAAATGGAAATTCGACAGCTCAAAGCGTTTCTGGCGATCGCCGAGACGAAGACTTTCACCGCCGGCGCGCGGCAGATGAACGTTACGCAGGCGGCGATCTCGATGCAGATCAGGCAGCTCGAGGACGAGGTCGGTCTTCAGTTGTTCACGCGCACGCCGCGGCGCGTCATCCTGACCGAGGCGGGCGAGTATCTGCTTGACCGAGCGCGCCGAATCCTGCGCGAGCACGATTCGGCGATCGCCGAGATCTCGGAACTCGCCGGGGCCGAATACGGCCGTCTCCGGATCGGTTCTTCATCGTCGATGTTCGCGACCGAGCAACTTCCGGCGATCCTCGAACAACTCAAGCGCAAGTTCCCGAATGCCGAGATCACGGTCAGCAGCGGGACGAGCCACGTTCTGGTCGAAAAGATAATGCACGGCGAGATCGACATCGCCTTCGTGTCGCTTCCGGTCGAAACTTCGAACGTCCAGACCGAACTTCTTTTCTCGGATGAGATCGTCGCCATCGCGCATCCGTCGCATCCGCTGTCCGAAGAGGCCGTGATCAGCGCGGCGGCGCTTGCCGGCGAACACCTTATCCTCGGTGAGAAAGGCGGGAACACGCGCCGGATGATCGACGATTTCTTCAACGCGTCGAACGTCAAGCCGAACGTGATGATGGAACTGTCGCGGCAGACGGCGATCAACCGGATGGTCGAGAACCAGATGGGCGTCGGCATCGCGGGCGCGAAGACGGTTTCGCGCGAGGTCCGCGAAGGGCGGCTCGTGTCCTGGTTCATCGAGGGTGCCGAGATCAAATGGGAACTGGGGCTCGCCCGGCTCCGCGGCGGATACTTTTCGCCGATCGCGAAAGAGTTCTGCCGCCTTTGCAAGGAGAGCTTCAAGGAGCGCGAGAAGGAGCTCAAGTCTGCGGTCAGAACCGGGAGCGGTAGCGACCGGCAAACGCGAAACCGTTAGCAGCGGGCCGTTTGGCAACACGCTAACCAATGGCGGAGACGGCTGATGCGAGTCCGATTATTCAGAGTGTTGAGCCGGGCTTCTGCCTGGCCAAAGCGGTTCAGGTTCAAAAGCGGGTTACGCCCCCAGATCGATCAGATAATGAACAAATTGTTGACAATTGCCCGCCGAGCGGCCACGTCTGCTGGCCCGTGGGACGCTTTGCCGGTCGCTACCGCTCCCGGTTCTGACAGTTCGGCTTCCGTTTCTGCCGGGACCGCGCTTTCAGTCCTGGCGTTCTTCGTTCTGATGCTCGCGGTGTGGGGTGCGCCCATTCAGGCCCAGACGCCGGCCGGCGGCATCAACCAATCGAAAATTGCGCGGATCGACACCGCGATCGCGAAGGACATCGCCGACAAAAAACTGCCGGGCGCGGTCGTCGTCGTGGGGCACAAGGGCCGCATCGTCCTTCGCAAGGCGTACGGGAACCGGGCGCTGGTTCCGGCGGTCGAGCCGATGACGATCGATACGGTCTTCGACGCCGCGAGCCTGACGAAGGTCGTCGCGACGACGACGTCGATTATGGTCCTCGTCGAACGCGGCGATCTGAGGCTTTCCGACACCGTCGGGAAGTACATTCCCGAGATCGAGGACGAGACGGCGAAACGCATCACGATCCAGCAACTTCTGACGCATACGTCGGGCTACGCGCCGGATTTCGATCTCAAGGAAAAATGGACAGGGCGCGACGGGATGCTTCAGGCCCTTTACAAGGAGAAGCTCCGCAACGTGCCCGGAACGCGGTTCGTCTACTCGGACATCGGATTCATCGTCCTCGCCGAGATACTTCAGCGAACGACCGGACGCACCGTTGCCGATTTCGCGTTCTCGGAGATTTTCGTTCCCGCAGCGATGAAGGGTTCGCGCTTCAGATCTTGCGCGAATTCGATCAACGATTGCTTCAAGTCGGAGAATCTCGGACGCTTTGCTCCGACCGAGAACGTCCGGGGCCAGCAGAATTATCTCGGTTCACAGTTCGAGGGCGACGAGAAGTCCGGGAACCAGATCCTGCGCGGCTGGGTCCACGATCCGACCGCGTCGCGGATGTTCGGCATCGCGGGCCACGCCGGGTTGTTCTCGACCGCCGACGATCTCGCGCGGTATTGCCAGATGATTCTCAACGGGGGTGTCCTTGACGGGAAACGGATCGTTTCCGAGCAAACCGTCGCGAAAATGACATCGCCGAACGTCGTCTCAGAGGCGGGCGACACGCGGGGGCTCGGCTGGGACATGAACACGTCGTTCTCGTCGAACCGCGGCGAGCTTTTTCCGCTCGGCTCGTTCGGTCACACGGGATTCACCGGAACGGGAATCTGGATCGATCCGGTCTCGCAGACATTCGTCGTGTTTTTGTCGAACCGCGTCCATCCTGACGGCAAAGGCGATGTCGGTCCGCTGCGCGCGCGGGTCTCGACCATCGCCGCTTCGGCCGTCGAGGACACGCCGCGCGAGCAATATCGCGAATTCGAAGCCGCCTACAGCGCACAGGTCGCCCCCCAGATCGAACGCTTCAAACAGAACGCGGAAGCCGCGCGCCGACAGGCCGAATCAATCCCAAATCCCAAATCCCAAATCCGAAATGTCCTTAACGGTATCGACGTTCTCGAACGCGACGGATTCAAGCAGCTCGAAGGCCTTAGGATCGGTCTCGTGACAAATCAGACCGGTCGGAATTTCGCTGGCAAGCCGACGATCGACGTGCTTTTCGAAGCGAAGAACGTAAAACTCACGGCGCTCTTCTCGCCCGAGCACGGCATCCGCGGCGAGCTCGACCAGGAAAAGATCGACGACACCAAGGATGAAAAGACCGGCCTGCCCGTCTATTCGCTTTACGGCGAGACGCGTCGCCCGAAACCCGAGCAGCTCAAGGACCTCGACGCGATCGTCTACGACATTCAGGACATCGGGACCCGCTTCTACACCTACACGGCGACGCTCCGTAACGTCTTGGAGGAGGCCGCGAAGGCGGGAAAACCCGTGTTCGTGCTCGACCGTCCCGATCCGTTGGGCGGCGTCGAGATCGAGGGGCCGCTCGCCGATGAGGACAAATTGTCGTTCATCGCGGCGCATACGATCCCGGTCCGTTACGGCCTGACGATCGGCGAACTCGGGATGATGATGAATGCCGAGCGGAAGATCGGCGCCGAATTGCGGGTCGTCAAGATGGAGAACTGGTCGCGCTCGCAGTGGTTCGAAGAGACGAACCAGGTCTGGATAAATCCTTCGCCGAATATGCGGTCGTTGACCCAAGCGACCCTCTATCCCGGCGTCGGGCTGCTTGAGTTCACGAATCTTTCGGTCGGCCGCGGCACCGACACGCCGTTCGAGGTCGTCGGCGCGCCGTGGATCGACCCGCAAAAGCTCGCGTCGTACCTCAACTCGCGAAACCTCGCCGGTGTCCGTTTCGTGCCCGTCCGATTCAAACCGAAAGCCTCGGTCTTCAAGGACGAGAACTGTGGCGGCATCAACATCGTCATCACCGACCGCGCGCGGTTCAGGTCGGTCCGCACCGGCATCGAGATCGCGGTCGCGCTCCGCAAACTCTTTCCGAAAGACTGGCAGCCTGAACGCTATAGCCGGCTGCTCGTAAACGCGCGGATCTTCGAGCTCGTAAGTCGCGGTGATGATCCCGATTCGGTAGAGCGCGCGTGGGCCGCCGAACTCGACGCTTTCCGCCGTCGTCGTGCACAGTTTTTGCTTTACAAATAGGGTCAATCGGTTTATAACCGAATCAGTTTCTAATCAGACTTCTGAAAGTTCGGCAATTATCAATGATCGTGGGCATTTCGTCGGGTTTCTCCGTTGAATATGCCATAACGAAAATTTGGAGATTTCTCCAAAATCCAAAATTTATCTTGATAGCTTGCTTCAAAACGTTTCGGTAGAAATTCATCAAGAGGAAGAAAAATTATGACAAGGCGAAATTTCTCGAAAATGAATCTTCTGATCGTCGCCGCAGCGATGATCTTTAGCTTCAGCTTCTCAAGCTTTGCGCAAGAGGTCACGGGGTCGCTCGTCGGATCGGTCCGCGACGCCAACGGCGCGGCCGTGGTCGGCGCGACTGTGACTGTCACGGATTCGGGCAAGAGCATCGTCGTCCGGACGGTCGTCACGGGCGAAGACGGCGAGTTCTCGGTTCCGAACCTCTCGCCGACAACTTATCAGATCACGGTCGAGGCGCCCAATTTCAAACGGGCCGTCAAGACCGGCATCAAGCTCGACGTCGGTCAACGGCTCAGCCTCGCGCTGCAGCTTGAGGCCGGCAAGATCGACGAGGTCGTTACGATCGAGGCAGATCCGGTGCAGGTCGACCTCGTCTCGGCGACCAGCGGCACGGTCATCAGCGGCGATCAGGTTCGCGAACTTTCGATCAACAACCGCAACTTCACGCAGCTCGTAACGCTCGCGCCGGGCGTGTCGAACGACCTTTCGGACCAGGTTTATCAGGGAACGGTCAACCCCGAAGGTCAGGCCAACATCGTTCAGATCTCGGTCAACGGGGCACGTTCGAGCCAGAACACGTTCACGGTCGATGGCGCGGATATCACGGACCGCGGCTCGAACCTCACGATCCAGGCTTATCCGAGCGTCGATTCGATCGGCGAGTTCCGCGTCCTCCGCTCGCTTTATCCGGCGGAATCCGGGCGCAGCGGCGGCGGTCAGGTCAACGTCGTCACCCGCAGTGGAACGAACCGCTATCGCGGGAGTATTTTCGAGTTCATCAGAAACGAGGCGTTCAATGCCAACGACTGGCTGACGAATCAGAACTCCGCATTGGCGAACACGCTCGGACGCGACGACAACGGCAAGATCAAGCGTCGTCCTTTCCGCTACAACAACTACGGCTGGACGTTCGGCGGACCCGTTTTCTTCCTTCGCTTCGGTGAAAGGGATCCGGGCGACAGCCTTTTCGAACGCCTTGATCGTACATTCTTCTTCTTTTCGCAGGAATTCCGGAAGGACAAGCGCTTTCCGACCCTGACGTCGACGGTTCCGAATTCGCAGTTCCGGCAAGGTATTTTCACCGTCCCGATCTGTCTGCAGGCGACCGGCACGACGTGTAATGCGGCCGATATTCTGCCCGCGGGCACGGCTCTTTCGACCCGCCGTCCGATCAATCCGGTTGCGGCGCAGTATCTTCAGTACATCTACAGCGGACTTCCGGAGCCGACGGTCGCCTCGACGAACACGCTGAACTTCCCGACCGAGAACGTCGCGAAGTTCCGTCAAGAGGTCTTGAAGATCGACCACAGCTTCAACGACAAGGTGTCGATGTATTATCGGTTCCAAAATGACAAGATCCCGACGATCGACGCCAACGCGTTGTTCTCGAGCGGTTCGGGACTTCCGGGCGTTTCGACGACATCGACTAACTCGCCGGGCAGGACGCATACGGTCCAATCGACGTATGCCGTGTCGCCGAATCTCATTCTCGAGGGCCGTTATACCTTTGGGTACGGCGCGATCCTTAGCGAGAACATCGGAACCTTGTCACGCGCCCGTTCGCCCATCAACCCGCCGCTTCCGTACACGAACCAGCGCGACCGCGTCCCGACGATCAGCGGAAACGGATTCAGCGCGCTCCAGGGATTCGGCCCGTACGATAACTTCTCGTGGAAGAGCAACATCGCGGGAAGCGTCACGGCGATCACCGGAAACCACACGATGAAATTCGGCTTGGTCTACTCGAAGTACCGCAAGAACGAGAATGCCTTGGCGGGAAACAACGAAGGGATCTACTCGGGGTTCAACACACCTGGAGCGGCCTCGAACGTTCTTGCGACCGGCGGCAACTCGACGCAGCAGTTGTGGGCGAACTTCCTGATGGGCACGAATGTCACGTTCACTCAGGCGAGTTTCGACTACACCGCCGATCTTCGTCAGAAGGCGTTCGAGTCGTACGCGCAGGACGAATGGCGAATTCGCCCCAATCTGACCGTCTACCTCGGAGTACGGTACTCGTTCTTCGGTTCGCCTTGGGATAGGAACGGTCGTCTGACGAATTTCGTTCCGCAGCTTTGGAATCCGGCCGCGGCCCCGCTTGTGACCGGCGCGGGCGCACGCGTTGTCGGAACCGGCAACTTCTGTAACGGGATGATCGTCAACACGCAGAATCAGAGCGTCGTTTTCCCGAACTGTTCGCCGGCGCCTTCGCCGTGGGGCAAGTACATCATGAACGTCTCGAAGAACGACTTTGCGCCGCGCTTTGGCTTGGCGTGGGATCCGTTCGGAAAAGGCAAGACGTCCGTCCGGACCGGCTATGGCATCTATCACGAGCAGGTTCTGAACGGTATGATCCTGCAGATGATCGGGCTCAACCCGCCGTTCCAGCAGACCTGCCAGGTCGTGGGTACGCGCCTTGACAATCCTTCGCCCGGCGGTTGTGCGGTGATCGCTTCGACAACGGTACCGAATATCCGTTCGATCGATCCGGATTGGCAAACGCCGTATATGCAGCACTGGTCGTTTGACGTTCAGCACCAGCTGATGAAGAACACGGTGATAACCGCAGGATACTTCGGTTCGAAAGGAACGAATCTGATCGGCTCGTTCGAGAAGAACCTGATTGCCCCGGGCCGCGCGATCTCGCTCGGACCAACGGGTTGCGCGACGGGCACTTCGACGACGCCGACCGTTCCGTGCCAGGTGGCCGGAACCGCGTTCTTCTCGTCGGCTGCCTCTGCGATCCTCGATCAGATCCGACCGTATCGCGGCTACCGCGCGATCACGGCGGTCGAGCCGCGGTTCAATTCGAACTACCACAGTCTGCAGATCTCGGGAACGAAGCGGTTTACGGGGGCCTCGCAGGTCAACGTGGCCTACACGTTCGCGAAGAACCTGACGGACAACCAGAATGACCGCAGCGCATCTCCGCAGAACACCTATGATATCCGGCTCGACCGCGCCCGCGCGGCTCTCGACCGGCGTCATATTCTGACCATCAACTATATCTACGAGCTTCCGTGGTTCGACAAGCAGAAGGGGTTGGTCGGAAAGGTCCTTGGCGGATGGCAGGTTTCGGGTATCGTCACGTACAACACCGGACTGCCGTTCACGCCGACTGTGTCGGGATTCGATCCGGCGGGGCTGGGCCTGATTCCGCCGCCGACGACGGTCGCCCGGCCGAACATGCTTTGCGATCCGAATGAAGGCGCGCCGCGAACGCCGCAACAGTGGTTCAATACCGCGTGTTTCCAGTTCACGCCGACGACCAACGACGGAACGTTCACGAACACCGTCGGAAACGGTCCGCGCGGATCGGTATTCGGACCGAACACGAAGCGTGTCGACTTCACGTTGACGAAGAACATCACGATCGGTGAGCGGTATCGCATTCAACTCCGTGGTGAAGCGTTCAACATTCTCAACACGGTCAATTTCCGCGGTCTTTCGACCGGAGTCTGGACCCGTTCGACCGCGCCGGTTGCGGCCGGTGGAACTTGTACGTCAGCTTGCTCGACGTTTGGGCAGGCGTTGACGGTCCGCGATCCGCGGGTCTTGCAGTTCGGCGCGAAATTCAGCTTCTAAAAGACTGGCTTGATTCGCATGCTCACCCGTGCCGTCGCAATACGGCACGGGTTTTTTTCTTAGGTTCATAACAGGATGGAAAGGATCATTCTTAGGAACGCGGTCCCGATCGTCGGGAACGCCGGTCGGAAATCACCGGTGCTGTCGATTTCAGATGGGACGATTCAAATCGCCGCTGCGGACGAAGGGCCGTCGGGTCTCAGTCTGGATCTCGGCGGCGCGACGGTGTTTCCGGGGTTCATCGATATCCACAATCACGGCGCGGTCGGAGTCGATGTCAACGAGGCCGACGCCGAAGGGTTGCTCGCCGTCGGGCGGCATCTGGCGCGGAACGGAGTGACGGCCTGGGTTCCGACCTTCGTTCCGGATTCCGATGAGAACTACCGGCGCGTCATCGCGGAGATCGAAAAGGCGGTCGAATTGCAGGCGAACCGGCCGGTCGCGCAGATCGTTGGTGTCCATTACGAGGGCATCTTCGCCAACACGCAAATGTGCGGCGCGCTCCGGCCGGAATATTTCCGGACATTCACGGGCACGGAACTGGCCACGCTTCCGACGCTTCGCGCCGGCGCGCACGTGACGACCTTCGCTCCCGAGATCGAGGGCGGCGTCGATCTCGTCCGCGAACTCGCCCGTTGCGGCTGGATCCCGTCGATCGGGCACACGAACGCGACGCCTGATATTCTGGACGCGGCATTTGCCGCCGGCGCGCGCCATATGACGCATTTCTTCAACGCGATGACGGGTCTTCATCATCGCGATGTCGGAGTCGTCGGCTGGGGATTGACGCGGGATGTCTCTATCGACATCATCGCCGACGGCATCCACGTCCATCCCGATCTTCTGCGGTTCGTTTTTGACAAGAAGGGCGCCGAGAACGTTTCGCTGATCAGCGATTCGGTGGCTCCGACGGGTCTCGGCGACGGCGATTTCGAGCTTTGGGGCGAACGGATATCGGTCACGGGCGGCCGCACGCGGAACGAACGCGGAAGCATCGCCGGAAGCGTCATCACGATGCTCGACGCGGTGCGGACGGCCCGATCGGTCGGGGTCGCAGATGCCGATATCGCGCGGATGGCGAGCCTTAACCCGGCGCGGCTGCTCGGGACGGACGCGACACGCGGATCGCTCGAACCGGGAAAACGCGCCGACTTGGTCGCCATTGATGACGATGGGAACGTGGTTCTATCGATGATCGGCGGCGTTCCCGTCGAGATCTGAGTGTCCCGCTGTTCGGAGTCCCGCCGTTTGGAGTCCCGCCTTCAGTCGGCAATTCTCGGAGTCCAGGTTCGAAGTCCCGCCTTCAGTCAGCGATTTACTCGATCGACACTTCGTAGCGGATTGGATCGCCGTTGGTTCCGGATCCATCGAGACGGATGACGAATGGCCCCCCCGACGCGATCTCGCGCGGGATTATGGCCCGCACCTCTTGTTTGACGGGCGACAGGTTGCGAATCGTGAAGATCTGCTTGCCGTTGCGTTCGACGGAAAGATCGAAAACGCCTGAAGTCGATTCCCGCGGAACTGCTAGAAGGAACAAAGGATCGCCCGCAAATTCCGCGAGTCTCATCTTCTTTTCACCGCCGCTCCGGAATCTGGATTCGAACAAGGTCCGCACGGCGGTCGATGGAAATGCCGAGGGATCGACGCGGCGGTTCAGTTCGGCATAACGGGTTTCGAGCCGCGCGAGGTCAGATCCCCGGCCGCCGACCCAATACCAGATCGCCAGACCGGCGACGATCAGAACGGCTGCTGCCAACGCAAATCGCATCGATCGCCGAATATCCGAAATGTACCCGAAAACTCCGCGTCCGACATTCAACGTCGCCGCGCCGCGCATTGGCGCAGGATCGCTTTCGCGCCCCCGGACGCGCGCTGCCAGACGCATCGCACGCGTTTCGTCCACGATTCGCCGTCGTGCGTCGGTGGCCAGGAAATGTTCGCGAAACCGAATGCGGTCGTCGTGGTCGAGCGCGCCTTCAAGATACTCCTCGATCAGTTCGTTTTCGGCGATCGCCAAATCGTTGTCCGAAATTGCGCCGGCAAGGATTGCGAGATCGATCCGCTCGGTCTCTTCTTCGCTCGATTTGCCGAGAAGATAATCCCGGTAATTTTTGAGGTCGTCGTTCATCGTAAACCCCCTTACAATCGGTATTGATTTTAGGGGTCAAAATCTCACACTTTTTTTTTCGAGACAATCGGTCAGGCATCTTCCGACGCTCTCGCGAAGCCTGTAAATCTTTGTATGCAGGGCGGATACGGTCAAACCGGCGCGGTCGGCCAACGCCTTGCGGACTTTCGCCTTTCCGGCGCCGTCGTGCTCGTAGTAGGCCAGCAGAAGTTCCCGATCTTCCGGCGCGAGCGTCTGAAGGCAGTTGTCGAGGCAAAGAATTTCGGGCTCTTCTGCCGGCTCCGGTTCGGAGCCATTCGGTCGCAGACTGTCGAAGATCTCCTCGTCGCCGATGTAAACAACGCGTTTGGACGATCTGTAATGTTCGAAAAGAATGTTTCGCGCGAAACCTCTGAAGAACCTCACCAGCGATTGATCGCCCTCAGGTCTGTACGTCTCGAAGCGTTTGATGACCCGATCGATCGTCGCGTCGGCAAGCTCTTCCGGATCGTTCGCCCCGTTGCGCGCGAAAAAGCTGATCAGTCGCCGACGGACATCCTCGAACGCGGCCGCAGCCCGTTCCGGATCCGGATCGAGCGCGCTGAAAAGCCTCGCGAGGTTTTCGCGCTTGTGCGTGATCTGATCGTCCATTGAAGTCTGCCGAAGATTGAAAAATGCAAATTATGAATACCACACAAACGATCTCAATTCCAATGCGTCGCGTCCCCGGCAATTGCGACGCCCGGTTTTGGACATCGGCGCGAAAACTTGGCAGAATAAGACCTTGCGCGGATCGCGCCGGCATATTATGACGATGGAGCTTTTCGATTTCGACACCGCTGAGGCTGAGGCCGGACAACTCCGGCTCGTCGAGGGAAACCGCGAGCCGCAACGGTTTCCCGTTCTCGAAAAGCAGTTCGTCAATTTTATCTTCTTTCGCGTGAATCCGGATTGGCGCAAGCTTGACCCGGCGTCGAAAGCCGTCTTCAAGAACGAGTTCCGCGATGTCTTCGAATCCTACCACGAAGGGCTTTTGCTGCACGCTTATTCGCTTGTCGGGTTCGATTCGAAGGCTGATCTGATGTTTTGGAGGATCGGCTCGTCGCTCGATGTGATCCAGGAAATGACCGCGCGGCTTTACCGCACGAATTTCGGAAGCTATCTCGAAACCGCTGACAATTACCTGGCGGTCACGAAGCGGATGATGTTCCTTCCGTCCGATTCGCACGAAACGGCCGAGGACCGATATCACGTGCGGGCGGGCGAAAAGCGGTATCATTTCGTCTATCCGTGCACGAAGCATAGCGATTGGTATTCGAAGCCGGAAGACGAGCGGACCGCGTTGATTGAAGAGAACTTCATGGTCGGGCGGCGATTCGAGAACATCAAGATCCATTTGACGCACGCCTTCGGCTTCAGCGAACAGGAGTTCATCGTCAGTTTCGAAACCGACGAACCGAAGGATTTCCTGGCCCTTGCCGAGGAGTTGCGCGAGACTTCGGCGAGCAAGTTCACGCTTCGCGGGCTGCCGGTCTACACGTGCCGGCAACGACCGTTGATCGAATGTCTCGACGCGATCGGGTAGGGCGATTTTGGATTTTAGATTTTGGATTTTGGATCGGTGAGCCGTGAAGAAAGTTAATCCATTATGCAAGCGGCGAATCTCAGATCGATAAGCAATCTAAAATCCAAAATCTAAAATCCAAAATCCAAATGTCTCGCGTTGCCCGAAAATTTGTTGTCAGCGGAATCGTCCAAGGCGTCGGTTTCCGCTATTTCACGCAGCGGGCGGCGGCGCGGCACCAGGTTGTTGGTTATGTCAGGAATCGCCCGGACGGCAGCGTCGAGGCCTACGCCGAAGGTTCCCAACGTGCCGTCGAAGCGTTTCGCGGGGACCTGATGACGGGCCCGACATATGCCGAGGTGACGCATTTCGAGGAAGAGGTTCTCGATCCGGTGAGCACGTTCTCGTCGTTCCGGGTCGAAAGATGAGCCGGTACGTTGATTTGATAGCGAATTGCAGCAACCGCGAACATACTTGGCAAGTCATCGCGCGGTTCGGGTTCGGTCGTCGCTGAACGCCGGTTTATGCGGAGTGAGATCACGAAGATGGAAGAACTTAGAAAACTGATCAGGGAAGTTCCGGATTTTCCGAAGCCGGGAATCAACTTTTACGACATTACGACGCTGCTCAAGGACACCGAGGGTCTGCGCCTGACGATCGACGCGCTCGCCGATCATTTCCGTGGCGAACCGATCGATACGGTCATCGGCGTCGAATCGCGCGGCTTCATATTCGCGGCGCCGTTGGCTTATCATTTGAAAGCCGGATTCGTCCCGGTCCGAAAGCCGAAAAAGCTGCCGGCCGAAAAGGTCTCGGTCTCGTACGATCTCGAATACGGCCAGGACACGCTTGAGATGCACAAGGACGCTGTCGGCGAAGGTCATCGCGTGCTGATCGTCGACGATCTTCTGGCGACCGGCGGCACCGCCCGCGCGGTCGTCGATCTTGTCGAAGGCCTCGGCGGCAAGATCGTCGGACTTTCTTTCGTCGTCGAACTCGACTTTCTCAACGGCCGCGACAAGTTCGCCGGCTACGAGGTAAAGTCGCTGATAAACTACAACTCGTAGCGATTTTGGATTTTAGATCTTAGATTTTTGGTTGTCCTGCACCGGGCTTTTGGCTCGGGCGAGACGGTTCCCGAAATCCAAAATCCAAAATCGCAAATCGAATCGCCTTCGCTCTCGTAGCTCAGTTTGGATAGAGCGACTGCCTCCTAAGCAGTAGGACGCTGGTTCGAGTCCAGCCGAGGGCACCATTTCTTTTCAACAACTTACGGACGCCCGCCGCGGCGTCCGTTTTGTTTGTCCGCCAAATTGTCCACCAAATCGCGTCGGATACGGCTAGATCACGCTATGCACGAGTAGCGGGAATCGGATCTTCTTGTGCTTGGTGGAGGTCATTTGTAATCATCAGGTCGGGGGTTCAAGTCCCTTCATCGGCTCCAGCTATCTTCAAGCATTACAGGAAGTTACAACGTCACTTTGACGGAACAGGCGTTGCCGCAGAGCGTGTTGGACTAGATGTTGGACCACACGGTGGACTTTTTGGGGAAAACTACTCTGGTAACGCCCCCTCGGAAACGCTTGCATTGGCCGCTGAGGAATTGGGGAATTGAGTGCGCTCCGTCAGAAGATGCAGTTACGGCGAAGCCTGATAGTCGCCAAACATCGGTCAGTTAGCCGTATCACACTCCGCGACGCGAAAACTCGCCGCCCAGGATTCACTGCCATTACTGCCAAAAGTACCTAAAAGCGACCCTTTTGGCAGTAATGGCAGTGATCTTCCGATGCTCGCCGTTTCAACGAAGAGTTCGGCGAAGTAGTTACGCATAGCCGCCTCCGTGAATCACGTAGGCGATCAATGGCTGTCGGCGTCGATGGACTCGCGAAAGAGAAACTGACGCCGCTTCTTAGACTGAAGTATCACGACTCGCTGGCCGACGCGATGAAGGACCTCGGCAAGCCGGATGAGATGAGTAAGATGTTCAACGGGTTTCAGCGATACTTGTACTTGAAGCAGGCGGCTTATTAGTTCGACAAAGGATGGTCCCGAGATTGTGCAGCAACTTGGGAAATCCGGACTTGTGACAAAGAATCTCGCTAATGGGTCGCAGTTCAGTGAACCAATACCGTTAATAACCGCAAAAGCATCGGTCTTTTTTAGTTGCTTCCCCGGCCCTGAATTTAGTAAGGTCATCAGTCAAAACTTGGCCCCTGGCTCAACCGCCTATTATGAGAGTTCTACCGGTAGTGGCAAGGTAAATACCTCGTCGAATCTCGCCGCTGCTACCGAATTTCTACGGTCACTAACACTGCAGAATCAAAGCCTGGACGAATCCATCGCAGATGCAAATTCCGTACTTGAAAAAGACACGAACCGGAGTAATCCTCGCCTTGAGAATGTGACTGGAACAGAACCAATTCAACTGCCGGATGCAACTCCAATAAAGGTAGTTACAATCCCAATTAAGATAAAGGGACCGGAGGATTAAGATGCGACAAAGTCTGAATGTGATGCTGATCCTGTTTTTGGCAATAACAACCCAAGTCGGTTGCCAGGAACGAAACCGCCAAAGCTTTGAGGGTCTCAAAAATATGAAAACAAACGAAGCGGAGCGTTCGAAGCTACCGTGTTCATCAATTTCCGGCGAATGGCTGGTTTACGAGATTGCCACTGATGTTACCGATAAAGAGTTGGGTGAGGGCAAGATACGCGGACGCTCTTTGCCATCAGTTATCGTCGAATGCAAGGACAACAAAATTACGGGAAAAACACTGCTCTATTTTGACAGTCGAAAGGATGTCGCCGAATATGCGGCAATTCGCGGAACACTCAATAACGAGAAAATCGATTTCACTGTCTTTCGATCTGAGCACTGCACCGTTCAATATGCATTGACGCAAATCGACGAAAATCGGCTGAGTGGAACATTCAATATGGTTGGATGCGACGGCCCGGGTCAGAACAGTGGCCGAACGATCTTGGTTCGTCGAAAAGACGATTAGTCAGCAATTGACTTAAGGGGGCCTCATCTTTTTGCACCGCCCTCTGATTTCGACGTCGTCTCGGTCGGATTTTATCGTACTGTATTACTGCTTTTTCGGGCCGGAAAGCTCGTCGGCGAATATGACTACAACGGCGAGGGCCAGCGGGTAAGAAAACGGACCTACGACGCCAACGGAGCGCTTCAGGACACGACCGTCTTTGTCTATTCGGCCGGAAAGCTCGTCGCCGAATACACGACCGCCGCGCCGCCGCAAAATCCGACGACCCGTTACACGGCAACCGACATGTTGGGATCGCCAAGAGTGATCACCGACAGCCAGGGCAACGTCATCTCCCGCCGTGATTTCAAACCGTTCGGCGAAGAGATCACCCCTAACTAACATCGGTGCCCGAGCCTCAATCGCTGCCTATCAGCCAACCGACGACAACGTCAAACAGAAATTCACCGGCTATCAGAAAGACGAAGAAACGGGATTGGACTTCGCCGAAGCCAGAATGTACGAAAACCGCCACGGCCGGTTCACCGCCGTCGACCCGCTGCTGGCGTCGGGCAAGAGCGCGAATCCGCAAACGTTTGATCGGTTTAGCTATGTAGGCAACAAGCCCGTCACGGTCACTGACCCCGACAGTCTCATCTGGTATTACAATTCCAAGACCAAGCGATACAAATGGTTCGACGAAGAAACCCGCAAGTTCACGTATGATGACGGAGACGCGAGCAAGAACGGTCTCTCGGATGACTGGCAGTTGGTCAAGGACTGCGTTGGCGAAGGGTGCTTCCTCCACGACAACGAGATAGGCGGTTGGACGGCGCACGATCCTTCAACCGCAACTTTCTCGACCTGGGCGTTTTTCACCCAGGCGAAATGGGAATATGGAAGCTATACGAACTACCAGGGTTCGGGGAATATCCCTTTCTACGGCACGTTCTTTCTTCCGATAATTTCCGGAATCAAGACGGGCAATGTAGACCGGAAAAAAAGGCGGGCCGAAACGGCCGCGCCTTTCTCCGATCGGTTGACCGCGAAACTAGTTCGACTTGAACTCGCTCGGGTTGTCCTTGACGATCTGGTCCGCTTTCTTCATCAGGTCTTCAGCTTCTTTCGACATATCGGTCGACTTCTTGTTGTAATCGCCGATGAGCGTGCTGATCTTGTCGCCGTCGTTTTCGGCCTGGAACGCCTTGACGAAGTCCTGCGTGGCCTTGTCAAGATCGCTGCGCTTCTTGATCTCCTGGCCCTTCAGGCTGAGGTATTCCTTGAATTTCGCCGAAACACCGAGCTTCGAAGCCGCTTCGAACTTGCCGCCGGCATCGCTCAGATCCTTGGCCGATCCTTCGAGGAGCTTCAGCAATTCGTCGATCTTCGACTTGTTCGTCGTCTTGTATTCTTCAAAATCCTCGACCTTCGAGAGGTTCTCGCCGAAGAGATCCTTGATCAAACCGGACGTCTTGCTCGCCGTGTCGTTGCTCTTCTTGATCGCTGCGTTAGCTTCGTCAACGAGCTTGTTCGCTTCGCCCAACTGAGCGTTGCAACCAATTCCCATAAGCCCGACCGCAAGGACGATCGAGACTCCCAAAACCATTTTCAATGTCTTCATAAATTCTCCTGATTCTTTTAGCTAAGTACAATTGCCACAAATCCGGTTGCCGGGCAAAGACCCGCCGCAAACCGGATTGAGCGCATAGAAACATAATAGCCGTTTGGCGCCAGCTTACAAAGGCAACGCGCCAAACGTCATCGGCAGTCCGTCAAAATCGGCCCAACCAACATCATCGATCAGCGCCGGTCTTCGGCGAGCCGGAACTCACCGAAGACCCGACGGGATCCTATTTCGCGTCGTCCTCGTCAGTTGACGCGCCGCCGCTCCAGATCTCGAAACTGCCCCAGATCTCGTCGATGATCTTCTCGTTCGCCGCGAACTTGCTCTCGTCGGTGCCGACGACCATTACATAGTTGTCGGTGATGTCGGTTCCGACCAGAATCTTCGCCTTCGATTTCGAACCGTCTTTTCCGGTCATCGTCGCTTCGGCGAGTGAATAGATTCCCGATTCGGCAGTCAGTTTTCCGGCGGTGACCGTCTGCTCCAATCCTTCGAGGAACTTGACGGCGTCGTTCAGCAGATCTTCCTTGGTGAGTTTTTTGTTCTTGTACGCGAGGACATAAATCACGACCTCGGAAGGAGCGGGGGTCGTCGCGACGAATACATCGACGCCGCCTGACGATTCGGATCCGCCGTTCGAACCCGCCGGGACCGAGAAGCCGTATCCCTTGTTTTCATCGTAAACATAGACCCAATCTTCAGGAACCTTGACCTCTTTTGCCGACTTGCCCTTGCCTTCAGGTTTCTTTTCGTCTTTCAACGTCTCCTTTTCCGACTTCTTCGTCGACGCGGCCGTGTTGCTCGCGTTCGAGTTCGACGAGTTCGCGGGCTTCGACGTGTTGTTCGCCGTGTTATTTGCCGGGGTCGTCTTGCCGCCGCAACCGATCGCCAATAGTCCAAGGGCCGTTGCGGCCAGAATCGCAATAATTCTCCTCATTATGATCTTCTCCTTATTTGTGTCGCGAACTTACGGCCGCGACGTCGAGTTGTTGTTTTTTTTCAATCCCGTAAACGAGAATCGTGAATGGCGAGGGTCACGGCCCGCCAAACTTTACAAACGGTGACCCTTCGTAGAATCACTTGTTCGGCCGCATTACCCAGGTGAAGATCATCGTCAGAAGGCAGATCGCGAGGACGGCCTCGGCCCAGAAGAACGAAAGATAATCCGTAAGGATTCCGACCGGCGGAACGGCGGGCTGGCTGTTCCTGACCGCGACGAACGCGAACAGCAACGTGCCTATGAACGACATCATCGCGATCTCGACCTTGCGGTCCTTGAGAACCACGGTTCCGGTAAAGACCACGACGGCGATCGTCACGAGGATCATCAGCAGCGAAACAAAAACCGAGAATATCTTGACCATTCCCGAACGGACGATCGTCATCTCAAGATCGATGAACGTTTCGTCGCTGTCCTTGCTTTTGGCGGTCGTGATCGTGTAACCCGGCATCGTCGGCGCGAACGTCAGCGTGAAAGGAACCTCGACCTCGGTCTCTTCGACGGCTTCTTCCGGTTTCTTTTCACCCTCGGTCGGGGCGGCCTCTTTCGGCTTGTCCGCGGGCTTGTCCGGCTTGACCGTGAAGAACATCACCAGGTTCGCTTTGTGCGTATCGAACGGATAATCCTCGACCACGCCGTCATACATATTCAGCACGATCTCGGTCGGCGAGATGCGCTTGCCCTTGTCGAAGGTTATTTCTTGCTTTCCGTTTGAACTGAAGGTGTCGAACTTGATCGTCTTCGCGAGCGTGCCGTCCTCTTTCTCGAAACTTCCGTGAGGGAAGAACTCCATTCGGATCGTAACGTCGCCCTTGATCGGGTCGATCGAGATTATCTTTCCGATCGCCTCGATCTCGTTCTTCGCTCCCGATTGAGCGCTCGCCGTCGCGCACAGGAACGCGCACACGGCCAGCAGCAGCGCCGCGCTCTTGAATTGAAACTTTCTCATAATCTCTCCTTGATCGAATTCCGCAGTATTGCCGATTTTGCGGATCGTCCAGCGTTTGTCCCGTTAACGAAATCTAACGGGAAAGGATCAAGATCCGGGTCATTATCATCCGCGCGTTCCCGACAGACCGTGGACTGAGGACAACGCCGAGGATAGCTTCAATGACAGCTCTCTGAAATATCGTGAACAACAAACTGCGTGGAATAGGGCGATTATCCACGGGAAGACAAGAAAACGCAACGAGCGGGATTTGGTTTTGGCAACGCTCTTGATTTCCGGTTCTTGTCGCGAATGCAATCCGAGATTCTCATCTGGCCCGTTCGCGCTCCGATCGCAATCGCAAATGTCCCGTCCTTGCTCTCGGCCATTGATTTCGGTATTGTTGCATCTATGAAACACGTCGCCAATCCGCCGAATCCCTACCTGAAATACTCGGCGGAGTACATCGGCGAGCCGCCGCCGGCGAAACTCGAGATCTTCGAAGAGACCGCGACGCGCAAGATCATCACCAAGGCCTTCTCGTCCGACTTCGGGCATCGGTTCACGGTCAACTGCTACCGCGGATGCATCCACGCCTGCACCTACTGCTTCGCCCGTCAGTACCACGAGTATCTCGGATACGGCGCCGGGACGGATTTCGAGACCAAGATCGTCGTCAAGGTGAACGCGCCGGACGTGCTTCGGCGCGAGCTGCGCAAGACGCGGGACAAGATCAACCATCTCGATTTCTCGTTCGCGACCGATCCGTACCTGCCGCTCGAGGCATCGTACGAGCTCACGCGCCGCTGTTTGCAGGTTTGCGAGGAATTCAGGTTTCCGGTCGCGGTGATCACGAAATCTCCGCTAGTGACGCGCGACATCGACGTTCTTTCGAAACTCAAATGCACGGTATTCTTCTCGATCCCGTTCCTGACAAAGGGGAAATCGAATCCGTTCGAACTTTACACGCCCGTGCCCGAGGTCCGTTTCGCGGCGATGAAACGGCTTTCCGAGGCTGGGATCAAGACCGGCATCGCCGTCGCTCCGATCATTCCCGGTTACAACGAGGACGACATCCCGGGTATTCTCGAGAGGGCGCGGGATGCGGGCGCGAGCCGCGCGTTTATGTCGATGGTCCATTTCGATACCGACTCGATCGAGGATTACTTCGTCAAACGCCTGCACGAAAAACTCTCGCCTGCGAAAGCCGCGAAGATCCTGCGCCAGATCCGGCGCGAACGCGGCGGCACTCTCCGTCACAAGACCTACAAGGAACGCGATCGGGGCAGAACGGAAAAATGGACGATCGCGACGAAGCTCTTCGATCTGCACTTCAAGCGCCTCGGCTTCGCAGGCCGCGACACCGAATACCCGGCGGGAGGCGAAGTTCCGGCGCCGGAAACCTTACCGGTCCAGCCGAGCCTCTTCTGATTTCCGTCCCTCGGTTGGTGTGCGGGGTCGGCGCGCGGGCCGAACGTTGCGAACCGCGGCGGCGAGCGTCGGCGCGAAAAGAAGAAAGACCATCCCGAACCCCATCAGGCCGCCGCGTCGGACGTCGTAGTCTTCGAGAATCCTTTCCCAGCCGAGACCCAGAACGAACCGCCCGAGCCCGATCTCAAAGCACGCCGTAAGGACCATCCAGAGCAGGCCGGCGAGATAAAGCGCGCGGCGATCAGGCGCCGCCAGCCATCGCACCGTGACCGACGCCAGCGCGAAGATCAGCAAGAGTCCGACAAAGAACGCTATTCTCCTTGAGTTGAAATCGCCGATCACCGGAGCGACGAAAGCCTGACGCAATGCGCCGTGAATGCTTTCGGCCGTGATTATCAGGAGCCAAACCGCGAACGCGCGAACAACGAACATAACTCGATGATAGCCTTCAACGCAGGTCTTGTCAGCGATGTCCGATGCCGTCGATCAAAGAGTATCTTTCTATTCGGGGAATTCGTGAAGACCGACAGAAATCCGAGCCCCGCCAGATCGGGCAACGCGATACCTGTAAGTTCTCGATTCGCCGCGAAGACGAGCGTCAGGGCCTGGGCAGTGATTTGGTTCGAACCGCCGGGCGCCCGTTTCGCCGCTCGCACGTCACTAACGCGAAGTAGGCGACAGATAGGCTCCATCGACGAGATCGTTCGACGGATGAAGCACCACTTCGTCCGATTCCTGCAGCCCGCTCACGATCTCCGTCTCGTCCGGGTTCCGGTTGCCGGCCGTGACTGGACGCAAACGGGCGCGCCCGCCGACCGCCGCATACACGGCCCAGTCCTCGCCGCTTCTGAAGAGCGCGCTCGACGGTATCTTCAGCACCGATTCCGCCGACCAGACGACGACCTTCGTTTCGACGCGGAATCCGTCGCCGAGATTTCCGGGCCGCTCGAGAAAATCGACCACCAGATTGACGCGCTGCTCCTCGATCCCGAGCGACGAGATCTTGGTGAACGCGGCCGGTTCGATAAGCCGCACACGGCCCTCGACCTCGAGTTTTTCGCCCCAGCCGCCGATCAGTACACGGTCGCCGGGCTTGACCTTCACCGCGTCGGTCGAAAGTACGTCGACAACGACCTCGAGGTTTGCCGGGTTGCTCAGTTCGACAAGCGGCGCGCCGGCGGTCACGACCCGTTCGCTCTCTTCGACGATCCTCAGCACCTTGCCGTCGATGGGCGACACGACCGGAGTCACGTCGCCGCTGCCGCTTTCATCGCCCAAAAGCGCCGACTTCGCGCGCTCGACCTCGTCGGCTACGGCGCGCAAACGGAATTGCGCCGCTTCGACTTGCTTTTCGAGCGCTTTTTCGGCCATCAGGCGTTGTTCAAGATCCTCCGTCGACGACTTTCCGTACGTCAAAACGTTCTTCGCGCGCTCGGTCTCTCGGCGGGCTTGCGCGAGATCCGCCTTCAAATGCTCGACGTTCGATTGCGCCTCGGCCCGGGTCTCGCGCGCGAGCTCGATGTCGGCATCGGCGGCTTCGAGACGATAGCGCGCCGCCTCGAGCTCTTTCCGGACCGTGTCCTCGGCAAGTTTCTTCTGTTCGAATTCTTCGCGAGCGATGACTCCGGCCTCGATCAGTTCGGCCGCGCGTTTTGAATCGCGCTTCGCTTGGGCGAGGTTGGCATTCAGCCGATCGATGTTGGCCTCGGCCTCTTTCTTTGTGGCGATGGCCTGCGTGATTCTCTGCCCGGCCGCCCTTTCGCGAGTTTCCGCCGCCGCGATATCCGTTCTAAGTGTCTTCTCGGCGTTCACCTTGCGCTCGTAATCCTCGCGCGAGACCTGGCCGTACGTCATCAGGTTCTGGGACCGGACGGTGTCGCGCCGCGCCTGCTCAAGTTCCGCGACGACACGGCCCAGATTGGCGTCGGCCTCCGATCTTGCGGCCTCCGCGATTCGGATCCGCGAATTTGCCTCGGTCGATTGCCGGACGTCGAGCGGCGCGAGCGGAAGCGCTTCGATCCCGGCGATGGCGTCGCCGGCCCGGACCTCGTCGCCGCGCTTGAGCGTGATCCGCCGCAGCCGGCCGTTGACCGGCGCCGCGACGACGAAACGCTCCTGGACGCGCGTCATGCCCTGGCCGTCGACGGTCACCTTCAGCGGCCCGACCGATGCCCGGGCGGTCTCGACCTGGATCCTTTCGGGGCGCGCGATAACGTATGCGATCACGCCGAGAGCGGCTACTGCCAAAACGATGTAGATGATGTTCCGTTGCTTGACCATAACGTCACTCCCGCGCCTTAAGCGCCTCGATCAGGTCGAGTCGCCACAGACGCAAGGCCACGAGCAGCGCCGAGAGGACGGCCGCCGTCGCGGTCGTAAGCATCGCGAAAACATAGGTTTTCGTGGAAACGGAAAGCGGGAGGCGGATGAGTTCGGCATCGACCGCGCTGACGATCAATGCGCAGAGCCCGAATCCGAAGACCCAACCGAAAGGGATCGCGACCGCCGTCAGGATCGCCTGCTCGCCAAGCAGCATCCGGCCGATCTCGGCGCGCGTGAATCCAAGCACGCGGAGCGAGGCGAGTTCGCGGCTGCGTTCGGAGAGCGCGATCCGCGCGCCGTTGTAGATGATCCCGACAGCGATCACGCAAGCGAAGCCTATGATGAACGACATCGAGGTGTACATCGTCCTCGAGATCGTCGCGTTGAAGTTCTCCAGCGCGCTTTGCGGTATCCCGACGGCGGCGACGTTCGGGGTCTTTTTGAGCTTCAGGTACAGCGCGGTCCGTTTGAACGGATCGACCGCAAGATAGGCCCCCGACATCGCTCCCTGTTCGTTGAGCAGCGAGTTGAGCTCGGATTTCTCGATGTATACCGAAAGCCCGATCAGTTCATCGATCAGCCCGGCGACGGCGACCTTTTTCGTCGGCCGTTCACCCTCGAGTATCTCGAGCGTCACGCTCTCGCCCGGGGCGACGTGGAGTATCTCGGCGAGTTTCGTCGTCATCACGACGCCTTCGTCCGGAATTTCCACGTTTTCGCGTCCGCGCCCGACCAACCGCCGAAGATCTCCCGATCTTTCAAGGCCGACGACGGCCATCCGCCGTGAATAATTCCCGTTCCTGACCCGCGCCGGAACGAAGCGGAACGGCTCGACACGGAGAACCCCGTCGAGCGCCTCGAGATCGTAACGGGCCGTTGCGGGCTGCGGCTCGTTGAAATAAACCGAAACGTCCTCGCGCTGAACCAGCCGGAACTGGACGAAAATTATATCGGACAGCGCGTCGAAGTACATAAAGAAGCTCACGACGAGCATCATCACCGAAAGCGAGATACCGAAAACGGTGAGCGCCGCCTTGATGGGCCGTCGCGAGATGTTCCGCACGATGATCCTCGTTTCGGGGGACAGGAGCCGCTTCATCCCGAAGCGTTCGATAAATCCGGCGCGAAAGCGCACCGGGGGCTCGGGACGCATCGCCTCGGCCGGCGCGAGGCCCACGGCGCGGCGAACGGCGCTCAGCGCGCCGAGCAGTCCCGAGGCGAAACTGACCGCGATCGATGAGACGACGATGCCGAGCGTCATTTCGAAGCGCGCCACCGGAAATCGGAAGAACTCCGCGTACAGTTCGGTGATCGCCGATCCGATCCAGACGCCGCCCGCGACGCCGATCACGCATCCGACGAGGATCGTCAGAAATGCGAACTTCAGATAATGCCAACCGATCGCGCCGTTCCGGTACCCGAAGGCCTTGAGGACGGCGATCTGCTCACGCTCGATGGCGACGAAACGCGTCAGCACCAGGTTCAGCAGAAACGCGGTGACGCCGAGGAAGATCGTCGGAATGAAGATCCCCGAACTATTGAGTTCCGCGATCTCGTTGGTCAGGTACTCGTTCGACGGCTGGCTCGATCGTCCGTACGCGCCCTGGCCGCCGTAGGCGTCGAGGACCTCGTCGACCCGCGCGATGACGTCGGCCTCGTCGGCGCCCGGGGCGAGTCTCAGGCTGAGGTCGTTGAAGGCGCCGTCCATATCGAAGATGTGCTCAAGCGCGTCGCGGTTCATCCAAAGCACGCCGAACCGCTTGCTGTCCGGAAATATCTCGCTGCCGCGGATCGCGTAGACGTATTCCGGCGACAGCGCGATGCCCGCGATCCGCAGTTTCTGGAGCCTTCCGTTGATGACCGCCGAGATCCCGTCGCCTGGCTCGAGGCCGTTCGATTCGGCAAACGCGTCGCTCGCGATCACCTCGTCCAGCCGATCCTTCTCGATGTACCGGCCGCGTTTGATGAAGACGTCGTTCAGAGTGTCGGAATCGGTCGCCGGGATCGATACCAGCCGGCCGGTCGCGGGCTCGTCGAGCCCGGCGATGTCGAGCGTGACGTCGCGGACGATCCTCGTTTCGACCGCGGCGACGCCGTCGAGCGCCGCGATCCGTTCCGCGGCGTGCGCCGGCGCCCGTTTCACCTGAACGAAGATATGCGCGAACCGATACCGGTCGTAGGTCAGATTCTGAGATTCGATCAGCGAATTGTGGTTTCCCCGCATCGCGACGAAGACCGCGACGCCGCAGGCGACGACGGCGATCACCGCGACCACCTGGCCGCGGAGGCGCCAGAGATCCCGGACGAGTTTGCGGTTCAGCGGTCTCAAGGCGGAACCTCCGAAGTGCCGATCGCGCGCGCCATTACCATACAAGCTCCTCGGGCCGGGCCCGCGACGTGTTTCGTTCGATCTCGACGATCTCGCCGCTGCGCATATGGATCACCCGGTCGGCCATGCGGCCGATCGCCGCGTTGTGCGTGATGATGGCGGTCGTCGTTCCGAGCTCGCGGTTGATCTTCTCGATGACCTCGAGCACGAGTTGGCCGCTCTTGAACTCCCGCGCGCCGGTCGGCTCGTCGCACAAAATGAACTCGGGCTGCACCGCGAGCGCGCGCGCGATCGCGACGCGCTGCTGTTCGCCGCCGGAAAGCTGGGCCGGAAAATGATCGACGCGCTCTTCGAGCCCGACGAGACGCAACGCTTCGTCGGGCGACATTGGGGCCGTCGCGATCTCGGTCACGAGTTCGACGTTCTCGCGCGCCGTAAGGCTCGGGATCAGGTTGTAGAACTGGAAGACGAATCCGACGTGGTCGCGCCGGAACGCGGTCAGCGCGGCGTCGTCATTTTCCGTAAGGTCGTGGTCGAGATAATCGACTTTGCCGTTCGTCGGCGCGTCAAGGCCTCCGAGGATGTTGAGCAGGGTCGATTTGCCGCCGCCGGACGGACCGAGGATGACGATCAGTTCGCCCCGGAAGATCTCGAGGTCAACGCCCCGCAGCGCGTTGACCTCGACCTCGCCCATCCGGTACACCTTGGATACTCCGCGGATTCGAAAAACGGCTTCTCGCTCTTGTGTGGGTGCACTCGGCTGCGGTGCGGCCATTGCCCATACCTCGATCTATTTCGGCAGGTCCTTGCGGAACTGCTCGTTCGGGACGATCTCGAGGAGGCCATCGTAAAAAGTTCGGGTCAGGGCCGGAACTGGCTTGCCGTCAACATCGATATCGAGCGCCATCCAGATCGTCGTCCGCGAGAAATTGTGCTTGACTAGAAAGTACTTGCGGCATCCCTCGACGCGGACCGGTTCGATCTTCTCGATGATGTCGCGCGACGAGTTGACCGACGTCCGGTAGGTCAGGACGATCTCCTTCTCGCTTATCACCAGAAGGTTGAAGTTTGTCCAGCGATCGATAATCAGCACCTCCACCGCCGGGTCGGCGTTCGACCAAAAGAGGCTCTTCTCGGTTAACAGGGAACCCGTTTTCTGTGCCGCGGCACCGGCCGCGAACATTATTATCAACGCGATGATCGCAATGAATCTGTACATATAGTCCTCCGCGACGCGGTCAGTTCTCGAACCTGAGCACGGTCGTCTTGCCGTCGGCATCGGTTATGTCGAGGCCGTCGTTGACCTCGGTCGCGCTGAACGTTATCCTCACGGTCCGCGCATCGGGGATGGTGTGCGTCATACGGTCGCCGAGCATTATCTGGATCGTCAGACGGTTGGGATCGGCATCGAAGTCGATCCCCGTCAGAGGCAGGCCGTCCTCGATCCAGAAATCGTTGCCGTGCTCGAAGATCCCGAGGCGCGTCAGCCGGCCCTGATTCTGTTCGCCGTAAAAACGCAGGAATTTGGTCCAGGCGAACTGTTGTTTTGTTGCGTTCTTCATAATTCACTCCTCTCGACGCGGGTTTCGCCCGCAGATGCCGCCGAATGCCGCGCAATGTCGTACTTCGGTACGGCGTCAAGTTCGGCCGGCCGGTTCCAGCCGAAAACCGCAAACAACGCGACGGCGACGATCGCGTTCGCGACCGTGCCGAACTTCGCGTCCTGCCAATCAAAAAAGATCACCGCCTGCGAGACGATCACCGCCGCGAGCGCGACGGCCCACCACCATTCCTGATCGAGCAGGAACACGGGGATGACGGCGAGAAAAAGGGCGGCCGCAAGAAGCCAGAGCGATCCCTGCGCCCGCGAGATCGGTTGCGTCAGCTGGCTCATTTCGGCCAGCCCGAATGCCTTGGCGAATCCCAACAGATGGATCGATCCGTGAACGGCGACCAGAAATACAAATAGGAATTTGAGCATAGTGCCTCCGACCCTAACCGCGGACGAACCATTCGGCGGGACGGCGCATCGACACCGGCGCCGGATAGCCGTTCGCATAGCCGGTGCGGATGATGAACTGGATAGGCTCCGCGATGCCGAGCGCTTCGTTGACGGCGATGCGCGTCGACTCTTCCTCAAGGACCTGCGTCATCGGATGGAACGCGACGTTGCGCTCACGGACCTTCAGGAACAGGTTTTCCATTCGCCGTCCGGCGTCGATCAGCGACGCCGTCGATGAATCGGGCGACGTGATCACGATCCATCCGCCGTGCGATGCGACCTGTGCCGCCACTTTTGCGATCCCGCGCTCGCGGAAATCGCGGCTCAACACGTTCTCCCGGATGTAAAGGTTTCGAACGAACCAGCCGGCAAAGCCGTCGATCTCCATGCTCGCCGTCGTCAGGCCGTCGCGGTAGCGCGCCGCTTCTCGGCTCGAGAACCGGACCCACTCGCTCAGTTCGCGCTGTGCCTGATCGCGGTACGCCTGTGTCCGGTTCGCCGCCAGAGTGTTCTCCGCGATCCAGCGCGACCCGTCTGTTTCGGGCGCGAAATAATGGAGTCCCGAACGGTCGTCGCCAAAGATGAAAGCGAGGTCGTCGGGGGCGATCGGATCCGTCCGGAATGCGCCGCGGAGCGTTCGCCGGGTTCGTATGCGCTCGATATCGAACCCGGCCGTTTCCGCACGCGTGAGACGGACCTCGAGCAGCCGATCGTCCTGATTGCCCGCGCCGATCAGTGACCATTCGGTCGAATAACCGAAATGTGCGGCGGCGCGATCGAGATTCTGCGCGAAGGCGCCGATCGACAGCACCGTTTCGCGCTGGGCCGGATCGACCGCCGGAAGCCAGCGCGAGGGCTCGTTGCCGATGATCCAATGGAACGGCCCGAGATAGTCGACGCGCCACGGCTGCGTATTGTGGCCGCTCGGCGCGAGCGACGCGAGATACAGGATCTCGCGTTCGTCGGGACGAAGGATCGTCTCGCCGCCTTCGGTCGTGTTCACGTCGCTGCGCGCGACGTTGCGCTTGTCGCTCAGCAAAAACAATCCGAGCGCGGCGAACGGCGCCGCCTCGGCAAGCCTGATGATGAACTTTCGACGATTGATGCGTCTCATACGATTCGGTCGGCGCGGTTACTTCGTCCTTGGGGGATAGTAACCCGCCAAATGATGCAGATGGATATCGAAATCGGTCGTGACCTCGATCGTTCGGAAGCCGTTGCCGGCCGTTGTGCTCTTGTAGGTGATGAGCCATTGCCGGGCAGCGGTCTCGCCGAATTCCTCGAGATACGGCGCGAAGTTGGCGAAATCGAACGATGTGAAATAACTTTCCCCGCCGGTCTCGTCGGCGAGCCTGATCAAACTCCCTTGTCCGTAATTGAACTCGAAGCGTCCCATTCGCCGACGGTCCTCGCCCGGGGCATAGATCGTGTAGGCCGCGATCCCGCGTCGTTGGCATTCTTTAATGGCCCGGTCGAGTTCGATCGAGAAGAACGGGCTCGCGCCAGCGAAACCGCGCGAGAAATCGAAGCCGTCAGAGATGACGATCATCACCCGCCTGCCGGGAGCGTTGTCGAAACGCTTGGCCACGGTCGTGACGCCCTCGAACGGACTGAACGAAGGTGGGAGCGAACCGCCGCGGATGATCCGCAGCGAGTCGGCCGCCTGCTTCCGGTCGGTCGTGAGTTCCTGCGTTACGATCGCGCCGCCGAGTCCGAGATAGGCGGTCATCACGCGCGTTCCTTCGGGCAGTTTGACGATGAAATCCTTGAGCCCTTTGATCTCGTTGTTGACGCGCCAGTTGAGATTGTCCTGGATCGCGATCGCGATGGACAACGACGCGTCGCTCGCGGGCTTGACCGAAACGATCCGTTGTTTGATCTTGTTTTCGAAGACCGCGAAATCCGACGGTTTGAGACGGGCGGCGATGTCCCTTTGCTTGTCGCCGTGCGGGACGGCGGTCACGATGATCGACATCTCGCGGCCGTTGCCCCCGGCTTGCGGCGTGCGGATGGTCGGTTTGTTCTGTGCCGGCGCGGCGATCGCGAACAGCAGCGCGGCGATGATCGCTGAATAGATCCTGTACTTCATTTCGGGCCTCCTCGGATGCCGTCAAAATAGGCTTGCGTTCCTTCAGCTTGTCCGATTCCTATCGTGCATTTCGCGTGCCAGTTGATATGCATAGGCGGATCGCGCTTTGAGGGCCGCGCGGTGTGTAAAATTACCCGATTTGTAATAAAATTGCGCGAAGAACAAGATGCGGAACAGGATTGAGGTTTTCAGGCAAATGCTTGAGTCGGACCCGAACAACACGATGGTGATGTTCGGGCTCGCGAAGGAATACGAGAAAATCGGCGACGACGCGGGCGTGATCGAACTTCTCGAACGTTATCTCGCGGCCGCGGACGACGAGGGAAACGCTTACGGAGTTCTCGCCGGCGCATATGCCCGCGCGGGGCGTCGCGCCGACGCCCGCGCGACGTACGAGAAGGGGATCGAGGTGTCGCTCGCACACGGCCACCCGTCGATGGCGAACGATTACCGGATGACGCTTGATCTTGATTTCGGAGACGAATGAAATGAAAAGACTGATCGGAATTATCGCGATCGTCGCCGTTGCGGCGATCATCGGCGAGGCGCAGCGCGACCTCGGCGCGCGGCCGACGGTGACGGGCGGGCCGGTGCCCTACGAGCAGGCGGCGTACGACGTCCAGAAGTATGACATCGGGATGAGCGTCGATCCGGCGAACAAGTCGATCAGCGGCGCGACGGTGATCACGGCGAAGATCGTTCAGCCGATAAACGTCTTCGTTCTCGATCTCGACACGCCGTACACGGTTTCCGAGGTTGTGCGGTTGGATGGCCTCAAGCGCTCGAAACTGGTCTTCGAACGCAAGGGCGGGAAGATCTGGAGCTATTTTCCGAATACGGTCCAGGCCGGCGCGACGGTGATGATCGAAGTGCGTTACGGCGGCACTCCGCGCGTCGCTCCGCGGCCGCCGTGGGTCGGCGGGTTTATGTGGGAGAAGACGGCCGACGGTTCGCCGTGGATTTCGACGGCCTTCCAGAACGACGGCGCCGACCTAATGTTCCCGTGCAAGGACTACCCGCACGACAAGGCCGACAAGGTCACGATCGCCGTGACCGTGCCGGACGGTTTGTACGTCGCGTCGATCGGGAAACTCATCCGGACCCAGAAGAACCCGGACAAGACCGTCACGTATTACTGGGTGATGACGAACCCGATCGCCAATTACGGCGTGACGATCAATATAGCGCCGTACAAGCCGGTCGTCGACTCTTACCGGAGCGTCACCGGCGAGACGTTCCCGGTGATCTTCTATGCGCTCCCCGAAAGCGTAGACAAGGCGCCCGGCCTGATCGCGCAGACCAAGAAGTACCTCGCGTTCTTCGAGGAGTATCTCGGACCCTATCCGTTCCGTTCGCAGAAACTCGGGATCGCCGAAACGCCGCATCTCGGAATGGAGCATTCGACGATCATCGCCTACGGCAACAAGTTCAAGTACGATCCGGACGGCTTCGACTGGCTGATGTTCCACGAACTCGGCCACGAGTGGTGGGCGAACCTCGTGACCGCATCCGACTGGCGCGATTTCTGGATCCACGAAGGGTTCCAGTCGTATATGGACACGCTGTTCCTCGAAAAGACGAAGGGCAGGGACGCGTATCTCGATGCGATGAAGAAACGCGCGAAGGCCACCCGGAACAAGCAGCCCGTGGCGCCGCGCGACGCGAAGATCGCGTATGAGGTCTATCTTCAGGCCCCCGATTTCATCAAGAGCGACGGCGACATCTACGGCAAGGGCGCGGTCGTGCTCCACACGCTGCGCGGACTGATCGGCGACAAGGCGTTCTTCCGAGCGCTTCGGCGGATGGCATATCCGGCCAAGGCGCTCGAGCGGGTCACCACGGGCGGCCAGTCGCGGTTCGTCAACACGGACGATTTCAAGACCATCGCCGAGGAGGAATCCGGGATGGACCTCGACTGGTTCTTCGAGGTGTATCTCCGTCAACCGGCGCTGCCGCGGCTTTCGATGATCCAGACCGGCGACCGGATCGACTTCAAATGGAATGTCCCGAACGATCTTCCGTTCCCGATGCCGATCGAGATCTCGGTCGACGGCCGGATCGAGAAACTGCCGATGAAGGACGGCACGGCCACTACATACACGAAGGGCGTGACGCCGGTCATCGACCCGAACGGCTGGGTCCTGAAAGCGGAGTAGATCGGCCGAAGCACCCGACGCAGCGGAATTATCGATCGGACCAGAAATGGCTGTCGGCTGGTAGCAATCAGCTGACGGCCATTGTTTTTGCTGGTCTCCGATTCTTGATTTCCCGCTGCGGGCTGCTTCAGCGCGAGCTTTTGCGTCAAGAGAGAAGGCCGTTTCCCGGTCACATCCACACCGGAGTTCCGATCTCACGAACGCGACGTTCTGTTTTCAGAATCGGTGCGGATACGCTATTCTTTTGGTTTGCCGGAAAATCATAACGTGCAGACCGAACCTGCAGGTCAGATATGGAAGATTTTCGGGCGTCGAGCTAAAATAATTTATCTTTATATCAATACTCGTTATCAAATTCAGGGATCAAAATGGCAACTGCAACCGGGAAAATGAACAAGAAGGGGTCGGCGAAAACCGCCAAATCGAACAAGATCGATAAGTATCACGGGCTCGAGCCGAAGGAATTGGTCGAGATGTACCGCACGATGTATGCCGCACGGCGCATCGACGACAAGGAGATACAGCTCAAGGGCCAGAACAAGATCTTCTTTCAGATCTCGGGCGCCGGCCACGAAGGTGTCCTCGTCGGCGCCGCCAAGGCGATGAGGCCGGGTTACGACTGGTTTTTCCCGTATTACCGCGACCGCGCGCTGATGCTTGGGCTCGGAATGACGCCGCAGGAAATGCTCTGGTCGTCGGTCGGGGCCGAAGCCGACCCGAACTCGCACGGCCGCCAGATGCCGTCGCACTGGGGCAGCGTCCCGCTTAACGTCCCGTCGCAGTCGTCGTGCACCGGATCGCAGGCGCTGCACGCCGTAGGCGCCGCCGAAGCGTCGTACCGCGCGTCTCTCGTCGATGCGCTCAAGGAGCACGTTCACGGTTTCAAGGGCGACGAGGTCGTCTATATGTCGGTCGGCGACGGAACGACGAGCGAGGGCGAATGGTGGGAAGCGCTGAATTCGGCCTGCAACCTGAAGCTGCCGGTGATCTTCGTCGTCGAGGACAACGGCTACGCGATCAGCGTTCCGGTCGAGGTCAACACGGCCGGCGGCTGCATCTCGACGCTCGTCACCGGATTCCCCGGACTCTTCATCCAGAAGATCGACGGCACCGACCCGCTCGCCAGTTATGCCGCGTTCAAGGACGCCGTCGCCTACTGCCGCGAGCGCAAAGGTCCGGCCTTCGTCCACGCGACGGTCATCAGGCCGTATTCGCATTCGCTCTCAGATGACGAGAAACTGTACCGGCCTGACGAGGAACGCGAGCACGACGCGTCGATCGACCCGATCCGGACCTTCGCCGAGTTTCTGATGACCGAGGGCGTCGCGAGTTCCGAGGATCTCGAGGCGCTGCGCAAGGAGGTCGATGCCGAGGTCAGCCAGGCGGCGGACATCGCGATCGCGACCCCGCAGCCGGCGCCGGAATCGGCGCACCGGAACGTTTACTCGCCCGATGTCGATCCGACGGACCGCTCTCTGTTCGATACCGAGGAAGGGGCCGAACTTTCCGGCAACGCCGGCACGATGGTCGATCTGATCAACCGATGCATGCACGAGGAAATGGCGCGCGATCCGCGGATCGTCGTCTTTGGAGAGGACGTCGCGGACTGCTCGCGTGAGGAGTACCTCGACCGGGTCAAAGGCAAGGGCGGCGTGTTCAAGGTGACCGCCAACCTGCAGCGCGAATTCGGTTCGGCGCGCGTTTTCAACTCGCCGCTCGCGGAAGCGAACATCGTCGGCCGCGCCGTGGGAATGGCCTTGCGCGGACTTAAGCCCGTCTGCGAGATCCAGTTCTTCGATTACATCTTCCCGGCGATGCACCAGATCCGCAACGAGGTCGCGGTGATGCGCTGGCGTTCGGACGGCGATTCGAAATGCCCGATGGTGATCCGCGTTCCGGTCGGCGGGTACCTCAAGGGCGGAGCCGTCTACCACTCGCAGTCGGGAACGACGCTTTTTGCACACACGCCCGGCCTCCGGATTGTGTATCCGTCGACGGCGCTCGACGCGAACGGGCTCTTGCGGACCGCGATCCGCTGCGACGACCCGGTGATGTTCCTCGAGCACAAGCATCTTTATCGCCAGGTCTATAACAAATCGCAGTATCCTTCGTCGGAATTCCTGATCCCGTTCGGCAAGGCGAAGACCGTGAAAGAGGGAAGCGACGTCACCGTCATCACTTTTGGGGCCCTCGTTCAGCGTTCTTTCGAAGCGGCGAAACGGCTCGAGAAGGAAGGCATTTCGGTCGAGGTCATCGATCTGCGGACGCTGGTCCCGTATGATTGGGAAGCCGTCGCCGAATCGGTCAAGAAGACCTCGCGCGTGATCGTCGCGCACGAAGATCCGCTTTCGTACGGCTACGGAGCCGAGATCGCGGCCCGCATTTCGGATGAACTGTTCGAGTACCTCGACGCCCCGGTCAGGCGTGTCGGCGCGACCGACACCTTCGTCGCCTACGCGCCGCAGGTCGAAGACTATATTCTTCCCCAGATCGAAGACGTCGAAAACGCAGCGCGGGAGTTGACCCGATACTAGGAATTTCGGAATTCGGATTTGGGATTGCGGATTTTGACTGGAGCGCAAGCGTCCCGCTTGCACGAGCGTGTTAGCGCGAGCGAAACACTTGGCCGCGGATGACGCGGGCGACGCGGATCAAGTCGAGAAAACGCAGCCGCGCTCACGTGGATCGTGGCGCAAGCCGATTGGAACGCTGGCGCGTATGAGCCGGTTTGTTCCTTTCGATCCTGAGTTTCCAGATTTTTCCATTGAAACGAGTGTGGCTGTATGGCTGCACTCGTTTCATATTTGAGATCCTCAAAACCTCTCGGTTCAGCGATTGGATTTACAATCTCAAAGATCAAATGGGTGGGCGCGGATTCGGGTTCGAATTGAGCGTTTGCGTGACGGGAATCCCGGAGATTCAAAGTCGGTCGGGACCGAGTCAACGAGTTGAGAATAGACCGTGGCCCTGGTTATTTGCTGCTTCGTGCGGGCGGCGATAAGGGAACACAGGATCGTGACATTAAACCGGCGAAGGAAATTCCGAGGAAGATTGAGGAAAATGAACGAGAAAATTGAGGTCTCGACGTTCGACGTCGCCGACCATCTGCGCACTCCTGAAAAGATTGCCTTGTTTCTCGAGGCATGCTTTGAAGATTCGAACGGCGATCCGGCGTTTATCGCGCGGGACTTGGGCATATCGCCCGTGCAGATGGAATGACCCAGGTCGCACGCGACGCGGGTCTGTCGCGAGAGAGTTTGTACAAAGCTCTTTCCGGCGACCGAGCGCCAAGTTTTGAGACGATACTCAAAGTAATCAAAGCGCTAGGCCTGAAACTGCGCTTCGACGCGGCGTAAGGCCGTGAGCGGTGAGCAGCGAGCAGTGAGCAGCGAGCGGTAAGCCGTAAGCGGTGATCGGTGGCGGCCGCGGTCGGCAAACAACCCCAACTCGCAAATCCAACATCCCAAATCCCAAATGCCTTCACGCTTCCGTCGTGGAGATGTCGACCTTGATGCTGCGCCATTTGCCCTGGCCGAAGCGGACCACGCTGAGGACGCAGCGGACGATGTGGCCGGCGAGGATCGCGAACCAGATATGCCACGGCCGGAGGCCCCAAAGGCTCTTGACCGCGAAACATATCCCGAGCGGGACGATGACCTGCGAGACGATGGAAATGTACAGCGGGCCTTTCGTGTCGCCCGTGCCCTGCAGTCCGCCGGTGTAGGTCAAGGCGATCGATACGAACACACCCGAAACGCTGAGGAACCTCAGCAACTGGACGCCGATGTCGACCACGGTCGGATCGCTCATCCCGAAGAGTCCGAGCAGGCGTTCGGGGAAAAAGAAGAAAAAGAACCCGACGAAGACCGCGACCGCGATGCCGAAACGGGCCGCGACGTGGACCGCCTCGTTCGCCCGGTCGGGCTGTCTCGCCCCTAGATTCTGGCCTGCGACGGCCGCCGCCGCGCCGAGCAAGCCGAACGATGTCCAGGTGATCAGCGAGAAAAGCTGTGTGTACGAGACCGCGAAAGCGGCCTGCGCTGCCGCACTTTCCGCGAGCGATCCGATAAAGGCCAGCATCAGCACGCCCCCGATGTTCATCGCGATGCCCTGGATCCCGGCCGGAAGACCTAATTTGAAAAGTTTCCGAATGACTGAAAAATCCGGAGCAAAGCCGCTGGCGGGCCGCAAGGAGAGGACCCAGCGGCCGGTCGCAAGATTCCAGATCGAGTAGACCGCGACGAGGCCCGACGCGATGCTCGTTCCCATCGCCGCTCCCATCGTTCCGAACGCCGGGATCGGTCCGAGACCGCGGATCAGGACGATGTTCAGCGTCAGATTCAGTATCGTCAGCGCGATCGCGATGCGCATCGGCGTTTTCGCGTCGCCGGCCGAACGGAGCGCGCCGCTGAGCATAAAGAACATCATCATTCCCGTCGAGAACAGGAACATTATCCGCAGGAACGGGAGCGCCTCCGTTTTGACCTCCGGCGCGGCGTTGACGAGATCGAGCAAAAATGGCGAACCGACGTAACCGACCGGCGCGATGATGAAGACGGCGATGAACACCGCCGTCAGGAAGCCTTGGTAGAACGTCCGGTCGACCTTGTCGCGCTCGCCGGCGCCAACGAAGCGCGAGATCATGATGTTCATCCCGATAAAGATCGACGAAACGAACACGACGACGACGAGGAAGATCTGCCAGCTCACGCCGATCGCGGCATTTCCCTTATAGCCGACGAAATTGCCGACAAGCACGTGGTCGACTATTCCCTGAAGCCCGCCGATGGCGTTCGTCAGCATCGTCGGCCAAGCTATCTTCCAGACGGCCGCGCCGAGCGGCCCTTCGACGATCGAGCGATCGTACTTCGGTTCAGGCTTTGTTCCGTTTGTGGATACGGGGGCCGTTGCGTCTCGTGATTCAGGCATCGTGATTACCGGATTCTTTTCCGCCAACGCTATCGTAACTACCGAAGAATTACTTGTCGAATTCACATTATGGGAATATATTGAAACTAGGGCATCGAAGCGATGCCGGTGTCCTGCCCTTTAATGCATCGTTCACTTCTAAACACTAAGGAGACAACTGAATGAAAAAACTTCTCGCGACATTGGTAATGCTCGCAGCGGTTTCGGTCGTGTTTGCCGGAAAGGCTGAGGCCCCGCAAGGCGCGATCGATAACCCGAAATCACAGTACGCCCAATGCCACGATAGCGATGGGAAATGGGCCCCGCAGAACAAGAATTGCGATCCCAACGCCTGTGGGTGCCTCTTTCATCAATTGGAAGAATGGTTCATCAGTATCTTTGACTGATGTCGGACCTTGTGGCCTCAAATCAACTTCCCAAGAAAAGGCTGCCGGAATATTTGGCAGTCTTTTTTTCTGAATCACGTATTTGGACCGAAAACTGAACTTCGTGTCTTGGCCCGACATCATATTGCCGGCGATCTTCGGGCAAGCAAAAAGGGGGCTGCTTCCCAACAGCCCCCTCTCCCTCGTGACCTCACGAGCGGACCCGCGAACGGGTCCGCGACAATTGAATCATGCAGCGGAGTACGGGACGCCGGAATTCAACGAATTGTCTGAAACCGACGATGAGCGGACGATTCCAGGGTACGAGCAAGTTTCATTGGATAGAATAGATCCCGCGTTCGATCCTTACTGAAAACCCTTCTTCGACAAGTTGATGATTGGCGCGGCCTGTTTCCCAGCGCGGCAGTCCGGTGGCCTTTGAGAGCTCGCCGATGAGCGTCGTGCCGCATATCCGGAGAAACGCACGGGCGATCTCGCGGACGGCGGTTTCGCGATCGACCTTTTTTCGAAGTTCTTCGGGAAACCGCGCCTCGGAAAGCGTCCAGATGTACGTGAACTTCGGCTTGTATAGAACCTCCTGCGGGATGACCTTGAGCCGCATCTGGAGTTGATCGATCGCCTTTGTCAGATCCTTTCGGTCGCCGATGCCCGATTCGGCACGAAGGTCCGCGGATGCCATTTCCCATTCCTTGCGAAGAACCCTCAAGACCTTTTGCGCGGACTGCGAAAGCTGTTCCCGTTCGTCTTTGCGCGGGACGCCCCAGATCGAGTTGAAATAGGGAACCAGGCGCGGTGCGATGAACATCGAGCGGCCCTTCAGGAGTTTTGCGTAGTAGACCTTGCCGCGGCGCATCACCTCGTCCTTGAGCACCCACGCGAGACTCGCCTCGGGGTCCTTCTGGACGTTCCGCGGCATGTGGGCATCCCGCCTTCCGCAGACCGCGATGTAGACGCTCGGCAGGTTCGTCCGGGCGTCGGTCAGGCCAAGGCAAAAGCCGAGATCGTCGACAAGCGTCTCGACCTCGGCCGCGGTTTCGATCCTCAAAGTCTCCTCGCGCCGCCATTTCCTGTCGCGGTAGGCTTCGGCATCCTCAGGAAGGATCTTCATTGGGAGAAGATAACATAACGCATTCGGGATTTGGGATTTGGGATTTTTGGGATTGCGGATTTCGGTTATGGGATCTGAGATCAAGGAATCGACCAAGAGTCCGTGAAACTCCCAAATCCCAGATCCCAAATCCCAAATCCCACATGCCTCACCGGTTCGGTGACGATGACTGGACCGTGATCATCGATCCGCGTTTGAGATCGAGATCGTCCTTGCCCTGGACGATGACCGATCCGGCCCCGGCGCCGCCGCCGATGATCGCTCCGATCGCCGCGCCTTTCGCGCCGCCGAGAATGGCCCCGATCAGCGCGCCCGCACCCGCTCCGATCCCGCCGCGCTTGACGGTCTCTTTCGTCTGGCTGTCGCCCTTCGCGGTTCCCTCGGTGTCGATCTTGACGTTCTTGCCGTTCTGGTCGGTGATGCCCTGAAGGTATCCCGCGAAATCATACGATTCGCCGTTCCGAAGCGTTATCCGCTCGAAATTGAACGTGATCTGCGAACGGCCCGTGACCTTGCCCGAGCGGTTGATCCCGGAGATGTAGCCGTCGATGACCGCGCCGCGAAACTCGTTCGGGGACTGCACCGTCAGACGGAAGCGGTCGTTGTTCTGCGAGATCTTCGTGTTGATGTCGTTCTCGAGAATCCCGCTGATGACCGTGCCGTTCGGGACGATGTAGTCGCCGGGTCGCGTCGTGCGGATCGTCGGATCGTTGGTGTTGCGATCGTCGGGATCGTTCGACGAATACGTGTCGTCGTTCGTGCTGACCGGCGTGTTCGTGTCGGTCCGGCCGTCGATGCGCGCCACCGAGTCGGTCTTTTCGTAGAAACTGTCCGCGAAAACCGTTTGGTTCAGGTAATCGGTCGTGACGCGGCGCGTGATTTTGAGTTCGCGCCCGCCGTCCTCGGCCGTGAAGATCATCGTGTAGTCGGTGTCGCCGCCGATGCTTGAAATGGTCAATTGGCCATTATCGAGCTGCGCGCGGACGCGGATCGATCTGCCGCCGGAGTTCTCGGTGCGGGTCCGGCCGTCGGCGACGAAGGTCACCGCCGACGCGCGGGACGACGCAAGCGTCACCTGTGTGCCGCGGATGTCGATGGCAACCGTTTCGGCCGGTTCGAGCTTGTCCTCGAGGTCGGCCCGGTCCGAATCGGAGACGTTGGCGTTGTCGACGATGTCACGCGTGTTCTCGCTCCGCGACGCGTCGAGCCGGTACGTTCCGACAAGGGAATTCGCCGATCCCGGGAAATTGCTGGTCGTTCCGCCCGTGTTCCAATCCCACGAGACCGAGTAGTTCCCGGCGAGCCGGTCGAGCAGCGTTCGGACCTCGCTCCAGTCCTTTTCGACGGTCTTGTTGACACGGTTGGCTTGTAGATAATCGCCGACCGATTTCGCCGTGTTCAGGATATCGAGCACGTCGTCGGCGTTATCGCGGCGCTGATTGAAATTCGTTTGAAACTCGCGGACCTTGCGGTTGAGTTCGAGCACGTCGTTCTCGAGCGACGCCTGATCGTCAGAGTCGCGCAGGCCGTAACGGACGCTGTAGCGAAGGTCCGAGACCTTCGAATCGAGGCTCCGAAGAATGTTGCGGACGTCACGCTCGTTGGGCGCCTTCTGCGCGGCCGCCGACGCCACCATTCCGAGAACGACAAACGACGCCACCGCGAATACCGAAACCAAGTTTTTGAATCTGTTCATCTGAATTGCTCCTTCCTGAAAGGGCGGGCGATCTTCCGGCCCGTCCGCGCATCATTGGAAGCAGATTGCGTGCCACAACGTTGTGCGCTAAATCGGTTCAGACAATTTTGCGTTTCCGACTATAATTAGGCGCAACTTTCGCGCTCCGGCGCGTTCAAATCCACGGAGATGAACCCGATGTCTGAAAATCAAACGAAAGCCGTCGTCCGGTGGGCCGGCGACGATCTCTATATCGGAACGTCGCCCAGCGGCCATTCGATAACTGTTGACACCAAAGGAGAAAATAAGACCGCGCCGTCGCCGGTCGAACTTCTGATGATCGCCGTCGCCGGCTGCACCGCGGTCGATGTCGTATCGATCCTGCAGAAGAAGAGGCAGAAGATCACGGCCTATCGCGCCGAGATTTCGGGCGAGCGGCGCGAGGAGCATCCGCGCGCGTTCACCGCGCTTCATATTCACCATTTGGTGTACGGGCACGACGTTTCCGAACAGGCCGTTGCCAGCGCGATCGAACTTTCGGACACGAAATACTGTTCGGTGGCCGCGACCGTCCGTCCGACGGCCAAGATCACGACGAGCTTTGAGATCATCGAGGCAGAATGATTATGAAAAGAGGAAGATCGATATTGCTGCTGCTGGTCGTGGCGGTCGCCGCGGGCGCGGTCACTGCGCAGATCGCCGACGAAAAGGAATTCGCGAGATACGGCTGGGACAAGTTCGACTTTTCCAAGAAGAAGGTCACGAAAGCCCAGCTTGCCAAATTGAAGTTCAGCACCGACGACGTGGATATGGTCGACGAGATCGCGATCGTCCGCGGGATTCTCTTCGGCAAGCGGGGGCGCGTCTTCTCCGAGCGGTCGATCCAAGAGTATCTCGAGAAACAGCCCTGGTACCGGCCGAATCCGAATTTCAAGAACTCGGTCCTGACGCCTTTGGAGCGGGCCAATCTCGACCTGATCCGCGCCGAGGAAGCGAAGCGTCATCCGTATGTACAGCCGGGAGACCTGCGTTTCTGGCGCGACCGGCTGATCCCGGAGGAGAAGATCGCGGCCTTTACCGGAGCTGACTGGCAGGTGATGATCGCCGAGATAGAGGCGGTCCACGGCAAGACGTTCCCCGACCAGGAATGGCTTCAGAAATACTTCGATCAGCGATATTGGTACAAACGGAATCCCAAATACTCGCCGTCGATGCTCAACGAGTTCGAGCGCAAGAACCTTGAGGCGATCAGCCGTTCGGCCGAAGAATCGCACCGGACGGCGGTCTCCGTCGGCGATATGGACAAGTTCCAGACGACCCTGCTGACGCGCGAATTGCTGAAGGGCGTGACGCTCAACGACCTGCGGCTGATGCGGCTCGAGTTCTTCGCTCGGCGGGGCCTGAAACTGACGACGCCCGGAATTCTGCAGATCTTCGAGTGGCGCGATTGGTATCGGCCCGTCCGTGACCAAAAAAAAGTCCGGCTCGGCAAGGTCGAAACGGAGAACGTGAAGTTGCTCGAAACGCTCGAAGCCGAGCAGCGCGAGTTCTTCGCGACAAACCCGATCAACGAAGATATGCTGACGGGGCTCTTCATCGAGGACCTTCGAGTTCTTCGGAACGAGATCTACGCCCGGCACGGGCGGGTCTTCAAGGACAAGGAACTGCAGAAGTACTTCGAATCGCAACCCTGGTACAAGGCCGATCCCGAATTCACCGACGATAAACTGAGCGAGGTCGAAAGCAAGAACGTCGCCACGCTGAAAGCGGCCGAGGAGGTGTCGATCAGCAAGTTCATCAAAGTCGAAGGCTGATGAGCCCCATCGTTCCGCGTGACGGAACGTAAACAGGGAAATTCAGTGCAAAGTGCAAAGTGCCGATCAGTGCAAAGTGCAAAGTGCCGATCAGTGCAAAGTGCATAGTGCATAGTGCATAGTGCAAAACGCGCAGTGCAAAGTCATTTCTAGGAAACACAGCGTGCCGAAGGGGTGTAGCCGCACTATGCACTATGCACTATGCACTATGCACTTTGCACTGGGCACCGATCGGCACTTTGCACTCGTATTGCACTTAATCAATAAATCGTCGAAAATGCGTTCGGATGAAATCAACGCTTGCGCCTGAAGAGATCGAACTAAATAAGAAGAAAAAGGTCCTCGACCGTTTGAAGGACAAACTCGCCGACGCCGAGGAGGAAATGGCCGATCTGCGCGCGGAACTCGATCTCTTCGAGGGACGCTACAAGATCGAGGTCGCGCGGTATTATCACGAGTTCGACGAGATCGAGGCCGAGATCGCCGAAGAGGAAGCGAAACTGGTTCCTGACGATGAGGAGATCAAGAAACGGGCCGAAGAACTGCGCCGTCGCGCCGAGGAATCCGCGGTCGACGAATCGGACGCGCATTGCGGACAGAAATGGCGGCCGACCGTCGAGGCCAAGAAGGCCTATCACAACCTCGCCCGGATAATTCATCCGGATCTCGCGCTCGACGCCGATGAAAAAGAGCGCCGCCACGGCCTTATGGCCAAACTCAACGAGGCGTACGCGGCCGGCGACCAGAACCGTTTGAACAAGCTCGTCGAGGATTTTCGCGATTCCCCCGATCTGGTCAAAGGCGATTCTGCCGGCGACGAACTGGTCCGCGCCATCCGCCAGATCTACCAGATCAAGAAGCGCCTCATCGAGCTCCGGCACGAGCGTTCGGTGGCGGTGCATTCCGAACTCTATGTCCTGCGCGAGAAATCCGAGGCCGAGATGCGCGAAGGGCGCGATCTGCTGAAGCAAATGGCAGAGCGGACGAAGACGCATATCCGAAAAGCGGAACGAAGGCTCGCCAACCTGAAGAATCTGAACATCGCGCAGGAGGATTATGTGCGCGAGAAATACGGGATGGACATCTCGGAATTTCGTGAAAAGTGATGGAAAACGCTCCTGAGATCAACAAAGAGGATGTAAATCGGTTTCTGTGCCCAGGCTGCGGCGCGAATATGGTTTTCGATGCCGCGCTCGGAAAGCTCGCCTGCCCGTACTGTGCGCACGCGCAGGAAGTGGTTGCCGACGGCTCGGTGGACGAACGCGATTTTTACGAGTTCATCGAGCGCGCGTCGCAGAATCTGCAACCGATGGCACAGAACGCGATGCAGGTCAACTGCGACAGCTGCGGGGCGATCGTGAATTTCACGCCGCCCGAAACGGCGGTCTCCTGCGCGTTCTGCGGAGGCAAGATCGTCGCGCAGCCGAAGGCCGCCGATCCGCTGGTCGCCCCCGAAGGCGTTCTGCCGTTCTCGGTTCCGCCGCCGCAGGCAACGGCCAATTTCGGAACGTGGATCGGATCGCTTTGGTTCGCGCCGTCGGCACTAAAGACAATGGCCTCGGCCGACAAGCTCGCCAGTGTTTACATCCCGTATTGGACGTACGATGCCTCGACCGAAAGCTATTACACGGGCGAGCGCGGCGATTACTATTACGAAACGGAATGGTACGAGGAGAACGGCGAGCAGAAATCGCGCGAGGTGCGCCGGACGCGCTGGTCGTATGCCAGCGGGCAGGTCGCACGTCATTTCGACGATGTTTGCATTCCGGCGACAACGTCGCTTCCCGAAAAGTACCTGCGGAAACTGGAGCCGTGGGATCTCGATCAGTTGCGATCGTACGAGCCCGCATTCCTGTCCGGGCACAAGGCCCAGACCTATCAGATCGCGCTCGATGCGGGTTTCGAGAAGTTCAAATCAATCGCATACGACGTCATTTGCGGGGATGTCCGCCAGAGCATCGGCGGCGACGAGCAGCGCATCTCGCAGGTCTCGACCCAGTACGGCGACGTAACGTTCAAGCACCTGCTGCTGCCGATCTATGCCGGCGCGTACCGGTTCAACAACAAGGTCTTTCAGATCGTCGTCAACGGGCGTACGGGCGAGGTCCAGGGCGAGCGTCCATACAGTTGGATGAAGATCGGATGCCTCGTCATCGCGATCGTCGGGATCATTCTCTTCATCGTAATGCTGGTCGCGCTGATGAAAGGCTGAGCCGGGGCATTTGCGATTTGCGGCCGGCGGGGTGTGTTTTGCCGGCCGCGGCCGCTCCCAGTTCCGACTGCTCAC
>CAZARD010000009.1:1928-6867 GCA_964487505.1 uncultured Blastocatellaceae bacterium | reverse complement strand
AAAAAAACCCGGCGCAAATCTCGATTGAGACTCACGTCCGAGCGTTCCTTCTTCGGTCCTTATGCCAGTAGTTTTAACCCATCGCGACCGCGATGTCAACAACAATAACAGCCGGACCGGAGCGCAAGCGTCCCGCTTGCACTGAGCGCGAAGCGCGAACGGCGTTGGGCAACGGCGCCGTGTTCAACGGATTCGCGGCGTCGCTTGCTGCTGCAAGCGCAAAGCTTGCGCTCCGGTCGAAATCCCGGATCACATCAGGCTTGTCCCGAGCAGCCACTGGCCGCCGTCCACGACGAGGGTCACGCCGTTGACGTAACTGGCCGCGTCGGACGCAAGGAACAGCGCCGCGTTCTCGATATCCGCGATCTTTCCAAATCGTTGCATCGGGATCCGCTTGGCAAGTTTTTCCTTGAGTTCGGGCATCAGCAACCGCTTCATTCCCTCGGTGTCCTCGATCGGTCCGGGAGCGATCCCGTTCACCCTGATCCCGAAGCGTCCCCATTCGACCGAAAGGTTCCTGGTGATTGCGTCGACGCCGGCCTTGGCGGCCGAAACGTGTATCTGCATCGGCGTCGCAAGATAATGCAGCGTCGCCGAGATGTTGATGATCTGGCCGCGCGACTTCTTCAATTCCTCGAATGCCGCGCGACAGACGTTGAACGTGCCCTTCGTGTCGATGTCGACGACCGTTCCGAAGCCGTTCGCCGAAAGTTCGTTCGCCTTGCACAAGAAATTGCCGGCGGCGCCGTTGACGACGATATCGATCGCGCCGTAATGTTCGACCGTCGCGGCGATCGCCTTCTCGACGGCGGCATAGTCCCGGACATCGGCCGCGATCGTGAAACAATCGCCTCCGTTCGATTCGACGAGACCCTTCATCGCGTCGAGGTTTTCCTGTTTGCGCGACGTGATCGCGAGTTTCGCGCCGGCTTCAGCAAAGGCCCGGGCGACGCCGCCGGTGATACCCGTTCCGCCGCCTGTTACAAACGCGACCTTACCCTGTAAAATGTTATCCGCAAATACTTTCGTCATAATTTGGATGATAGTGGAAAGTAGGAACACGGGAAAGCGCGGAAAGCCGGAATCGACGCGATCGGTCGCCGGATTCTTCGTGTTCGTGCTCGTCGTCGCGATCGCGGCGTTCGCATCGGGCTGCGCCCGGTCACGGACCGAGATGCGTTCATTGCTTCCGGCGGAAACGCTCGTCTATCTTGAAACGAACGATCTCGGAAAGCTGCTGCGAAGCCTTCAATCGAACAAGCCTTTCGAGCAGGCGATGGCGAAAAAGACCGATTTTTCGGCGCTCGACGGTCTGCAGTTCGCGGTCGGCGTGACCGGATTCGAAGCGACGCAAAGCGAGTTGACCGCCGATCATTCCGTCCTGAACTTCAAGCCGCGCTTCGTCGCGGTCGGCGACACCCATTCGTGGAACCGCTACACCCTGAAATTCGTCGAAGAAACGCTCGGAAATTTCATCAACGATTCGTACGGCGGGGAAGTCTTGCTCGAATCCGCGGATCAGCCGACGGGCCGGCGTTTCGTTTGGACGGCGACCGACGGACGCAAGGCATATGCGTTCGTTTCCGGAAGTCGGATCTTTCTTTCGAACGATGAAACGGCGCTCGACCGATCGCTTGCGGCCGCTCGCGGCGAAGGCGAAAGTCTCGCGAAGGTCGAGGCATTCTCGAGGCTCTCCGTGACCGCGCCAGAGCTTCTCGCGGCCGGTTATGTGTCTCCCGACGGTATTGCGCAGCTGGCGAATTTCGCGGCGGTCTCGACGGCGCTCGAGGCGACGGACGACGATGACGGCCGCAGTTTTATCGCGCGGGTCCTGCCGGAACTGGTCCGGCGAAACGTCCGCGAGATCGTGTGGTCGTCGTTGAAGACCGAGACCGGGATCGAAGACCGTTACGACATCGCGCTCGAAACGGATTCGGCGACTGTGTTCCGGGAAACGGTCAAAGCCGCCGCCGGCGAGACGCTACTGGTCGATCTCGTGCCGGCCGAACCGATGAGCGCCACCCGTTACAATCTTTCCAATCCGCAGATCGCCTGGCGAAGCCTGATCCTCGTCGCCGGACGCAGCACCGATGCCGCGAACGCGAACATCATCGCGACGTTCGCGGGAAGCGTCCTCGAACCGTACGGGGTTTCGGACCCCGAAGCCTTCCTGAGCGCGATCGGCCCCGAGATCTGGACGGTCTCGCTCGATTCCGACGGCGACAGTTCGGCGGCGGTCGTCTCGGTCCGCGACCGCGCGAAGCTGGAACGCTCGCTCGGCGGCATCGATCTCAAGGCCGCGCCCGAGATCCGGGACGGTGCCGAGATCCGGCGTTCGGCCGACGGCGAATTCGCCGCGGTCTTCGTCGACGGCCGGCTGGTCATCGGCGATCCTGAGACGGCCATCAAATGCCTCGAGTCACGGGCGGGTCAGAGTTTCTCGAAGAACGCAGCTTTCGCGCGTTTCAAGTCGAACAACTCGCCGGCAGTCACGTTCGGAAAGGAGGCGACCGACAAGACGGTCGCCATTCTCGGAAAGAAGAAAGAGGAGAATTTACAGTTCCTGACCAATTTTCTCACCGAAACGAAGTTCACCGAGCGCGGGATCGAGCGCCGCACGTCCTCGCCGTTCGGACTCGTCGGGAAGATCGTCGAACAGGTCGGGGATCGGTGATTGCCGTGAAGGCACGGGGCATTTTCGATTTTGGATTTTCGATTTTGGATTTGGGATCAATGCTGTCCTGAACGTTTGACGTCTGCTTCTTGAAGCCCTGATTTCAGTGTCTGACAATTGCCGAGATCGGCGACTTCGAAACGATCCACCGGATTTCTCGGGCCACGTCCAATCGATTCGACAAACCTCGTTTTAGCGTGCGGAGCGCGCGTCTCCTGCCGAAACGGGCCTGAGACGCGTGTTGCACACGCTCCGGCCAAAACGGACCCGACACGCCACGTTCCGCTTCGCTCCACGTGGTGCTATCGATTCGTCGCGTGCTCCGCACGCTCAACGAGCCGGGATCAGTTTGTCCGAATGGAAGCCGATGTTTTCTTCGCACCAATTTGCGTAACGATCTTCAACGTTTAGGACAGGATTGATTTGGGACCTTGGATTTTGGACCTTGAGTCTTGGACCGACCCTCGCAGATGGCTAATCCAAAATCCAAAATCCAAAATCCAAAATCCGCTATTGCGGAATTGGGTTGATGCCCGCTTGACAGTCGATCGCGTTTGTAACTATACTTGTTACAGTTATGGCGGCAAACAGTCAATTCTCAATCGCGGTCCACGTTCTGGCAATGCTTGCGCAGAACTGTGACGGGCGTTTGAAATCCGACTATATCGCCAAGAGCGTGAACACGAACCCGGTCGTCATCCGGCGCCTGCTCTGCAGTCTGCACGACGCCGGGCTTGTCGCGTCGCAGACCGGAGCGTGCGGCGGTTCGTGCCTCAACAAGAAGCCTGACGAGATCACGCTGCTCGAGGTTTTTCGCGCGGTTGCGACGAGCGAGGTCTTTTCGTTGCATCCCAACACGCCGGATCAGGATTGCCCGATCGGGCGGAACATTCAGCGCGTGTTGTGCGGGCTGCAAACAGAGATCGATCAGGCTATCGAGGCGAAGCTTTCGCGGCACACGCTTCAGGACGTTCTGGTTTCGGTGGTCGAGAACGCGCGCGCCTGACGGGTTTTTTTGACAGCTTTTGTATCAAGTGCGGTTACAGAAAATTTTCGTACCGGGGAAGGATTTTGTGAGATTCGGAGAGACAATAGTTTTAAGGGTGGCGACCGAGTTGGCCGAGGTCGTTTGGTGGCTGATCGGATTCAGCGGTTTTCTGCAGAGATTGGTGCAGTAATGTCCAAAAGGTTCTTTGAGATCGCATTCTCGGACGACGTTCTCGCGATTCAAAACGAGCGTGGGTCGGGCCGGATATATGAACGCGCCCTTCAAGGGGTTAGCGCCGAAGCCTTGCTCTCGGATGCCGAGTCGGACTTCATCGAATCGCGCGACGGGTTCTATCTGGCGAGCGTCGGAGCGGCCGGCTGGCCGTACATTCAGTTTCGGGGCGGACCGCGCGGATTCCTGAGGGTAATCGATCGGAAAACCATCGCCTTTGCGGACTTCCGCGGCAACCGGCAGTACATCAGTGCCGGGAATGTGAACGGCAACGGCAAGGTCGCGCTGTTCCTGATGGATTATGCCGGCCGGCGTCGGCTGAAGATAATTGCGACGGCGAGCGTCTCGGATGACCCGGACCTGATCCGATCGTTGAGCGACCCGAGTTACAGGGCGCGGATCGAGCGGGCGTTCGTCTTTAAGATCGACGCGTTCGATTGGAACTGCCCGCAGCACATTACCGAGCGCTTCACGATCGAAGAGATTCGCGAAATGGTCCGGCCGCTGAACGAGGGGATCGAACGGCTCGAACGTGAGGTAGAGCGTTTGAAACGAGGTGAGAAATGAAGGAATATATTTCAAAATCAATGACTTACGGCGAGTATGCCGGATTGATCGAAAGTCTGTTGGCCGAAGGGAAGACGACCGGTCCGGAGCAAACGGAATCGCGCGTGGAGTTTACGAAGCTCAACCGACAGCGGATGAAGCGGATCGCGAAAACGACGGTCGTCGAGGATTCGGTCCTCGACGCGATGCGCCGGAACGAGCGGCGGATGATCTGGCTTGTCATCACGGAAGGGTGGTGCGGAGACGCGGCGCAGGCGATCCCGGCGATCGAGGCGGTCGCAGCCGGTTCGGATCTGATCGAAACGCGCTACGTTCTCCGCGACGAGAATCCCGAACTGATGGACCGCTATCTGACGAACGGAACCCGTTCGATCCCGAAACTGATCGCGCTCGACGCCGAAACCTTCGAGGAACTCGGAACCTGGGGGCCCCGGCCGCAGGCGGCGGTCGAATATTTTCAGGAAATGAAGGCGGCCGGG
>CAZARD010000009.1:0-1828 GCA_964487505.1 uncultured Blastocatellaceae bacterium | reverse complement strand
CCGATGCACGCGATCGGCGACAGCGCCTTCACGCGTGAATGGAGTGCGATCGGCGGCCGCATCGACAGGCCCGACGCGATCGTTGTCGTATCGGCCCATTGGGAGACCGAAGGATCGTTCGTGACCTCGAATCCGCGGCAACGCACGATCCACGATTTCTACGGGTTTCCGGCGGAACTTTTCGAGGTCGTCTACGATGCGCCGGGCGATCCGGAACTCGCCCGGGAAATCGTCGCAACGGCCGGAAACGACAAGATCGGCGCCGACGACGGATGGGGACTCGACCATGGGACGTGGACGGTGCTGAGGCATATTTTTCCGCTCGCGGACGTTCCCGTGATACAGATAAGTCTCGACCGGCGAAAATCGGCGACCGAGCACTTCGAGTTCGCCCGCGGATTGAGATTTTTGCGTGAAAAACGCATTCTGTTCATCGGTAGCGGAAATATCGTGCACAATCTGCGCCGCGCCGATTTTCGGCGCCCGGACGGCGAAGATTGGGCGGTTCGCGCGGATTCGCTGATCCGGGATCTGGTGCTTGCGCGCGATCATTCGGCGCTCTCGAACCTCGATGGCCTCGGCGCCGACGCGCGGCTCGCGGTCCCGACGCCCGAGCATTTTCTGCCGCTGCTGTACGTGCTCGCGTTGAGCGACGAAGCCGACGACGTGCGTGTCTTCAATGAGGCCGTCGAGTTTGGATCGATCTCGATGACCTCGTTCGAGTTCTCAAGATGAAAGCTTACGAGATAAACAAGTTCGGAATCGACGAGTTGGATCTCGTCGATCGGGAAAAGCCCACGCCGGGGCCGGGCGAGGTCCTCGTCAGGATTCGCGCGGCATCGGTCAATTTTCGAGATCTTCGAATGGTTCAGGGACTCTACAATCCGCGTCTGAAGACGCCGCTCGTTCCGTTTTCGGACGGTGCCGGCGAGATCGTCGCGGTCGGTCCGGAGGTTGCGAAGTGGCGAGTAGGCGACCGCGTCTGCCCGATCTTCATGCAGGGTTGGACGGACGGCGACGTGAATTACGAAAAGGCCCGGACGGCGTTGGGGGGAGACCGTGACGGGGTTCTGCGCGAATTTGCGTGCTTCGACGAATCCGGCCTGGTCCGCATTCCGGACGGTTACAGCTTTGATCAGGCGGCGACCTTGCCGTGCGCGGCCGTGACGGCTTGGCACGCACTCGTTGTCTCGGGCGGGATCAAAGCGGGAGATACGGTGCTTGTCCAGGGTACAGGCGGCGTTTCGATCTTCGCGCTTCAGATCGCAAAAGCATTCGGCGCCAAGGTCTTTGTGATCTCGAGCAGCGACGAGAAGCTGGAACGCGCGCGCGACCTCGGCGCCGACGAGTTGATCAATTATCGAACGGCGCCTGACTGGGACAAGCGCGTTTCGGAACTTACCGGGCGGCGCGGCGTCGATCACGTCGTCGAGGTCGGAGGCGCCGGAACGCTGTCGAGATCGATCTCGGCCGTTCGGATGGGCGGACATATCGCGTTGATCGGCGTGCTCGCCGGGGACGCGCCCGTCAACTGGATGCCGATCTTTATGAAAGCGATCCGGCTGCAGGGGATCTTCGTCGGATCGCGCAAGATGTTCGAGGAAATGAACGCGTTTTTCCAAGAGCATTTGATCGAGCCGGTGATCGACCGGGTTTTCGGATTTGCGGATGCCCGCGAAGCCCTGAAGACGATGGAATCGGCGACGCATTTCGGCAAGATCGTTGTGAAAGTGAGCGGCGAGCCTTAAAGAAGGGCGTCCGAAAAGTCCGATGCCGGCCGCGTAGCGGTCGGTCGAATTTAGCCGTGGGTTTCAACCCACGGTTCGGT
>CAZARD010000008.1:71481-74237 GCA_964487505.1 uncultured Blastocatellaceae bacterium | reverse complement strand
CGTCGTCCACGAAGTCGATCCGGGAACGGGCGGCCAATCATACCAACTCGAGGTCGAAGGCATGGCGATGATCGCAACGACGCGCGCGGCGATGTTCGACTTCGACGGTGACCGCCGGACGGATCCGAGCATCTTCCGGCCGTCAGTCGGCGAATGGTGGTACATTCGTTCAGCCGACGGCGGTAACAACGCCTTTCAGTTCGGCGCTTCGTCCGATCGCCTGACGCCGGCCGATTTCACCGGCGACGGCAGGACCGATATCGCCTTCTTCAGGCCTTCGAACGGATCCTGGTACGTTTTGAGAAGTGAGAACTATACGTTTTACTCGTTCCCGTTCGGCCTCGCGGGCGACATTCCCGCTCCGGCCGATTTCGATGGTGACGGCCGAGAGGATCCGGGGATCTTCCGCCCGTCGAACGGCACCTGGTACATCCAGAACTCGGGCGGCGGCATAACCATCCTCGGTTTCGGACTGAACGGCGACTTCCCCGTGCCGGCGGATTACGACGGCGACAACAAGGCGGACATTGCGGTCTATCGGCCATCGCTCGGTCAATGGTGGCTGCGACGCTCGAATGAAGGACTCATCGTCCAGAATTTCGGCGTTTCCACCGACCGTACGGTCCAAGCCGACTACACCGGCGACGGGCGCGCGGACGTCGCGATCTTCAGGCCTTCGCTGAACACTTGGTTCGTCCTGCGAAGCGAGGATTCGTCGTATTACTCGTTCCCGTTCGGGGCTTCCGGCGATGTTCCGGTTCCGGGCGATTATGACGGCGACGGGCTTGCCGACGCCGTCGTTTACAGACCATCGGACCAGACGTGGTACAAGCAGCAGACGGTGAACGGCTTCGAAGCCATTCATTTCGGCTCGCCCAGCGACGTTCCGGTTCCTAATGCATTCGTTCGCTGACCATTTTCAGAGAACGAATGAGTCAGGCCGCCTTAGACTTTGGTCTCAGGCGGCCCTTTTCGACCTTTTGTCCACGGTCAATTCTTAGCTGATCCGGTACTTTCCGGCATCGACGATACTCCTCAATTTCCGAACCGGATCCTTGATTCGCGAAAGGAATATCATCGCCGCGATGATGAACGGCTTGTAGCCGGCTTCGCGGTATGTCGCGAGCCGGTATCTCTCGAAGACCTCCTTCGACACCTCGCCCTGACCGCAGCTGACGCCCGTGATGTCGGCCGGAAGACAATGCATATAGAGAGCGCTTCCGTTCCTGGTCAAACGCATCTTCTCGTCGTCGCATTCCCAGTCCTTGAACTTCGCGTTGTTTTCGAGGCATTCCCGCTCAAGATCTTTCAAGCCGGCCTTGTCGTTTTCGTTCAACAGAACGGTTCGCCGCTGCATCACGTGAAACGGGGCCCACGACTTCGGATATACGACATCGGCGTCCCTGAACGCCTCGTCCATGCTGTTTGCGATCTCGAATCGACCCCCGCTCTGCGCGGATTGTCTCCCGGCCATTTCGACGACGTCGGGGAGCAGGCCGTAGCCTTCGGGAAAGGCAAGCGTCACATCCATACCGAGCCGCGACATCAGCCCGATGATGCCCTGGGGCACAGATAACGGCTTGCCGTAACTCGGCGAATACGCCCAGGTCATCGCGATCTTCTTCCCGCGAAGTTCCTCGAGCGAGCCGAACGTGTTCTTCAGGTGAAGCAGGTCGGCAAGCGACTGTGTCGGATGATCGACGTCGCACTGCAGATTGACGATGGTCGGCCTTTGATGGAGGACGCCGTTTTCGAATCCTTCCTGAAGCGCAGCCCCGAATTCCCGCATATAACGGTTCCCCTCGCCGAGGAACATATCGTCGCGGATGCCGATCGTCTCGGCCAGGAACGAGATCATGTTCGCCGTTTCACGGACCGTTTCACCGTGCGCGATCTGGGACTTTTCTTCATCGAGTTCCGAAAGCCCCAATCCCAGCGCGTTTGCCGCCGACGCGAAACTGAAGCGCGTGCGCGTCGAATTGTCACGGAAAAGCGCGATCGCAAGACCGCTTTCAAACGATCGGATCGACTTTCCGTGCCGGTGCAGATCGGAAAACGCCTGCGCGACATCGAGCACCGCCCGTATCTCGTCGTCGTTTCTCTCCCAAGTCAGCAGAAAATCGCGGTTGAACATCTTGGCTTCCAGATCGGCAAGCCATTCGGGGAATTCGATTGCGGTTGTTTGTAGAGTTTCGTTCATCTTCTTTTGCATCCGTTGCAAGGAGCGGCGTTCCCGATCCCGGCGCAGCTGGAATCCGTCGGAAGCCGCGCGCGAGGCACGTCGAGCGCGAAGCGCCGGGTTCATCGCCCCCTTCTCAGAGTATCGCCTTCGCGGCGGGCGAGTCCTTCATCGGAAGCTTGTATCTCCTGATCCCGTCGAACTTGTACAGGGCTCCGGCCACGGCGCCCGCGGTCGGAACGAGTCCGATCTCGCCCACGCCCTTCGCTCCGAATGGACCTTCGGGCTCGTTCTCTTCGATCAGGATGATCTCCGTTTCCGGCATATCCTTCGCCCTCAGGATCCCGAGCGACCGGAACCTGAAAGAATCGGGGACGCCGTCCGTCAAACTGAGTTCTTCCGTCAGGGCATAACCCAGCCCCATATGGATCGAACCTTCGAGCTGCCCTTCGAGCATCTTTCTGTTGATGACGCGGCCGACATCGTGCGCGGCAACGTAGCGTTTGAGTTTGCCCGCATCGTCCAGGATGCAGACCTGGGTCGCGAAACCGAATGACATATGCGTGATCGGCTTGTC
>CAZARD010000008.1:12223-71381 GCA_964487505.1 uncultured Blastocatellaceae bacterium | reverse complement strand
CCAGGATGCAGACCTGGGTCGCGAAACCGAATGACATATGCGTGATCGGCTTGTCCGTCTTTGTTTCCAGGGACGTCGTGTAGTCGATCACGACCTCTCCGAAGAATTGTCTCTCCGCAAGATCGGGCAACGTCTTCCCTGCGTCGAGCTCCTTTTTCAGCTCCTCGGCGGCCTTGATCACGGCTCTTCCGCCGAGGACCGTCGCGCGCGAGGCGGTCGTCATCCCGCAGGGCGTGGGCTTCGTAGTGTCGATCTCAACCCTCACGGTTCTCGGATCGATGCCGGTGACGTCGCAGAAAATCTGGATCATGATCGTTGAAAACCCCTGCCCCATCTCGGTGAAACCCGTATTGATCGTGACCGTCCCGTCGGGGTTGACGGTGACCATCGCCTGCCCGGATTCACGCATACCGTTGCCGATCCCGACGTTCTTGATCCCGCAGGCGATCCCGGCATATTTTGACGAATAGTAGATGTCCTTGACGGCCAGAAGCGTCTTTCTTATCCCGACGGCCTTGTCGAAGACCTGTCCGGTGACGAACGTGTCCCCGATGTCGACGGCATTTCGCCATCTCATCTCCCAACCGTCGATGCCGACCTTTTCAGCCAGGATATCGAGCATTCCCTCGATCGCGAACGCCGCTTGGTTCGCCCCAAACCCGCGCATCGCGCCGCACGGCAGATTGTTGGTGTAGACGGCGAGCGCCTCGACGTCGGAATGAAGGATGTTGTACGGACCGCAGGCGTGTCCCGCCGCCCGCTCGAGAACCTTGGTCCCGACCGAAGCGTAGGCTCCCTTGTCGCCAACCATACGCGCGCGAACCGCCGTGAGCTTTCCGTTCGCGTCGCAGCCGACGGTATAGGTCATCTTGATCGGATGCCGTTTCGGATGCAGGCGTATGCTCTCATCGCGGGTCAACGTCGCCTTCACGGGCTTTCCCGTGAGCATCGCCATCAGCGCGACCTGCGCCTGTATGCTCAGGTCCTCTTTGCCGCCGAAAGCACCGCCGTTTGAAACCAGCCTGACGGTCACCTTTTCTTCGTCAAGACCGAGAAATGCGGCGATCTGCTTTCTGTCGTCGAAAATTCCCTGTCCTTGGCTCAGCACCTCGAGAACGCCGTTCTCGTATTTCGCGATCGAGCTTTCGGGTTCGAGAAACGCGTGCTCGATTCTCTGGGTTTCGAACGTTCTGGTTTCGACGAAAGCCGATTTCCCGAGCTGCTCGTCCACATCGCCGCGTTTGATCACCGATCTCGACAAGAGGTTCTCGTGCCCCTCGTGAACCCGGATCGAGTCGGGTTTCAACGCCTCTTCCGGATCAAAGACTCCGGGCAACACTTCGTAGTCGAGAACGATCGCCTCGACGGCTTTGCGCGCCGTCCGGACATCGTCCGCGACGACGGCCGCGAGAATATCGCCGATGCAGTGCGTGACCGCGCCTTCGGCCACAAAGGCCGGCCAATCCTGATAGATGGTGCCCTGCCTGATCCTTCCGGGAACATCGGCCGCGGTCACGATCCGGCTCACGCCCGGAAGACTTCCGGCAACCGTCGTATCGATCCCGTTCACCCTGATACGCGGCTGCGGCGAGAACAGAAACGCCGCGTACAGCATTTCCGGGAGCGTGATGTCATCGATGTAGGGCCGCTCGCCAAGCACGAACTTCTCGCCGTCCATCTTCGGCAGGCTGGACCCGATCTTCGCGCTGTAGTCGGCTTCCGGCAACGGCTCGCCGTTGAGCGCGCGCGATGCCATTTCGATCGCATCGAGAATCTTCACGAATCCCGTACAGCGGCAGATGTGGTTGTTAAGCGACGCTGCGATCTCGTCCCTCGTCGGAAGCGGCTTCTTGCCGATCAGATGCTTGGCGCGGACAACGATCCCCGGAATGCAGAATCCGCACTGCAGTCCGCCGCTGAGCGTGAATGCTTTCGCGAAGACGTCCCGTTCCCTTTCGGAGAATCCCTCGAGAGTCAGAACCCTCTTGCCGTTCGCCTTCTTGGCCGGAACGGCGCAGGACGGAACCGCCTTGTCCTCGACGATCACCGTGCAGCACCCGCAGGATCCCTGCGGGGCGCATCCGTTCTTGGGCGATATCAACCCGGCCTTTTCGCGCAAAAGCGTCATCAGGGACATCCCGTCGTCGACCGTCGCGGTGAAGGACTCGCCATTCAGATTGAATTCGATTCTCGATTCGTGTTCGGCTTCCATATTGCTCATTTCATCGCCGTTCTGCGATGTGCCTCAACGTTCAGATAATTAACCCGGGCCGTGTCCGACATCCCCTTGAGCAGGACCGTCATAACGTGGTAGTTCGTCATATCCACGACCGCCGTCTCCGGCCCGATCGGCAAGGCCCTGACGATCTCGTGCGTCACGGCGTCGGTTTCGACCACGGCGTCCGCGGCCCTGAATACAAATCGATCGCGGGCCGAGTCCCATTCCAAACGGAATTCGTGGCGACCGATCCTTCCGTTCAGCGCGGCTCCCGACGGCGAATCGTCGAAGTAGAAGCCGTCGAGATCACGATTACTGCCAAAGGACTCGATCGATCCGAAAAACCTCGGTTTCTCGACGTATGGCCCGCCGTCTTCGGGGCAGAACACGTCGCAGTTGCCGCAATCGTTGCAGGCGTCGGCGAAGTTCGCGATCTGCATATCTTTCTGTACCGTGAATTGACGATCGTTCGTTTTCGTCCATCCGGATTCCTTGATCACCAGATCGAAGATCTCACGGTCGACCGGTTCGACACCGAGATAAAAGTTCGCGTTGTTGGGACATACCGGAATACACTTTGAACAATTGAGGCAGTCCCACAGCGACAGATGGCTCCCGACCTTTCGCGGCGGCTTGCTGTTGTTGTCGTGATGATAGCGGGGGTTTTCAATGCTCCGCTTGAGAAGGGCCGCGGTGTTGGACAAAACCGCCGCTCCGGAATCCGCGGTTTCCCCCGTTCCGTTGGCCGCGCCGGTCCTAATAATGAACTCCCGGACCGTCTTCGCCCCGACCTCATTCATTGCGGCTTCCAGATTCTTCAGGTACTGCTGAAGCCGACCGTAGCCCGCTGGCCTGAGAAGATCGGTGCAGGAGGTGACCGGAACGAGCCCGATCGAAACGCAATCGGCGAAATTGTTCGCGTCGACGCCGGCCGAGAATGAGATCGGAAAATCAGGGCCGAACGACTTTCTCCACTCATTGACCAGTTCGAGGTGCAGGACGTGGAGCGGTTGCCCCGAAAGATACTGTATCTTGTCTTTCAGAAAACTTCCGTGATTGACGACCTCGAGCGTGTTGCCGAACTTAACGCCGACCTTCTTCCCGATCTTTCGGGACGATTCCTGAAGCCGGGCCACGATCTGGACGGCGTCCGCGTAGGCGATGTTCACCTTGTACGCATTCTCGTTCACCTCGATCTGGGAAAATCCGAGCCTGTCGTGAAGAAGGTACTCCAGCCTTTCCTTTCCAAGCATCGGCGGGTTCATCTTGATCACGACATCAAAATCCATTTCGGCGATCAGGAACCGGCAGATGCTTTCGATCTCATCGGCCTTCGTGCCGTGAAACGTCGACAACGTGATGCTGCTCCCGATCTCGGGATTGAAATCGAGGCCACGGTATGCCGAGAATTCCTCCGGGATCTGATCCCGGTATTCCTCGATAAGCGTCGACGCGTCTCTCATAGCATCGAGCCACGCCCGTATCTCCGCCGACCGGATCCCGGCGAGATCGTAGCCGACGCTGAGATCGAGTATCGTGTCGAACTGCTCCGGCCGATGATCGCCGTTTTCATCGGAGAGGAAGATCCAATGCTTGAGGATCTCGATGATCATCGACGCCTTGACGTATTCTCGCAACGACTGATCGAGCAAAAGCTCCTGGCTCCATTCGGTGTTGTAGCCGATCGTCGCCATATCTATGCACGGCCTCGTCAGCTCGAGCCGGTCCTTGATCTGAACGGTCTTCAGCTCGAGGATCCGCGAACCTGCCAGCCACGCGAGAACGATGTTCTGGGCGAGTTGGGTATGAGGGCCGGCGGCCGGACCGGCCGGATTTGCGGCCCGTTTCCCCAGAAAATCGACCGCCAGGTCATATTCGCTGTCCGGCCGGTAAAATTTCCTCGACGGGAGGTCGAAAATGGATCCCGACTTTCTGAACTCATAGAAGATCCTTCGCAAAAGTCGGTCAAACGGTATGGGCGTCAGTTCGGCCATAGAATGTCGGGCGAGCGTTCCAAATCGATCGCTTTTCTGCAAGGTATCACATCGCCAAACTGCAAAAATATGACCGGTGTCACATTGCCGCGGGTCCGGCGAGACAAACGCACGATCCGCGTCAGAAATTCCTTCGAAATCTCGCGAACGTCGTTAAGTAAGACGTTGATAACGCTGGCCGTCAGCTAACAGCCGTTCGAGGTGTCGAACGGCAAAACCGAGAGCGATGACGCGCCGGCCGGCGCGATTCACGACATCCGGCCGGTTCTTTTCCATAACTCTCGGGCGAGATGCCGCGATCTCTCGAATACCTCATTCTCATTCACTCCGAGGATCTCGCGGTCCTTCATCACCCATTTTCCGCCGATCATCACCGATTCGACCATCGACGACCGCATTCCGAACAGGTAATGGCCGAGCAGGTTTCCGTGCTCCATCGGCGTCGGCTCGCGGTAGTCCATTACCAAGAGGTCGGCGACGGCGCCTTTGCAGAGGCTCCCGAATTCTCTGCCGAAAATCCGTGAGATCATCCTTTGGCCGCCCGAGATCATACCGCCGAAATCGATGGCCTCGTCGGCACGCGAATCCCTTCGCTTGAAAAAGGCGAAACCGGCTTCTTCGAGCATATCGGACGGAAACCCGTCGGTTCCGAGCGCGAGTCCGTTCCCGAATCGGTGAAGAGACGCGTACCCGACCCGGTTGTTCATATTCGAACGCGGATTGTGAACGACCCACGAGCCGCTTTTGCTGATCGTCTCGTAATCGCCCTGGGCCAGATGAACGCAGTGCGCCAGGACCGAATTGCTATTCAGGAGGTCGTGCGCTGTCAAGCGTTCGATGACCGTCATTCCGTGGTTCTTCATCGAATGCGCCGGATCGCACACGTCCTCGGAAACGTGGATATGAATGCCGGCGTCGTGTTTGGCGACCAGGTCCCGGCAAAGGCGCAACGATTCATCGCTCAATGTAAACGCGGCGTGCGCGCCCACAAGCCCGCGGAAATCCTCATTCGTCTTGTTCCGTTCGATGAATCCCTCGTTCTCTTCGAGCCCCTCGTCGCGTTTCCGGTCGCCGCCGCGATCGGTCACCTCGTAACACAGAACGCCTCGCATCCCGAGTCGCTGCAGCGCCGACTTGATGAGATCGAGCGAACCGTTGATCGACGAAGGGGACGCGTGATGGTCAACGATGGTCGTCGTCCCACATCTCAGCGCGTCGATCGCACCGACGAGCGCGCTGTAGTAAATCGTCTCGTCGTCAAGCGCCGCATCGAGTTTCCACCAGATCTTCTTGAGAATCTCGGTAAAATCCGCGGGGGCTTTCGCCGGCGCGGGCATTCCTCGTGAAAGGCTCGAATAGAGATGCGTGTGCGCATTCACAAACCCCGGCAACACGAGTCTTCCGTCCAGATCGTGCACCTCTTCATCCTTCAATGGCGCGAGCGATGGTCCTTCTTCGACGATCTCGGACCCCGAGACCCTCAGATCCGTCGTTTTCACCATTTCGGGTATCAGCGTGAATGTGCGGATGTTCTTGATAAGCACGATATTTTTCAGCGGTTCGTCAGGACGTCGGCCAAGCTGTTCATATCCGGTCTCACGTCGAACGCTTTTCCGACCGCCTGCTTTGCCGATCGAATGTCCTTCAGGCCGTTTCCGGTGACGACGCAAAGCACGGATTCGCTCTTGCCGATGATTCCCTTTTCAACGGCTTTCTTCACGCCCGCGACGCCGGCCACGCCCGCGGGCTCGCCAAACACGGCTCCTTTGCGGGCCGTCGTCCGCATCGCTTCCAGAATCTCTTCGTCACTCACGGCGATCATCTCTCCGTCCGACGACTTGATCTCCTTGAGCGCCCGTCGCCAGTTGCGCGGCGTGCCAACGGCGATGCTGTCCGCCAGAGTGTTTGTTTCAGATGGAACAAGTTCTTCTCCGCTGATGAAAGCGTCGACCAAAGGCCTCGCGCCCTCGGCCTGAACGCCCAGCAGTCGCGGAACGCGATCGGCGATTCCGAGAAGTTTCATTTCACGCAAGCCCTTGCCGATGCCGCCGATCGTGCATCCGTCGCCAACCGAAACGACGACCCAGTCCGGCATCTGCCCCGCGAGTTGTTCTGATATCTCAAGCCCCGCCGTCTTCTTTCCCTCGACCAAAAAGGGATTGCTCCCGCTGTTGCGGTTGTACCATCCATACCGTTCGCAGGCGGCCTTGCAGAGATCGAACGCCTGTTCATAAGTGCCGAGCACGCGAAGTACGGTCGCTCCAAAAATCAGCAGTTGCGTCACCTTCGGCTCAGGCGCGCGCTCGGGAACGAAAATGCAGCTTTCCAATCCCGTTGCCGCGGAAAGCCCCGCAAGCGAAGACGCGGCGTTCCCGGTCGACGCGCAAGCAACTGTTTCGAGTCCGAATTCGATAGATTTCAGCACCGCAACCGCGCTTGCGCGGTCCTTGAAGGAATTTGTCGGATTACGCCCGTCGTCTTTCAGCAGGAACCGCCCGACGCCGAACGCCCGCGCGAGCCGCGGGACGTCATATACCGGCGTCCAGCCGATCGACAGGTGCGGCCGGTCGATCTCCGCCGATACCGGAAGCAGTTCGCCGTACCTCCAGATGTTCCTCTCGCGTTCCGGCAGGGGCCGGTCCGCGAACGACGCCGCGATCCCGTCGTAATCGTATTCGACGTCCAGGATCCCTTCATCGCCGCAGCCGGAGCAGGTATAGACGTTGCCGTGTTCATACGTCGCCCCGCATAATCCGCATTTCAGGCCGGTGACGTGAACCGGCGGCGCGTAACTCATATTTTTCGATCGATCGGAATCAGAAGGCATTGTTTCGGTCAACCAGTTATCATTCCAGAACCCACGCGAGAAGCGCCATCCGCAGGATCATCCCGTTTTGCGTCTGCCGGAAATAAGCGGCGCGGCGGTCATCGTCGATGTCCCGCGAGATCTCGGTGAACCTCGGCAACGGACTCAACACGATGGAGTTCTCGTTCATCAATCCGATCGAATTCCGGTCAATGAAATAATTGCTTCGGAATCGATCGAACTCCGAATCGCTCCCGTCGAAACGCTCACGCTCGATCCGCGTCGTGTAAACCACGTCTACCTCGGGCAAGACCTTGTGCAAATCCGTTTCAACCATGTACCAGGTTCCGTGCTCGTCAAGATGATCGAGCATATCCTGCCTCATTCGCAATGATTCGGGGGAAACGAAATAGAGCTTGATCCGCTCGAATTTGGCGAGAAGATATGACAGGGAACGAACCGTTCGCCCTTCTGCCAGATTGCCCACGAGCGCCACTTTCAGACCGTCGAGTTTGTTCGTCTCTTTGTGTATCGTGTACAGGTCGAGGAGCGCCTGTGTCGGGTGCTGCCCGCCTTTGCCGTCACCGGCGTTGATCAGCGGTACAGTGCTGACCTTTGAGGCCCTTGCCGCGCCGCCGATCTCGGTATGCCGAAGCACGATCACGTCGCAGAAATCATCGACCACCCTGATCGTATCTTCCAGCGCGTCTTCCGGGCTTACCGAGAAGAATGTCGAAGCGTTCTCGGTCGTGAGGACCCTTCCGCCAAGCCTCGACATCGCGGATTCGAACGAAAGCCGTGTCAGGCTTGATGAGTCATAGAACAGTGACGCCATTATCTTGCCGTCGTAATCGCGCGTTCCCCCGCGCTTCACGATCTTCTCCATTTCGTGAACTCGGGAAAACAACTCCCGCAGCTTCGGGAGAGTGAATTGCTTGGAATCGACGATGTGTCTGAGTTTCACGGTTCTGCCTCCTCCCTGACCGCGTGGATCCGGGTCCCCGCTTTGCGGTCCAACGCATCGGAGATCTGTTCGGGACGGGTGATGATCACCTCCTTTCCCCCATTCGACAGGAAATCGATCGCGGCCTCGATCTTCGGCCTCATGCTTCCCGTCAGAAAATGATCTTCGCTGAGGAAACCTTTTGCTTGTGTAACGGAAATGTTGTCAAGCGCGAGCTGGTCCGGTTTCTTGAAATTCAGATAAACCTTGTCGATGTCGGTTGAAACGACGAGCGTTTCGACATTCAATTCGTTCGCCAACAGCGAGGATGCGGCGTCTTTGTCCACGACGGCCTCCAACCCTTGAAAAACACCGTCGCTTTCAGCCACGGGAATCCCGCCGCCGCCCAGCGCGATGACGATGAAGCCCTGTGAAAGGCAGTGCCTGATCGCGTCGACCTCGACGATCTCGAGCGGGCGCGGCGACGGAACGACGCGCCGGTACCCCCTCGCGGCATCTTCGATTATGTCCCAGCCGAGGTCGCTTTTCTTCTTCTCCGCGACCTCTTTTGAGAAGAACGGGCCGATGGGTTTCGACGGTTTGGAGAACGCCGGATCATCGGCGTCGACGACGACCTGCGTGAGTATCGTGATAACGGGGACATCCAGCCCGAGCGCGCGCAGCGACGTATGCATCGCGCGCTGGAGAATATAGCCCAACTCGCCTTGGGTCGAAGCGACGCAGCTGTCCAAAGGGAGTTCGTAAACCTGCCGAGCTGCCAGTTCAGATCGGATAAGCTGTGCTCCGGCTTGCGGGCCGTTGCCGTGCGTGATCACTATTTGATGCCCTTGCGCTACCAATCCGGCAACGTGCCGGCAAGTGATGACGGCGTTCTCCGCCTGCTCCTGCACCGATCCGCTTTGTCCGGCGCGGACCAGCGAATTGCCGCCGATGGCGATTAGAAGAGGCTTGCCCATAGCAATTCAGCGCTCGCTATTGCCCGCATCGGACCGTTTTGAGATCACGACTGCCGATCCGGAGCGCCGGAAAGCGATCTCGCGGGCCGGCCGATCTTCCGGGGGGCGGGAAGGGCAAACGGTCCGAGGCGAAAAAAAACGTAAACTATCGTCCTTCCTGCTCTCGAACGTAAACGAGCGGAAACGCCGCGTACCACGCCGCGGCCTTCACCAGATGATCGACCGGAATATGTTCGGTCGCCATATGCGCGTATTGTTCCTCGCCGGGACCGAATCCGATGCACGGAATCCCGTGCATTCCCATCACCGCGACGCCGTTCGTGCTGAAGACCCATCGGCCGACGACGGGAGCTTCGCCGAAAAGACCTTCAAAGGCCTCGATCCCCGTGCTCAATACGGGATGGTCCTCGGGCAAGAGCCAGGTCGGGAAGAACTTCTTTGTCGGATACGTCAACCCCTTCCAGCTTGGCACCTCGTAGTCGAGAACCACGACCTCGGCCTCGGCCTTTTTGACGCTCGGCAGATCCTCGATCTCTTTCACCGCCGATTCGAGCGTATCGGTCGCCGCGAGCCTGCGGTCAAGGTGAATCGTGCTCGAATCGGCAACGGCGCACAACGACGGCGACGTCGAGCGGATCGCGGAAATGGTCACGGTCCCCTTTCCGAGGAACGGCTCGCCGCTCAATCTATCGTTCAGCTTTTCGATGTCCTCGATGATCGGGGCCATCTTGTAAACTGCGTTCACGCCTCTCTCGGGTGCCGATCCGTGGCACGAGATTCCGTGCGTTCGGACCTCGATCTCCATACGACCGCGGTGTCCCCTGAAGACAGCCAAGTTCGTCGCCTCTGAAATGACCACGACATCGGGAACGATCTTGTCTTCGTTGATGATGTACTGCCAGCACAGCCCGTCGCAGTCCTCTTCCTGGACGCTGCCCACCACATAAAGGGTGTAGTCGTCCTCGAGGCCGAGGTCCTTGATGATCTTGCCGCCGTAGACGATCGAGGCGAGCGGGCCCTTCATATCGCAGGCGCCGCGGCCGTAGATGATGCCGTCACGTTCGTCGCCCTCGAACGGATCGACCGTCCAGTTGGCGGGATTGCCGACATCGACCGTGTCGACGTGGGCATCCATCGCGATCACGTGCTTACCGTGGCCGATCCTCCCGATTATGTTTCCCATTCCGTCGATGATGATCTCGTCATAACCGCATCTTTCCATCTCTTCGCGGATACGCTCGATCACGTCGCCCTCTTCCGAACTCAACGATCTTATCGCGATCAGGTCGCGGAGAAACCCGGCAACCTGCCGCTCGTTCTTTTTTGCTTCCTCAAGTATTTCGCCAAACGCCACGTTCATATTCTTATGCTGTTGCAAGTTGATTGAATTCCTCGATCAATTCGTCAAACATTACCACTTCTTCCTCGAAAATAGATCTCCAGTATCCGGGATCCCACTGTTCGTTCAGTTCCTTCGACGATCTTCCCTGCTGCTCGACCCACGTGAAGTACTTGAGATTATGTATCGCCTTTTTGTCGTAATATGAAAGTTCCTTGAAATAATCCGTTCGCTGGTGCGAAAGCGGCCCCGAATAGTCCATCGCCGCCTGGATCGTCGAATAGTCGCCGCATTCCTGCGTCAGTTCATCGAGACGCGACCTGTAAAGTTCGACCGAATCGGTGAATATCGTCAGGATGACGTCATTTTCGGCCAGTTCGAAGTACTTCGCGGTCTTGATCGCCGCCAGGAGATTGCCGATCCCCGAGATTCCGAGCAGTTCCAGTTCCCCGACCGCGCGTTCGCCGACCCCAAGACTCTTCAGGAACTCGATTCCTTCGGGTTCGTTGAACAATCTCAGCGCACGCATGCAGTCTTCGTCGTCGATCGCGGCCACGGCATCGGTATTGCGCACATTGTGGACCCACGGCACGTGCTTGTCGCCGATCCCTTCGATCCGGTGCTCGCCGAATCCGTTGATGAACAAGGTCGGGCACTGCTGGGCCTCGCTCGCGACGATCTTCAGGTTCGGGAACGCGGTCTTCAGATAATCGCCCGCCGCGATGGTTCCCGCCGATCCCGTGGCGGAAACGTAGGCCGCGGCGTTGCCGCTTTCGATCTTCAGCGCCCTGAAGGCTTCTTCGAGGGCCGGGCCGGTGACGTTGTAATGCCAGATCGGATTTCCGAACTCTTCGAATTGGTTGAAGACGATGTTCAGCGGGTCCTTTTTCAATTCCCAGCACTTGTCATAGATCTCCTTCACGTTCGACTCGGTGCCCGGGGTCGCGATCACTTCCGATCCGATCTCCTTCAGCCACTCGAACCTCTCTTTCGACATCCCTTCGGGCAGGATCGCGATCGGCGTGCAGCCAAGCAAACGGCAGTCGAAGGCCCCTCCGCGGCAGTAGTTTCCCGTCGACGGCCAGACGGCCTTGTGCTTCTCAGGGTCGAATTCCCCGCTGACCAATCTTGGCACGAGGCAACCAAAGGCGGCGCCGACCTTGTGCGCGCCGGTCGGAAAGTACTTGCCTATGAGACCGACGATCCTTGCTTTCACGCCGGTCATCTCACGCGGTATCTCGATGAAATTGACCCCGCCGAACAAGCCTGTTCCGATGTCGTTCTTCCAGGAGATTCGGTAGAGGTTCAGCGGATCGATATCCCACAGACCGACCGCGGGCAGTCGGGATCTGATCGATTGCGGAACCGTTTCGGGGTCACGCATTTGACCGAACGTCGGGATAGTGATTCCCTTTGCCTTGCATCTTGCGGCGGTTTTTTCTACGACCGCGCGATCAATTTTCCTGATGATCCGTGACATACGCGCTCCGGGGATTGAATATAAATTGAATCCTGTCCGCCCATTCGGTCTGGGTCGTGAGTCGGTGACCTTTGTCTAGTCTAATGTATGCCCGCGGAAAGACGAAGTCCGTCAGCAAGATGCCGGTCCGGAATCCAAGAGCGACCGGACTATAGGCGTCGCGCATTCACAAAGCCGGCAGGTCGTCACGATTCGTGTTTGCCGGTCGCTACCGAGGCTGTGTCAACCCGAATGATTGCGTGCAGTCGTTCGACGGCTGGGCAGGAGCCCAGCCCTGAACGATCGCCGGTAGATCAACGGACGGCCATTGACACAGCCTCTAACGCTCCCGGTTCCGACTCGCCCGGCTCGCCGAGGGCCCGGGCGATCGCGCCCCGCGTCTTCAGGAGCAACGGCATCAGGTCGGTTTCGATCGAAAGTCCCTTGGTTTCGATCGGCGGCAACAGCACGAGTTCGATCGTGCCCGCGAAGGCAACGCCGGTCCGCTTTCCCATCATTTCGTCCGTATGGCGTATGGCGACCGGGACAATCGGGGCTTCGGTCTGCATCGCGAGGTGGAACGCGCCCTTTTTGAATGGCAGCAGTTCTCCTGGCATCGCGCGCGTGCCTTCCGCGAAGACCCCGAACGAATAACCGTTTTCGAGCACCTCCTTGGCCTTTCGCATCGATTGCATCGCTTTTTCCGGATTTCGCCGGTCGATGGCGATGATGTTCACGTACTGCATCCCGACGCCGAGGATCGGTACTTTCAGCAACTCCTTCTTGCCGACCAGCCCGAGCCGCCGCCCGGTGAATGCGAACAACGCCGCGGTATCCAGATAGCTCCGGTGGTTCGACACGAAAACGTAGTTCGTTTCGGGATCGAGATTCTCTGTCCCGACGGCCCTGACCTTGGCGCCGCAAGCGCCGAGCCACATCCTCGCGCCCCAAAAGCACCAGGGATAGAGCCAAAGCTTGCGGTTGATGATGCGCAGAAAGATCATCAGCGGGAGCGCGACGAACAAAAGAAGCGTCCCCGCCACGGTCCAGCCCCACCAGTATCTGAGTTTTCCGAGAACCCTAGATTTGTTAGACTCACTGACGGGAAAGGTCAGTTTCTTGTTTTGCTCAATTGCTTCGAGGACAAGGTCTTGCATGATCAATAGTCATAAATCTATAACGATAGCCGCGATTTCCAAAACCATCATCGTTCTTTTGCTTGCCGCCGGCGCGTATGCGCAAACCGTGCCGACGCCGGTCTCGTTCCTCGGATTCAATCCGACGGACGACCGGACGATCGCCGACTGGAAGCAGATCTCGAGCTATTTCGCGGCGCTCGACAAGGCCTCGGCGAGGGTCGCGGTCCGGGAGATCGGAAAATCGACTCTCGGGCGCAGCCAGTTCGTCGCCTTCATTTCGTCGCCCGAGAACATCAAGAATCTCGAGAAGATCCGGCGGATCAGCGCGAAACTCGCCGACCCGGCCTCGATCCGCAACGCGGCGGAACTTGAATCGCTGATCAAACAGGGCAAGACCGTCGTCGCCATCTCGTGCTCGATCCATTCGACCGAGATCGTTGCCTCCCAGATGTCGATGAATCTCGCCCATCAGCTGGCGAGCGCGAACGATGCGGGAACACTGGAGATCCTGAAGAACACGGTGCTCATCCTGATCCCGTCGCCGAACCCGGACGGGATCGACATCGTCGCCGACTGGTACCGGAATACGCTCGGGACACAATTCGAGGGCACCAACCCGCCCGAGCTTTACCATCATTACGCCGGCCACGACAACAATCGCGACTGGTTCATGCTCAATCTGCGCGAGACGCAGAACATCACGAAGCTCTTCTGGCAGGAATGGTTTCCGCAGATCGTCTATGACATTCACCAGCAGGGCCAGTCAGGATCGCGGATGACCCTTCCGCCGTTCTTCGATCCGCCGAACCCGCGTATCTCGCCGCTGATCCTGCGCGATCTCGGGACGATCGGCTACAAAATGGCCGCCGACATCCAGGCCGCGGGAATGTCCGGGGTTTCGACAAACGCGACTTACGACACTTGGTGGCACGGCGGATTCCGGTCTGCGCCGTACTTTCATAATTCCATCGGCATCTTGTCGGAGGCCGCAAGCGCGAACCTGATGACGCCGGCGACGATCTCGCGCGAACAACTGCAGCGCAGTTCGACGCGAGGGATGCGTTCGGCGCTCGAAACGGCGACCAATTTCCCCGAGGCCTGGCCCGGCGGCGTTTGGCGTCCGGCGGACATCGCGAGGATGGAAATGATCGCGTCGCGTTCGGTGCTCGAAATGGCGGCGAAGTTCCGCGATCGCTATCTGCGCAATTTCCACGATCTCGGCCGCGCGAACCTCGTTCCCGACGACGACGAGCCGCAGGCGTTCCTGATCCCGGCCGGGCAGCCGAACGCGCATTCGGTGGCGCGGTTCGTCGAGATCCTGATGTGGCAGGGCATCGAAGTGCATCTGATGACGGAAGAAGGTTGGTTCTCGATGGACCGGGCGAATCGCGACGATTTTCACGAGCATCCGCTCGGATCTTTCCTCGTATATGTCAATCAGGCGCAGAAGAACAACATCCTCAGCCTGTTCGAAAAGCAGGTCTATCCGAACCGGATCGGCGCCAACGGCGAGGCCGAGCCGCCCTACGACGTCGCGGGCTGGACGCTGCCTCTTCAGATGGGCGTCGAGACGCACGAGATCTGGAGTACGCGCGATCCCGAAAAATTGAGGCCCAAGCTCCGGAAACTCTCGAACATCGACCAGGCGCGTGCCGTTCTCAATCTCTCGCCGGCGGGCGAACCGTTCGCCAAGATTCCGAACCCGCTGCGGACGGCGCCCCGCATCGGGCTCTACAAGGGCGCCGCCGGCTCGATGGACGAGGGCTGGACGCGGCTTGTCTTCGATAATCACGGGATCGCGTACCGTTCGTTAACCGACAAGGAAATGCGCGCCGGAGACCTTCCGTACGATACGATCGTGCTGCCGGCCGACAGCGAGAACACCATCGTCCGCGGGCTGAGCGCCGAGCGCTATCCGGCCGAGATCGCCGGCGGGATCGGCGAGGAAGGCGTCGCGAGCCTGAAACGCTTCGTCGAGAACGGCGGAACGCTCGTCTGTTTCGACGACAGCTGCGAACTCGTCATCAAACGCTTCGGACTGCCGATGAAGAACGCGGTCAGCGGTTTGAAACGAAACGAATTTTACAATCCCGGCTCGATCGTGAGGCTCACGGTCGACCGCCGGGCGAGGCTCGCGCGCGGGATCGCGTCGGAATCCGCCGCCTACTTCATCACGAGTTCGGCTTTCGAGATCACCGATCCGAAGACGGTCGCGTCGGTCGCGAAATACGCCGAAAAAGACGCGCTGCTGTCCGGATGGATGCTCGGCGAGAAACTCATCAACGGGAAGACGGCGCTCGCCGAGACCGCGTTCGGAAAAGGCCGCATCGTCCTTTTCGCGTTCCGCCCCCAGCACCGCGGCCAGACCTACGCGACGTTTCCTTTTGTTTTCAACGCTTTGGAGATGAGATAGATCAAGCCGACTGGAGCGCAAGCGTCCCGCTTGCTGGAGCGCGAAGCGCGAACCGCTTCCGGGGAAGAATGAACCTTCTTCGGCGGGGACATCACGGCGTTTCTCGCCGTTGCAAGCGGGACGCTTGCGCTCCAGTCGGTCTAGCTCCAGTCATTTGCTCCTGTCAGTGCGCTCCATCGTCGACTTGCGGTCACGCGTGCACGCGCAACTATTACGGATTGCGTAAACGCGGAACTCTCGCAGTTTGCGTGAAAGCGGCGGCCGGTTTCTTCGTCGCGTCAAATTGAACAAACGGCCCCGCAGAAACTATGATAAAGGGATGTGCTTTCGAGTTCTCTTCGTTATGACCGCCATCGTTCTGGCGACAAGCAACGTCACCGCGAACAGTTACCTGTCGTTTGCCGCCGAACCGACCGTCCGCATCGGGCTTTCGACCAATGCCGGCAGCGCGACCATCACGACCTCGGATGCGACGCTGGTCTCGGCCTCCGCGAACGAGCCTGACAAGATACTGGCCGTCAACCGCGTCACCGTCGCACCGCGCGCATACCGGCCGCCGGTGATCGAATTCTATCGTTTCGAGATCCAGAACCTCGAATCCCAGGCCGATGCCGACGACATCGCGAAAGAGGTCCGCGATGCCGGCGAGAAAGCGATTGCATCGCTCGATCCCGTGACGAACAAATGGCGCGTCCAGGTCGGCGAAACGAAGGATACGATCGAGGACGCCAACCAGTACAAGTCCGATCTCGCCGAGAAGGGTTTCGAGGACGTCGTCATCGTGACCGAAAAGAAGACGCAGCCCGCCGAAGAGGCGGTCGCCCTGTCCGAGCAGCTCCGCAACAATCCGAACCCGAAATCCGAGATCAGAAGCCTGATCCGGCCGACAGCGTCCAATCAGCGAACCGCGGACGCGCCGATCGATCCAAACGTCAAGGAGATCATCGTTTCCGGCGCGACCGAGCTTTCGAAGTTCTCGTCGTTCAAACCGATCGCCTTCGGATCGCTAAACCGGCGGGCGGTTCCGGTCCGTTACAACGGCAAGGCGTATCGCGGCCGGATCGAGGTTTTCGTCAACTCGCGAGGCAGTCTGACCGTCGTCAACGAAGTGCCGATCGAGGATTATCTGCTCGGCGTCGTCCCGAAAGAACTCGGGCTGCCCGCGCTGGAGGCGCAGAAGGCGCAGGCCGTCGCGGCGCGGACATATGCGATCGCGAACCTCGGATATTATTCGTCGCAGGGCTTCGATCTTTTGCCGACCGTCTGGTCGCAGGTCTACGGCGGCGTTTCGGCTGAGACCTCGATGGGGACGATGGCGGTCAACCAGACCCGCGGGATCGTCGGAACTTATAAAGGAAAGCCGATAAACGCCCTATACACATCGACTTGCGGCGGAAGGACCGAGAATTCCGAGAATATCTTCGAATTCAATGAGCCGTATCTCCGCGGCGTCGAGTGTTCGCTTGAAGGAAGAAAGTACTTCGATCCGTTCCTGATCCGCTCGTCCCGTGAACTGCCGCGCGTCGAAAGCGCGGACCGCATCGATCTCGTCCGCCTGACTTCGCAGATGGCCGTCAACGGATTCATCATCCAGACGAACCGCTTCACGGACGAATGGTTCGACCAGCAGCCGACATCAACCGAGCTTCAAAGCTGGATCAACCAGATCGCTCTCAGGCTCGGCAAGCCTTATCCGCCGTTTTCGGAGGATTATGTTCACGCGATCGAGTTCGGCGATCTGCTGGCGAGACTGATGTCGAGCCCCGAGCAGAACGATATGCTGATGAGCGAGTCGGACATCAACTACCAGCTTTCGTTCAGCGATGCCGCCGATGTCGACAAGGACAAGCGCGCGAACATCGCGATGATGTTCCGCGACGGTTGGCTGACTCTGTATCCCGACGGCGCGTTCCATCCGCACCGGGCGATGTCGCGCGCGCATCTTCTTCGTTTGATAGAGAATCTTTACGTCAAGAAGAAATGGATCCCGGCGCTGCAAACGGGCGAGGCCCGCCCGAGCGCGGACGGAAAATTGATCCTCAAAAGCGGCAGGTCCGAAAAACCAATAAACGTCAGTCCGAACGTCTTTCTTTTCCGGCAGTTCGGCGGGCAGTTGTTCCAGGTCAGGGAGGTCGCGCTGATCGGCGGCGAGCAGGTCGCATATCAGACAAACGCGGCGGGCGAGATCATTTACCTCGAGGTCAAGCCGTCGGACGAGCCGACGGTCGCCGAGAAGATGTCGCCTTTCTCGGTCTGGAACGTTACCCTATCGCCGGCGGCGCTCCAGTCGCGGCTCTCGCGATACGTCCGCGGCATCGGTTCGCTGCTCGATCTGAACATCAAGCAAAAGGGGTTTTCGCGCCGCGCGACCGAACTTGAGATCATCGGGACGAACGGTCGTTTTACGCTGAAAGGCGGAAAGATCCGGTCGGCGATGCGTCTGCGCGAGCAGCTTTTCGTCCTCAACAAACGCTACGACTCGGCCGGCCGCGTCGTCTCGTACCAGATCACCGGCCGCGGCTGGGGCCACGGCGTCGGAATGTGCCAATACGGCGCCTTCGGCCTCGCCAAGATGGGCGTCAAATACGACGCGATCATCAAGCACTATTACACAGGCTCCGAACTCACGAAAGCGTATTAGGGGATTTGTGATTCGGGATTTGTGATGTTTGCGATTTGGGATTTTGGGATCGAACGAGTCAGTACCGCCTGCAAACGTCGCACACAAGCTCTCAAAACATTCGGAACCGGCGGTTTGGGGCTTGCATGACGAAACCCACGATGGAGCAAGTCGGAACCGCGAAATTCAAGCGGTTCCGACTTGCTTCGTCGAATACATCAAAATGTCCAATCCGTGAAACCTGAAGGATTGTCGGTCCAGTTGTTCAGGTAAAACGTGTCGTTTCCCGATCCGCCGAATCCGAAATCCCGTTTGTCGGGTTTCCCGCCGTCTTTCAGATCGACAGCGTCATCGCCCTGCCCTCCGAAGACGAAATTTCGTCCGACGTTAGTATTGATCGAATCGTTGTCTTCATTTCCGAACGAGACGTTGAACTCGGTCGCGCTGTTCGAGACGTTGTCGTTGTCAACGATCGTGTCCGCCTGTTTCCCGCCGAACATGATGTCGAGCCCCTGACCGCCGCGAATATTATCGAGCCCGATGCCGCCAAACAGCAAATCGCCGCCGTCGCCGCCGAAGATATCGATTTCGTCGCCGTCGCCGCCGAGAATGACGTCCGAGCCACCGGCGCCGTTCAGCGTATCGTTCTGATTTCCCCCAAGGATGATGTCTGAGTCAGGTCCGCCGTTAACTGTATCGTCCCCGTCTCCGCCGAGCAGGACATTGATTCCCGAACCGCCGTCGATCGTATCGATGCCGATGCCGCCGATCGCGAGGTCCGCGTCACCATCACCGTTGATCGAGTCATCACCGTCTCCGCCGAGCAGGATGTCCGAATCGGCACCGCCGGAGAGACTGTCGTTCCCGACACCGCCAAGCAAGAGATCGAAACTCTGATCGCCCTTCAACGTGTCGTTGCCGGTCATCCCGAAGAGGACGTCCGGAGAACCGCCGCCTGAAACCTGATCGTCGCCGGCGCCGGCAATAACCACATCGACATCATTATCGCCGCTGATCACGTCGTGACAGTCCTCGCCAAAAAGCAGGTCGATCCCGTTTCCGCCGGAGATCCTGTCAGGACCGAAACCGCCGAAAATGAAGTCGATGCCGTCGCCCCCGTTCAGGGTTTCGTATTCATTGGCACTTGCCTTCATTCCGCATCTGTCAGTGTCGAATAGGTTCTTGTTGCCGAAGATAACATCGACACCCGCCTCGCCGTCGATCGTGTCGGTGCCCAGTCCGCCGAATGCGAGATCGACCGTTCCCGAGCCGTTTTTGATAACGTCGTTGCCGGTTCCGCCAAAGATCGCGTCGATCATTCCCTCCCCATTTAGCTGATCAATACCGTCCCATCCGACAATGATATCGAGCGCTCCATCACCGCCGGCCGCCTTGTCGTCACCGACACCGGCGACGATAAGATCGAGACCAACGTTTCCGACGATCGCGTCATTGCCGGGTCCGCCGAACATAAGCGAATAGAGTCCTAGATCGCTGTAGAGAATGTCGTTTCCGGCGTTGCCGGCGAGCAAATCCTGCTGGTCGTCTCCGTGAACAGTGTCATCACCCTGTTGCGCGATGACGAGGTCCATACCGTCGCCGGCATTGATGGTGTCGTTGCCCGCCGATGGTATTACGAGACGGTCGCCGAAGACGAAATCATCGCCGTCACCGGCGTTGATAAGATCGTTTTCGGGGCCGCCGACGATTAGGTCACCGAGGCTTTTCGGGATGAGAATGGCGGGCTTGTTGGTGCCGTTGATCTTGTCGTTTCCTTCATTGCCGGCAAAAAACGACCCGCACGATACCGGCACTCCATCAATCGAAAAGCGACCGATCCGGGTGTTCGATAGATCGTCGTCGCCCACCTGACCAAACAAAAAGTCGATCCCGCCGTCGCCGTTGATCAAATCCGGGCCGGATTGATTCCCTGCGAAACCGTCTCCGATAATGACGTCGGCATACCCGTATTTGTCCTTTGATTTGCTGTCGCCGGAACCGACCAGCGTGTCGGCGTCACCGTCTCCGGAAATGAAATTCCCGATGTCGAATGTAAGCGTCACCGGACCGGCCGTGACATCGTACTGTTCGCCGATGCCACCATGGATCTTGTCTTTCCCGTTGTTGAGAAAACCGAGCGTGTCGCCGAACAGAAAATCGTGGCCGTCGCCGCCGTAAATCTCGTCGTTATCGCCCATCCCGAAAACGGCATCGTAATTTCCTTTGGCGTACACACAGTCATCGCCCGACAAAGCGAGGACGAGGTTGATCTCGTCGTCGGCAGTGATCTGGTCGTTCCAAGGCGTTCCAATGATTACCTTTACGGCTTTCACGTCGAAACTGAGGTATTTGCCGCTGCCGCACGGGCTTGAACTTGATCCGCCGAACTTGGATGCCAGCAGGTCATAACTGAACGCGACATTGCCGACCGGGCTCGCGCCCTTGGAAGTCGGACTCAAATAGTCCAGGATCGGCGAGGCGATGGATTGCGCTCTCTTCAGAAGATCAAGATAATTCGTTGCGGGTTGCTGGCTTGCCAATGTTTGAAGCGCGATCTGACCGCTTTTTGTTGGCGGCGACAGCACGACCCCGCCCCGCCCGGTCGTGGTGCCCGATCCGCCAAGGCCTCCGCCGGACGTCTGTGTCGAAGAAGCAAGCCGGTCGAGATTGTTGAATCGTGTTTCGAGTTGACCCGACCATTGCTCGTTTTCTTTTTCAGCATTGATCGCAAATTCCTCGATCTGCTTTCCGAGCGCTTCATAGTCGGTCTGGCTGATAAGATTCGCCTTTGCAACGTCCGGAACCGGCAAATTCGGATCATTTTCGTTAATCGCCGTGTATTTAACGAACAGATTATTCAGACACGGTTCGATCGTATCCAAGAGTGAGAGCGAGTCCGACTCGAATGCCGAGATCTGAGCGTCGTATTTCGTATTGCCCTGATTTGCCCTTTGATCAAACGAATCCCCCGCATCCGTGTCGTTTTCGTCGACTCGGAGGCCTTTGACGAAACCACGGGTGCGCTCCGTCATCATACCGAGCTTTCCGCAATTGAATCCGACCGAAAACTCCGGAGCGGGGCTTGGCGAGTTTTGAAGCGCCGTCCCCGCTGCGAGGACCTTGGATTCATCGTTAGCGGCTTTGCCCTTCAACTTGTTCTCAAAGTCGACCATCGCCGTGTAGGAGTTTTGCGACTTTGAGTTGAGCTCTTGAAGCGATGTTTCGATTCGCTGATAGTATTCCGTTAGACTGTCCTTTTGCATCTCAACGAAGTTGTTCTTCAGCGCCTCGAAGTTGGTCATAGTTTGACTAGCAACTTTGTAAATCTCTTTCTGCCGCGCCAGGATCTTCGAGAAATTGTCGTTCGTAACCACCGTTTGCTGCGCCGTGACGGGTTTGAGCCAATCGACCCACGGCAATGCGGTGTCCGATTTCAAGGGCATAATGACCGTGCAGGATGGACACGACGTATTGTCGAGTGTACCGCTGAAGCTCAGCGTCAAGGATGAACTGAAGGTGAGATTATCGGCATAGAAGACGCCCGTTATGCCGCCGTCCTGGCCTTTCAGGAGTTCCACCTGGACGGATCGGACGCTGGCGGGCGTCGTTTGAAGCGGAACCGTGGCGACGGGAATGACATTTGATTCCGTCAACAACCAGAAAGTCATATCGCTTCCTGTGTTTGCGACATATAGCGCGCCCGGACCTTTGACAATGACCGGCACCGGCACCGGCCGAATCCGGCTGACCAGCATCGGATCAGTGCGATTGATTTGGGCATATGCCGCCGAGATAAAGAGCACCGTTGAAAGCAAAAGCGTAACCGTCTTGACGACGGACGAAGTTAAAGTGAATTTCATTGTTTTCTCCTCACAAGTTGTTCATACAAAGCACGTCGGCTTTGCTGTGTGTGAGAAAACCTTGGAAAACGTAACGCTGCTGTATGGTGGATCGAGATCAAAAATGATGGATGCCGAATTGAGATCGAGGATTGCGGATCTGAGATTTGAGAGATTTGAGAGATTTGAGAGATTTGAGAGATTTGAGATCGAACGAGTCAGCATGTTCTTCGTGCGCGGGCGGGCGGGGCATTAGCGATTGTGATTCGCGACTGCGAAGTTGACGGATCGACATAGTTTTAGATCGGTATCAATCAGTAGGCGATTGATCCAATTTGATTCCGAATGCCTTCATCACTTCGCTGATCGAATTGGCGACACCGTAGGATTCGATCTTCGGCGTTTGGTTGATGATAATGTTCTCAAGATCGACAGCTTCTTCAATATCCGAAAATTGCAATGCGGTCTCTTCGCCGGCGCCGGCGAAGACAAGCCCGAGAGCGCGGTTTTGATCGTCAACCACGAGCGAACCGCTGTCGCCGCCCTTGACGAAACTTGAGCCGTCGGTCGGAACGATCAGAATCTGGTCCTTGAACAGCGCATCAGTGCGGCGGGCCGAGTATTTGACCCAGATGCTGAGATGGATCGAAAAAACCCGGCCCCGCGTGTATCCGGTCGTGCGGCCAAATTTCTGGCAATCGGACCGCAGCGTCACCGATTCTTTGCGAAGGAATCCGCGGATGGCGCCGATGCGCGGGATTTCGGCACTGTACGCTTGGCGGCGGTCAAGGCGGGCGATAGCAGCGTCAACGAAATTCGGATTCTCGACATCGCCGCCGAATTCGATTGGGCTGACGTCGATAAGTTCCGCGACCGGCCGGCCCGAAGAAGAATCCCCCGGACTCGGTTGGACAATGAGGTCCGAATCATCCTTCTCAACGCGCGAGAGATCGGCAAAAACATGCGCGTTCGACAACAAATAGACATCGTTTTTCAAAAAAGCCTGCTTGGCCCGCGAAAGCAGATTCGGGCGAAAGAAATACCCGATCGTCCCGAACTCTCCGGTCAAGTTGGCATTCGCGGCGCTGATCCCGCCCGTGACAACGTCGTGCCCGCCCCGTGCGCGATCGATCTCGTTTGCGCACAAGAAATCGGCGCGCGGCATTTCGTAAATGACGATCGGGAGTTCACGGAATTCTACCGGCAGCAATCGCGTCGGCGGATCTTCGAGCATCTCGCCGTTTGCATTCTCAACGAAAACCTGAATGCAATATTCGTTTGTTCCGTCGATCTTTCCGACTCCAATGGCATGAATGTTCGCCGATTTGCGTTTCTTCAGCCATTTTTGCGTAAGTTCGTTCTTTGCCGAAATCGCCTTTCTTAACCCGCGCAGATTCGACAACGCATTTTTTCCGTATCTCACTCGTTCGAGGATCTGTTTCGCAAGATATCCCGCAAGTATCGAGGCGACGAGGATCGCGGCTACGGCTGTGATCGGCGCCCAATGATCCGCGGCCTCGGTCGGCGAAAGCTTCTCGGGCTCAACCGTCAACGACGCGGTAGGAGTCGCCGGCTTTCGCGCATTCAAGTTTGATCTGGCACCCGATGAATTCGTATTCGGCTCGAGAATCGCGTTGGAACTGACGTTCGAATTGCCGCTCGCGTTGACGTTCGACTCGTCATTTGAGTTTTCAGGTTCGCGATCGGAATTTCTCCGGGGATCTTGAATTAGTTCAGAAAGCATAAACACTATGCCGATCCGTGCCGACCTGAATTTCGATTCCGATTATTCTTCGCGAACTTCGCGGAATTCACGCGGGATCTCACGCAAAGTCCGCGGAGTCAACACCTTCGATCGCGCTCACGGAAGTCATTCGAAATTCGAAGCGAATCCGCGAACCGACCTCATTAAACAAAACTATCGATCGAGGACTTGTTCACCCGCGCCAGGTGGCAGAAATTTCGTCCGATGACCGGACCGCCCGAATCGCTCGCTCCGTCTTGCGGCACGAGTTCGAACTCAAGGCCGTCTTTGTCGCGCAAGAACTGATAGCAGACCGGAAGATCGCTAAGCACCGCATCCGGATCGGGATCGACGTTTGAGATATCGATCTTGTAGGGCAAACCCTCATGGCGTTTGAGCCTGACGGTGTTTCGCACATCGCCGCAGGAGATCGTCACCAAAACCTCATCCGAGTCGAGAATGACGCCCATCGTTTCGGCGAGATAGCCGAACGGTTCAGATCTCCCCGTCCGCGGATCTTTTTTGTCGAAGCAAGGCGTCTTGGCGATCTGGCTCGCCGACGGCATCACGGCGTAATAGAGACCGCCGTCAATGTGAAGCCGCGTCACGGCCGGCCGCGAATCGACGAACGCGGCGTTGCTTTCGAGTCCCGCGCCGTGCAGTTCGTCGCCTTCGAGGTTTACGATCCAGCGAAAGTCGTTCTCGTCGCTTGCGGAGTAATCCAAGCGGTCAAAAGCATCGCCCTGAAAGATTTCGCACCCGGCGGATTTCGACGCACCGCCGATCTCGATCGCCGTCACGTCCGCCGGATCAAATGCAGGCAATTCGATCTCGGCGTAGCGAAACGCGTCTTTTCCCGACACTTCCTCAAACTCCGGACGCATCACCTTGACCGACAATTTGTGATTTCCGCTTCTGATGATCGCCGTTTCGTTGCGTCCCTCGACGGTGTTGAAACAAGTGATTCCGAGCCCCCGAACCTGCACAAAGGCGGTCGCTGTTTTTCTTGATACCGGCATAAACTGTTATCTCCTCATTTTCAAAATAATCGTGTAGTTCTTTCTGAATACGTGCTGTTGCCGCCCAAAACGTAACGGTTCACTTCTCAAAACCGCCGATCGACGAGAATGCCGCCCAAAAATAGGGCGCCGCAAATTCGCCTGAACCCTTGGCCAACGAGATTTGGGCCTGCCGCAAGGCGTCCGCCGCGGTCATCCCGCGGCTTCGGTTCTCGTGAAACACCGCCATCAGCTTTGCCGTCGCGTCAGAATCGACCTTCCAGCCGCCGGCGACGACGATCGGCGCGCCGATCGCAAGAAATGTCTGCGCGACGCCCGTTGCCCCCTCGCCTTCAACTAATCTCTCGCCCGACGTGTCGCAGGCTGAAAGAACGACCAATTTCGATTTCGGCAACCTGAGGTTTGCGAGTTCGGAAACGCGAAGCGAACCGTCATCACCCTCGGTCTTGCTTAAAAGTAGTCTCGAATTCGGTGCCGATGAATCGTTGACAACGTAGTGTCCCGCGAAATGAAAAACCCCGACCGACGGCAACCGGCCAACGATATCGCGGCGCGTTGCGGTCCTTCCGACCTTGAGCGCCGCTCCGGGAAGAAACTCGGCGACCGACTTCGACTCCGACTCGGCCGACGGAAGATCATCGAGATCAGGATTCGCCTGCCTATCGAACTCCGGATTACCGACGACGAGGGCGTTTTCGGGCAGCTTCGCGCGGACCGCGGCGATCTCCGAAGTGCGGACGAAGACGTTCGCGCTCGGCGTAAGCGCGATCGTCCGGCTTTCGATCAGATAGCGGCCTTGTTTTTCCGAAAAAAGTGCGGCGAACGGCAACCGATAGAGTGCTTTGTCGGGAACAAAAACGATCCGCGCTTCCGGCGGAATTCGCTCGATCGCGGGCGCGACGATTCGTTCGAATGCCGCCGCCGAGGCTTCGCGAACCGCATTGGCCGGAGCGTTCCGGTCGCGAACCGAAGTAATCAGCTCATCGGTCAGCCTTCCGATCGCGTCACGACCCAGCGGCAAAACAACCGATTCGGTCGTTTCTGGGCCGACGATCCAGACATAGGTCCGTTCCGCCTGCACCGAGAATTCGACAAGTCGCGTCGATGCGGGCAGCCTTCGGCGGATCTCAGTTATCGCCAACGGCTTTGACACATCGGGAAATCGCCGCTCGATTTCGTCCACCGGTGTTCCGTCGTTGACGAAATCAAGCAGAGTTCGCGCCTTTGAAAGTTCGAGATTCTCCAATGCCCGTTCCGAATCGCCCAATCTGATGGCATTCTCGACGGCAGCGTCGTAAACGGCCTGATCGTTCTTGAAAAACTCGTTGCGCGATTCGGAATCGACAATCTTGGATCGGTATTTTTCGGCGAGCGCGAACGTCCGCTGAAACTCCGGTGCGGCCTCGTCGGTTCGTCCAAGCGCAAGCAGGCACAAAAGTCGTCCTTTCACAGCAAGATAATCGTCGAGCTGAACTTCCGGGTTGTCGTCGTTCATCTCGACGACTCGGTTATAGCCATCGAATGCTTCGCGAAAATGACCGAACTCGCGGTTTGTCTCCGCCGTTTCAATGGTCGTAATTTGAACCAGGCGCCGCCGAAGCGATTCGTCTTCTGTCGCTTCGGCCATGCGCATCGATTCCTCGGCAAACGTAATTGCCGCCCGATAATCGCCGAGCGATCGCTTGATCTGCATGAGACGCCGAACCGTGTCGTCGATAAGCTGCGAATTTTTGAGCTCGCCTTCGCGCGCCGTCGCCAGAGCTTCGTAGGCGAACTCCTCTGCAGCCCGCGCGATCCCGATCCCTTCAAGCGCCGAGGAGGCATAAATCGCGATCCGGAAGCGCGCAAGATCGGTTGTGTGATACGGATTGCCGCGCAAGGCAACCTCCGCCAGATACCTGAGCCCACGCCGCGGCTCACCGAGTTCACGGAATCGGTCGCTCAGAACGACGGCCGATTTTAATTTGAACGCCGAATCGGAAAGTTCCGCGGCGGTCCGTCCGACGTCTTCGACCGCGGCAATGGTTCTTGAATAGTCGTTTTCGAAAATCCGGTTGTTTGCGCTCCATTCGGCGCTTGCCATCCCGAGCCAACGGTAACCGCGTCGTGAGCACTCGGCCAGAATCCGGTTCAGGATCTTGTCGCTCTCGTATATCCGGCCCGCGTCGGTCAGCATCTGGGCGACCCAAAAGTCGACAAAGAGCCGTTCGGCGTTGAGCCCGGCCGCGGCAAAGAGACTGCGGCTCGCCTTGAATTCCGAGACCGAAGCCGCGATATCTTTGTTGCGTATCGATGCAAGTCCTTTGTCAAATGCCTTTTGCGCGGCAGCGATCTGATCGACGCGGCCGGCCCGAGAATAGTCGCCGGCGAGTTCGGAAACAAAAAAATCGGCATTTCTCGTTCTTTCGAGATCGCCGATAAACGTGATCGCTCGGATCAACTCGCCGAACTCTAGGTCATCGCCCCGGATTCGCGCGTCGATGATTCGCCGCGTGAGTTGATACGGAAGCCATATGCCGGATACGATCTCACGCGTGTCGGAATTGATGAGCCAGACGCGTTCGCTGTCATTGGCACGAAAGGCGTCCATGAAATCGATGAAAATCTCGTCTCCGGTGCGCGATTTCGCCGCCAACGCGCCTATCCGTTCGAGATTTTTGCGCGCTTCGTCCGCCCAGGCCGTCGACGGATCCAATTCAAGATACTTGCCCCATGCCTTGCGCGCCTCGCCAAAAAGCCGCAACTCCTGCAGCGACAATGCTTTATTGAATAACGCCGGAAGGGACGCCTGATCAAGCTCGATCGCGCGGACGGCCGCGTCGAGAGCTCGTGCCAGTGTCTCGAGATTTTTCTCGTTCGTTTCGGTCCGGCCTCTTTCAAGATATCCCGAGGAGAGATCGCTGAGATATTCGGAGTTCTTGGGGTCGAGTTTCGTCGCCGACTCGAGTTCCCTGACGGCTTCGTCAAACTTGCGCTGCGTCAAGTAGAAAACTCCGAGCGCGTGATGTGCCGTTGCCGCGTTCGGTTCGCGCTCAACCGCTGAAAGCAGGTTGTTTTCGATGATCCGGAGACGGTTCTTCTCGCGCTCTTCGCCGCCTCGGGTCACGACGAGCGGGGCGTAATCGAACCCGCTGATCCGCGACTCGACCGGTCTTTCCTTTGAATAGACCGATCTCAGATCCGCGAGTTCGTCGGGTTTTCCGCCGCGAAAAACGATCAGCAGCCCGACCGCCGCGATGATGAGAACGGCGAACGATGCGATCGTCACTGGCCGCGCCAGAAACGCGCGGATTGAATCCCAGAAAGAATGTTCGCTCGCAGGTTCGGGCGCGCGGGCCGCGATTTCGCGTGTGACCGCGACCTTTGACCGCCGGTCTGCATCGAGATCGAGAGTCTTGACGAAATCGGCGCGGTCACGCTCGTTCAGCCGCCCGAGCACGAAGTCGTTGATCAGAGCGTCCTCGGCGATCACGGCCAGCGAACAAAACTCGTCGTCACCGAACAAAAGCTCCTCAAATTGCTCAAGCTCGCGCTCGTCCGCGACCCGGCCAAGCAGGTATTCGCGGATGGCGATTTCGCTTATGAGCGATTCGTTCATCACATTCACAAGTGCCGTTCAACGGCGAAAGATAACATCCTAGGCCGCCGCGCATTCGTCCAGACAGAGTCTGAGCTTCTGTTTGATGCGGACGATCCGCATCCGCAGCGCAGTCTGAGAACTCGCGAATCGGTCCGCAAGCTGTCTGTGGAGATCGATTTTCGCGCGCTTCGCTTCGGAAAAATAATCGAGGACCAGAGTCCGGCTCTCTTTCGGCAGTTCGGCGAGGCATCTGTCGAGACACGCGTGCGAAGGATCGGCGGTTTTTTCACGGGCGGCGGCGAGTTCAACGTCGTCGATGCTGACGTGATCTTTGCGACGGCGGATATGTTCAAGAAACACGTTGCGTGCAAAGCCATATACATAAGCGAGTTTGTTTTCAACAACTTCCGATTCGAACTTGAGGCAAACGCGGTTGATAGTCTCGTCCGCCAGATGATCCGGATCGTTGCATTTCCGGCCGGTGAAAAAGGTTATCAGGCGAAAGCGCAGTCGCTCGTACGCCTCGCCGGCGCGATCGCGGTCAGGATCGAGCCAACGCAAAAATGCCTCAAACTTCTCAGGCGTGACATCTTTCTTCGCTGAACCGTGAGCCAAACCTCTAGCCTCTGAAAGCAGTCTGATAATTGCGGGGTAAATTCGTTTGTAAAGATAGCGTAGTTTCCCGTGAGAGACAAGATGTCACGACGGCAGAACGCCGACGGAACAAAACCGACCGCGTGAGGCGCCGATCTGGGACTTGCGATTTGGAATCTGCGATTTGCGGTTTTGGCAATCGCAACCGGAGAGAGTTTGAACACGCGAAAAAGCCACTCGATCTATACGGTTCTTGACCACGGACGACGTCGATCACGCGGATTCGCAAATTCAAATCCATCCGCGCAAAACGCCGTATCCGCGATCTGGCAATTCCGTCCGCAGTCGATCGTGTTTTCAACGCCTCCGATCGGGGACCGGGAACCGCCGGGAGCCCGACATTTTGAACGCGCGGCCAAGAAGCCAACGACCGACGTCGCCCATTCGCCCGAGCCCGTCGGACCCGATCTTACTTCCGCACGATCAGGACCGAGCACGGCGCGTGATGGATCACGAAATCCGAGACCGATCCGAGCAGCATTCGGCTCAGAAATCCATAGCCGTGCGAACCGACGACGATCAGATCCGCGCCGAAACGCTTCGCCGCCTCGACGATCTCCTCTTTCACGTTGCCCTGATAGACTTCGGTCGTGACCGTGAAATCGCGTCCGGCGCATTTCTCGCCGATGATCTTCTCGGCATCCGTGACCGCGTTGGCCGCCTGCTTTCTCAGATCGGCCGCGACCTCGGCGTAGTATTGGTTCGAAACGCCGAACGGCTCGGCCGCGATCGGCGTCACGTTCTCGGCCGCCGAAATGATCATGATCTCGGTCTTGCCTTCCGGCGCGACGAAATACGTGCATTTTTCGATTGCCTGACGGCTGTAATCGGAACCGTCCGTTGCAACGAGGATCTTCATATTCACCTCCGTTTGCGAACTTCCGTTCAGGAAGCCGCAACGATCTTGTACGCGGCGTAGCCGATATGCACCGGCATCGGATCGATCAGTGCGACGAGCGTCTTTGTCCCGTCCGCTTCCTCGATCTCGAGTATTCCGCGATATCCGCCGGGGTCGTCCAGATACGCGACCGTTGTCGGATCGGCGATGGTATGCGTCTGATGCTCAAGGGTCTCGCCGGTCAGGATCTCGATCGCCGTCGTCCCGTGATGCGCGTCGCACGCGACGCCGATCAACGGCAGGCCCTTCGATAGGATCTGGTCGCCCAGAGACTCGGAAACAACCTCGACCTTCGTTTCCCAACCGTAACGCCGCTTGCTGAAATCGTTCAGGAATTCCGTCCATTTCTCTCTGGGTATATCAAACGTCATCACAACCTCCGAATGTTCGGAATCATTCAACCTTTCCCTCGCAAAGGACGTGCCGATGCCGAAACACGACAGAATAAGGACTTTCGGCGACCGCCGCAGCGGATTTGAGTTTTTTTGCGTTTGCTTGTGCGGATTTTTCCGCGAATCAGAAGGCGAGTTCGAGCCGGCGCAATATCGCTTCCCGCGTCTGAACGCCGATCAGACGATCGAATTCGAGTCCGTGCTTGAAAATTATCAGCGTCGGGATGCTCTGGACGCGGAACTGCGAAGCGACACGGGGATTCTGATCGACATTGAGCTTTCCGACGACCGCACGCCCGGCGAGCTCCGCCGCGAGCGACTCGATCGTCGGCGCGATCTTCAGGCAAGGCCCGCACCAGCCGGCCCAGAAATCGACGATGACCGGACGGTCCGCCGCCTCGACTACCGACGCGAAATTCGAGTCCGTGACCTCGAGCGGCTTGGCCTCGCCGAGCCGCTCGCCGCACCGTCCGCAAACGGCGATCTTCCCCGATCGAGCCACGGTCCGATTGACGGCCCCGCACTTCGCGCATCTGACGGTCTTAGCCATTTCACCAAAGTCCCCGAATCCGCTTCTTCTTCAGAGCCCCCGGCTCTCCGGGAGGAATCATCGCGTCGATATGTTCATTGAACGAATGATGGCCGGTTATCCTCTCGACCCGGATCCGATAGAAGACAGGAACCTCTTCGATATCCTTTCGTTCGGCACCGACGAAATACGCAGGCTGCCACCAGGTCGCCGACTTTGCAAGCAGATCGCGGGCGTGTGTACGCTCGTCCTCGAATTCGGGGTCATCGACGAGTTCCTCATATCGGCCGAAGATCACCAGCGTCGTCCAATTCTGCTTGTCGACGATGTCCTCGACCTCGATGCAGACCTTGGGGTTCCTTCGCATCCAATCGATCTTCTGGCCGACGGTCGCGAATGAATAGATGAATTCCCCGTCGTCGTACGCAAAACTGACCGGCACGATGTACGGCTGGCCGTCGAGCGCGCACGCGAGGCGTCCGAGTCGGGCCTTCCGAAGCACATCGTAGCATTCGTCCCTTTTGAGATTCTTGACCTTCATAGATCCCCCCAATTCGTCAGGATTTCCCGTCGCCGCCGACCGCGCGCGCGATGCGCGTCTGAAGACCATAGATCACGAACAGAAAGCCCGGGACCAGGAACGGCAGAAACGCCCAGCCCTGCCAAAGCCGACCGCTCAGGATCATTCCATAGATCAGGTAGAACGCCGCGATCGAGACGATCGCGACCGTCCCGCCGATCAGTTCCTCGCGCCAAGCAAGCACCAGCCCGATCATCACGCCGAGCGGGAAAAACGCAAGCCCCACGTATTCGACTGCGCGGACGGCGCCGAAATCAAAGCCTTCGCCCGCGAAGAACAGGAAGATGATCGCAAGACAAACGACGCTCGCCAGGCGCGCCGCCCAACGTTCGGTAAACAACAGAGTGCTTTCGTGTTCCCGTTGCGCAAACATAACCGAACCTCCCAACTTCGGAATCTCGGTCCGGCGCAGTTCGGTCGATCGAACCGCGCCGCGATTCCGTCGATTAGCTTTTCAATCAGATCGGCCGATCGGAACCGGCCCGACCGGACGGTCTCAATTGCCGTCGATCTTTTCGACCCTGACCGCCGTCACCTTGAATTCCGGGGTGTGCACGAACCGGTCACGGTTCGAACTCGTGATGCGGTTCAGCAGGACCTCGGGATTATGGAACGTCGCGAACAGTTCGCCGTTCCGCACGACCGGATTGATCTTCACTGGCAGCCGGGCCGATCCGTAGCGACTGCTGATCCGGACCGTTTCGCCGTCGGCAATGCCGAGCGCCTCGGCGTCGACCGGGGCGATGTAGAGCAGATCGGAGGGCCGCAGGATCTTGTTCTTCGTCCGCAGCGTCATCGTGCCGGCATTGAACTGATAGAGCGTGCGGCCGGTGCTGAGAAGTAGCGGAAACTCGTCGGAAACGACCTCTTTCGTCGGAATGAACTTGAGCCGGCGGAGCGATGTCTGGACGCCGGCCCCGAACGTCTCGCCGTGCAACACCTCGGTGCCCGGATGGTCCGTGTCGGGACAGTTCCATTGCAGACCGTGATCGTTTATCCGATCGTACGTGATCCCGAAACTCCCGGGCCAGACGGCGCGGATCTCGTTCCAGATCTCTTCCGGCGATTCGAAATCGAAATGCTCTCCCTTGCCGAAAGCGCGCGCGACATCGCAGATGATCTCCCAGTCGCTGCGCGAATTGCCGATCTCGTCGACGACCTTTCGGACGCGCGACACGCGGCGTTCGCCGTTCATAAACGTGCCGTCCTTCTCGAAACTCGACGCCGCCGGGAAGAAGACCGTCCCGAATTCTCGCGCCGTCTCGTTAAGGAACATATCCTGCACGATCACGAGTTCCATATTGTCAAACGCCGCGAAGGTCTCCGCTGCGTTCGCGTTGCTCAAAAATACGTCGTAACCGATGACCCAAAGCGCCTTCAACTTCGAGGCGCGCGCGGCGTCCATCATCTGAAGCTGGCTAAGCCCCTTCCGGGTCGGGATCTCGGTCTTCCAAACGCTCTCAAAATGCGCGCGGCCATCCTCGACGGCGATCGAACCGGTGAGAATCCCGGGATCACAGCCCATATGAGCCGCGCCCTGGACGTTGTTCTGGCCGCGGAGCGGGTTGACGCCGGTGCCGCGCTTGCCGAGATTGCCGGTCAGCAACGCGAGATTGATGAGTCCCATCACGCCCTCGGTTCCCTGCGTGTGCTCGGTCGTGCCGAGCCCGTGGACGCACATCGCGGGCTTCGCGGTCGCGTACAGGCGCGCCGCGCGCCGGATCAGGTCAGCCGGGACCTCGCAGATCCCCGAAACTCGCTCGGGCGTGAAGTCGCGCACGAACTCGGCGAACTTTTCGAAGTCGGTGACCCGTTTCCCGATAAACTCCCGATCGACCAGTCCTTCCTCGATGATCACGTTCGCGAGGCCGTTAAGCATCGCGATGTTCGTCCCTGGCCGGAGCTGCAGATGGAGTTTCGCGAACCGCGTCAATTCGATCTTTCGCGGATCGATGACGATCAGGTTCGCGCCGTTCTGGCGAACGGCCTGCTTGATGCGCGAACCGAGGACCGGATGATTCTCGGTCGGATTCGCGCCGCAGATCATTATCGTCTCGGCGAACTCGATGTCGCGGAACGAATTCGTCGCCGCGCCCGCACCAAGCATCATCTTCAGCGCCGCGGCCGACGGCGTGTGGCAGACGCGGGCGCAGTTGTCGACATTGTTCGTCTCGAGACAGACCCGAGCGAACTTCTGAGCGAGATAGTTCTCTTCGTTGGTCGCCCGCGCCGACCCGAGCACGGCTGCCGCGTCGGCCCCGTCGCGTTCGACGATCTCCTTGAGTTTCGCGACCGTGAACCCGATCGCCTCTTCCCACGAGACCTTTTTCCATTCGCCGCCTTTCTCTCGGATCATCGGTTCGGTCGCGCGATCTTCGGCATATACGAAATCGAACGCGTATGCGCCTTTGACGCACAGATGGCCGTGGTTTACCGGCGAATCCTGGACGGGTTTGATCTGGACGATACGGTCGCCCCGGCGACCGACATTGATCTCGCAACCGGTACCGCAATACGGGCAGACCGATTTCGTCCAATCGGTCGGAACGCCGTGCTCGAGCACCGATTTGTCTTCAAGCGCGCCGGTCGGGCAGGTGTCGACGCACGCCCCGCAGCTGACGCAGGTGCTTTCGCGGAGGGTCGTCCCCGAATTCGGCGTGATCCGCGTCTTTCTTCCGCGATCATAAACTTGCCAGACATACTGGCCCTGGACCTCGTCGCAGATCCGGACGCAACGATAACAGTCGACGCAGCGCGTCATATCGACTCGGATATAGGGATGGGAGTCGTCGACGAGGTCGCCGTTGAGATCCGTTCGGAAATCCGCGTCGGTGAGCCCGTAGTCCCGGGCAAGCCGGTGGAACGGCTTGTCGGGAAATTCCTTGTACGCCTTGAGCGGGTACCGCCGCGCCAGCATCCGCAGGCTCATCTCGCGCGATTCCTCGACATCGGGCGTGTGCGTTTCGATCTCGATCCCGTCGAAAATATCGTTCTCGCAGGAGACGATCGCCTGGTTCGCCCCGGCGACGCGGACAAGGCACAACCGGCAGGCGCCGACGTCTTTGAGCCGGTCGTCGTGGCAAAGCGTCGGGACGTCGAGTCCGACCGATCTGAGCGCCTTGAGGATCGACATCTTCGATTCGAACCCGTAGCGCTTTCCGTTGATCGTTGCGTTTATCATTTCGTTTACGTACGGTACGCCAGTCCGTCGACTTCCTGCTGGCATTCGGTGCAGAGGAAAGGGCTTTCGGTGGTCTCTTTTATCGCCCGGATGATGGCCTCGTAAAGCCCGTCATCGACGAAAAAGATACCGCCGCACATACCGCAATATACGCGGTTCTTGTTCTCGTCGGTCTTGAAAACCGACGGGTTTATCGGTCCTTGACGGTCGGCGTCCAGATACTCTCTCAATCTAACCATTTTCAACCTCCGGCTTGATTGCCCGCACGACACCGCGATGTGGGCGCGGCGCCCGGTTTACCTCACGTCAAGCAAGACTTATGCCTAGCGCAAAACCCGCATTCGCTCCGACAATTCCGCGCCCGTTCGCGGATTTTCCCGCAAAACGGTGCGGAAAGTTACACGAGGGAAGGCAGTGCAGAGTGCATAGTGCATAGTGCAAAATGCTGAGTGGTTAAGGCGATGACGTACACTGCAAGCACCAAACAAACTAGCACCGCGAACTATGCACTTCGCACTATGCACTTTGCACTACTTCACGCTCCGCACTGCTTCGCGCTTTGCGCTCTCTCCGGTTGATGTCGCAGAATTGAACGGTGGATCGTTCGCCGAGAATCTTTTCGATCGTCGGGCCGACGGCGTCGGGCAAGACTGCCTTGGGCGTCGAACTCGCGCTCGCTCTCGGCAACGGCGAGGTGATCAACTGCGATTCGGTCCAGATCTATCAGGAGATCGAGATAGCGACCGCCAAGCCTTCCGATGAGGAAAAGCGCGGAGTGCCGCATCATCTGATCGATTACGTTCCGCCGACTGTCAACTACACCGCGGCCGATTGGGCGCGGGACGCAGGCGAGAAGATCGTCGAGATCGAGTCGCGCGGCAATGTGCCGGTCCTCGTCGGCGGAACCGGCTTCTATCTGCGCACCCTTCGCCAGCCGTTGTTCGAGAGCCCGAAGACCGATCCCGCGGTGCGGGAACGTCTCCGCGCCTTGAAAGATCAAGAAGGCGCGGAATATCTGCACGCGATGCTCGCCGACGTCGATCCGGTCACGGCCGAACGGCTTTTTCCGCGCGATTACGTGCGCGTGATGCGCGCGCTTGAGGTCCTCTACCAGACCGGGCAGCGGATCTCTGAGGCTCAGCCGAATCGTGTTGACCCTCCGGAGTTCGCCGCGCGGATCGAGACCTTCGTCCTCAACCCGCCGCGCGAAGAACTTTACGCGCGGATCAACGCGCGCGCCGTCCTCCATTTCGAACGCGGCCTCGTCGACGAGGTGGCAAGGCTGCGCGCAAACGGGATTCCGGACGGGACTAATGCACTCGGCGCTCACGGATATCGCCGCGTCTGCGAGTATCTGCGCGGCGAGCGCGATCTGCGGAGCGCCATCGAGAAGACTCAACAGGACGTCCGGAACTACGCCAAGCGGCAACTCACGTGGTTCCGCAAGGAACCCGGGGCGAAATGGCTTGAGGGTTTTGGCGATGATCCGCGCATCATTCGGCAATTGTTAGACTTGGCGAAATGACCGCCGTCGAAAATTGCTTGTCAGGAAGGTCAAATCTGCTATAATCCAAACTGTTCGTCTTATACCAATTCGGCTGAAGACCAATCTTATGGAAAGATCAACGGCGCAGAACATTCAGGATGCTTTTTTGAACTCGGCGCGGCGTGACAAGGTTCCGGTTCAGATCCACCTTCTGAGCGGTGCCACACTTGCCGGACGGATCAAGAGTTTCGACAAGTTCTCGGTTCTGCTGGATGCCGGTGGACAGGAATTTCTGATCTTCAAACACGCGATCTCAACGATCTCGCCGGAACGTCGTCGGCCCGATTCCGAATAGTTTTGCGCGGAAAATTCATTACTTTCGAAGGCATCGACGGCAGCGGCAAATCGACGCAGCTGAGACTGCTCGCGGGCGATCTGCGGATGCGCGGTTTCGATGTGCTGACGACGCTTCAGCCCGGCGGAACTCCGCTCGGACGGCGCCTCCGCGAAGCGTTTCTCGAAACCGAAGAAACCGTGCACCCGATGGCGGAGCTCCTTTTGTTCGCGGCCGACCGCGCCCAACACGTGAACTTCCTGATCAAACCGGCGCTCGAGACGGGCAAGATCGTGATCTCTGACCGATATGCCGACGCGACGGTCGCATATCAGGGCGCAGGTCGCGGATTTGACCAGAAGATCGTCACCCAGATCATCAGGCTTGCGACCGACGGCCTCAAGCCCGACCTGACGATGTATTTCGACGTTCCGATCGAGAAGGCGATCGTGCGGACAACTTCCAGGACCGACGAGGAAACGAAACGAAACCGAATGGACCGGGAGGATTCGGAGTTCTACTCGCGCGTCAGGGCCGCCTATTTGAAGATCGCCGAGCGCGAACCGAAACGGTTCAAGGTCATCGACGCGTCGGGATCGATCGACGAGGTTCATCAGAAGGTGACGGAAGTGATCGCCCGGTTTCTGAAATGAAAGTGCGGGCCGCGGATTTCAACGATGTTTTCACGGATTCTCGGCAACGATGAGATAAAGACCATCCTTCGGCGGATGATCGCGAACGGTCGCGTCCCGCGGTCGTTGCTTCTTGCCGGCCCGGAAGGCGTCGGCAAGCGCCAATTTGCCTTCGAACTGGCGCGCGCGTTCGTCTGCGCACGCCGGATCCACGGTGAAGGCTGCGGCGAGTGTTCGTCCTGTATCCGATGCGACCGGATCGAATTTCCCGGCCCGGACTCGAAAAAGAAGGAATGGGAGAGGATCTTTCTCAGCGAGCACACGGACGTCGGAATCGCAGTCCCTTACAAGAACAGCGTTCTCGTCGAATCGGTGCGCGACCTCGAACGCGAGGCGAACTACCGGCCGTATGAAGCCGAAGCGCGGTTCTTCATTATCGATCACGCCGACAAGATGAACGCCGCAGCCTCGAACGCGTTGCTCAAGACGCTCGAGGAACCTCCCGCGACGTCTTACATAATTCTCGTTACCTCGCGGCCCGATTCGCTGCTGCAGACGATCCGTTCACGGTGCCAGACGCTCCGGTTCGCTCCCGTCCCGTCGGGTGAGGTCGCCGATTTCATCGCGCGCGAGCGAAGTCTGGCGCCGGCCGACGCCGGATTGATCGCGAAACTCGCAAACGGGAGTGTCGGACGGGCGTTGTCGTTCGATCTCGCGAAGTTCCGTGAGCAGCGCGACGCGATGATGTTCGTCATCGAAAGCGTCGTCGGCCGAGGCCGGCCCGATCTTGTCGGGCTTCTGAATGCGGCGGAAACCCTTAGCGACGCGAAATTCAAGGACGAGTTCAACGACCGGCTCGATCTTCTTCAGGCCCTCGTCAGAGATGCCTGGACGATCCGTCTCGGCGGCGACCCGGTCAATTCCGATATTCGGCCGAAGCTTGCGGGACTTGCCGACAAAATCGACGCGCCCCGGCTGGCGGCCTGGATCGGCGAGATCGATCTGTTGCGCGAGCGCCAGGTGCTGAACCTGAACCGAAAGATCAGCGCGGACGCGCTCTATCTGGGAATGACTGTCGGGTTGGGGGCAAGATGAAGATAGTCACGTTGATCGCGTTCCTCGCAGTTGCCGTCGCCGCTCAACCGAGCATCAAGCCTCAGCCGCAGTTCGTTCCCGACCTCCTCGGCCCGGATTATTCGCCGTTTTTCGTCGTCGGCGAGGTCAAAGGAAGGATAGTCCCGGCCCGGGCGATCGTTCTTCGTCGGCCGGAATTCGTCGAAGAAGCTCGCGATGCCGCTGTCGAGGGCTTGGTTCGCGTCGACATTGTCATTGCGCCGGACGGGACAGTTTCGTCGGCAAAAGCCGTGAGCGGCCCGCCGCCGCTGTATGAAACGTGCGAGTATGCCGCGACAAATTCACGATTTCTTCCGCCGGGCGCCGAGGTTCCTGGATTCCTTCAGTACGAGTTCAGAGTCAAAAAACCGAACTGGTTCACGGTCAGTTTCGATCTTTACGCGGTTTCACGGATGCGTCCGGCAGTAATGCGCAAGGCATTTGCGGAAGATTGGGTCCGCGAGAACGAGATCGCCGCCCTCCTTATCGAGGCGCAGTCGGCGTTTCGCCGCGTTCCTGCGCTGATGGTCGTCTTTGAAAAGCGCGACCAAAAGATGTCGGCCGAGCTCCGCGTGGACGATGTTCCGAAATTCGCGCGTGATGCCGGCGGATTGACGCTTGAATTGCGGCAACTGCTTCGGGAGAGGCTGGAATCCGATCCCGACGCGATGGAGCTTTTCCGGCTTGGCGAAGCGTTCGTGACGCTCTCCGTCGCCGACTATCCGGGGAACAGGGGGACGATCGCGGATTTGCTCGAGCCGTTCGTCGATCGACCGCCGAAGTTGTTGCCTCCGGAGACATTCGGAAGGCTTCGGGAATTCTATTTCCGTGTCCGCGGCAAGAAGTACGACAGTTATTTTCAAGACTTAGACGATCTTCTCCGGGAATTGCGGATCTTCGACATCAGATAAGCTATGGAAGCCGCCGTTCGCAAAAAACCTTCTTCCGCATTTGAACGCGTATTTTCCGGCATTTTCGCCGCCGGGATGACGTTCGGGACCGTCCTCGTCATCGGTTTCGACCCGGAACACTCGAACTTTTTCCCGATCTGTCCGTTGCTGAACCTCACCGGCATCGCGTGTCCGGGCTGCGGACTTACACGGGGCTTTCACGCGCTCTTCCACGGCGATTTCGTCAGGGCGCTCGACTACAACGCGATGATCCCGATCTACGCGATCCTGCTGATCATCCTTTACGTTTCGCTGATCCTGACCGCCGTCCGCGGCCGTGGCTTGAACCTCGAACGCTTCCCTTCCTGGTTCGGATACCTGATTTTGGCCGTCGCCCTGCTCTTTATGGTGATCAGAAATCTACCCTTCGAACCGTTCAGGTTTTTGTACCCGTAGAGCAGTGCGAAATGCATAGCGCAGTGCAAAGTGCAGAGTGCAAAGTGCAAAGTGCAAAGTGCAAATCCGAGCATGTTGCTTGCGGACGAAATGCAAATCCCAAACAAGAGGTTCTAACTAATCGTCCGAACTATGCACTTTGCACTCTGCACTTTGCACTCTGCACTTTGCACTCTGCACTACCGCTTTACTCGCCGATGATCTCGTTGACGACCTTTCGGTTCAGGGACGGGACGTTCGGGCCTTCGGAACGCAGCAGTTCGACCTCTTTGATGAATTCCTCGACAATGTCGACTCCGGCGACCTTTCGCATCGGGACGCCGTTCTTGAAGATCATTCCGACCTGACGGCCAAAAGTGATGCCGAGTTGTGAATCGTGCGCCTCTCCGGGGCCGTTGACGGCGCATCCCATGATCGAAAGATGGAGCGGTTCCTCGATATGCGCGAGCCGGCGTTCGACCTCGGTCACGATCTCGACGAAATTATCGACGTCGAGCCGGCCGCAGGTCGGGCACGCGACGACCGTCACGCCGCGCTCCCTTAGTTCGAGCGATTTCAAGATCTCCCAACCGACACGGACCTCCTCGTGCGGTTCGGCCGCGAGCGACACGCGGATCGTATCGCCGATACCGTCGTGCAGCAAAATCCCGAGGCCCATTGCCGATTTGATCGTTCCGCCGAACGGAGTGCCGGCTTCGGTGACGCCGAGATGCAGCGGATAATCGACCTTTTCCGCCATCAGCCGGTACGCCGCGACCATCCGGTTGACGTCCGACGCCTTAAGGCTGATGACGATGTCCGAAAACCCCAGGTCTTCAAGGATCCGCACGTGGCGCATCCCTGATTCGACCATCGCTTCCGGCGTCGCCGTTCCGTATTTCTGAAGCAGGTCCTTCTCGAGCGAACCGCCGTTGACGCCGATTCTGATCGGGATCTTCCGCGCCTCGGTCGCGCGCACGACCTCGCGCACGCGGTCGATCGAGCCGATGTTTCCGGGATTGATGCGGAGTTTGTCGATGCCGGCGTCGAGCGCCTTGAGCGCGAGCTTGTAATGAAAATGGATGTCGGCGACGATCGGCATATCCGTGCCCTTACGGATATCTACCAGGGCCTTCGCCGCATCATCGTCAGGAACCGCGATGCGGACGATCTCGCACCCGGCCGCCTTCATTTCTTCGATCTGCTTCAGCGTTCCGGCGACATCCGTCGTGTCGGTCTTCGTCATCGACTGGACCGAGACCGGCGCGCCGCCGCCGATCTGAATCCCCCGAACGTGTACCGATCTCGATTTGCGCATATTCCTAGAAGAACCTCGAGATATCGAGAAACAGCGTAAAGACCATCAACAACACGATGATCGCGAGCCCGGCAAGCTGTATCTTCTCGCGGAACGCCATCGACATCGTCTTGCCGAACCAGGACATCACCTTCTCGATGCCCAGGACCATTATCTGGCCGCCGTCGAGAAGCGGAATCGGCAGCAGATTGAATACGCCGAGGTTCAGGCTGATGACCGCAAGGATCGAGAAAAGTCCGGCGATCCCGGCCTCGCGGACGACCTGCGCGATGATCTGGACGATCCCGACCGGACCGGCAAGCCCCGCATCCTTGACCGATCTTTCGCCTGCGAACAGCTGCCCGAACACGCGTCCGGTCAGTCGCAGGATATCGAGGTTCGAATTTACCGCAAAGCCGGCCGCCGCGGAGAGCGACGCCGGATCGCGCGCCGTTTCGACCATATTCCCGAACGCGATGCCGATCTGCCACGCGCCCTCGCCGACCTGACGCGCCGTCGTCGTGATCTCTTTTCGCTCGTTGCCGCGCGTGATCGAAAGCGTGACGGGCCGGTCCTTCGCTTCACCGATCGCGTTGCGGACATCCATACGGTTCCGGACAAGCTTGCCGTTCACGGCGGTGATCATATCGCCTTTCTGAAGGCCCGATTGCGCCGCCGGAAAATCGTCGACCACGCGCTCGATCACGACCGGCTCGGCGCCGATGTCCGGATCGAAATCGAGTTCCCCGATCCCATTGCCGTTCTGCACCACTCTCGACGGAACGATCGTCAGCGGGACGCGTTTCGCATCGCGTTCGATCACGATCGCGACCTGCTTGTCGGCAAGGATCGCCGCGTCCTTTCTGATGCGGTCAAAGGTCGGGTTCTCGATCCCGTCAAAACTGACGATACGGTCGCCGGGCTTGATCCCGGCTTTTTCCGCCGCGCCGCCCGCCTTGACGACGCCGACCACCGGGGCGGGCATCGCCGGGATGCCGTAGATCAACGCCGCGCCGAACGGGATCGCGAGCGCAAGAACGATGTTCATAAACGGCCCGCCGAGCATCACAAAGAACTTTTGCCAACGCGGACGAAGTTCGTACAATTCGTTCTCGGGAACCTTTTCGCCGTCCGACGAACCGCCCTCGAGCGATGCGGTCGCTTCGTCACCGTAGAGCTTGACGTACGCGCCGAGCGGAATGGCCGAGATCCGGTAGTCCGTATGCCCGATCTTGAAGCCCCAGATGCGCGGCCCGAGACCGAAGAACGAATACGCTTCGACGCGCATTCCAAAGATCTTGGCGACGATGAAATGTCCAAACTCGTGTATGTTGATCGCGATTCCGAGAACGAAAATGACCGCGAGAACGACTATCAGAAAATCCGGCATTGGTTAAATTCCCTTACTTGATCTCAAACCGATTTAGAATCTTGAAATTATTTTCAAGTTGCAAACATTAAGAATAGAACGCCGATGCAATGATACGCAAACGGTATTCAAGCGGTTGCAGTCTGTTGGAGTTTCGCGGCGGCGTGAGCGCGCGCCCAGGAGTCGGCGGAGACGATCGTCTCAAGTCGGGACGCAGGCTCGGGCGAATGGTCGTCCATCACCGACCCGATGATCGCGGGTATGTCATTGAGGCCGATCCGGCCGGCCAGAAATTCGGACACCGCGACCTCGTTCACGGCATTGAGCACGGCCGGCATCGTACCGCCGACGCAGAGCGCGCGGTAGGCGAGTGCGAGGCACGGAAAACGCTCAATGTCGGGTTCCTCGAAAGTGAGTTGCGACGCACGCGTGAGATCGAGCGGCTCAAGACAGTTCTCAAGTCGATCGGGGAAGGTCAGCGCATATTGGATCGCGTGCTTCATATCGGTCACGCCAAGCTGCGCGATGATCGAACCATCGACCATCTCGACCATCGAATGAATGACCGACTGAGGATGAACGATGACCGAAATTCGATCGGCGTCGAAACCGAATAGCCATTTGGCTTCGATCACTTCGAGGCCTTTGTTCATCAGAGTCGCCGAATCGATGGTGATCTTCGCGCCCATCTTCCAGTTAGGGTGATCGAGCGCCTGTTCGACCGTCGCGCTCGCGATCTCGGCCTCGGATCTGGTGCGGAACGGACCGCCGGACGCGGTCAGGATGAGCCTTTTCACCTCGTCGGCGCGTTCGCCCCGAAGGCATTGGTGGATCGCATTGTGCTCGGAATCGACGGGCAGGATCTCGGCCCCGGATCGGGCGGCGGCGGCGGTCATCAGTTCGCCGGCCATTACGAGCGTTTCCTTGTTTGCGAGCGCGATCCGTTTCCCGGCCTCGATGGCGCGCAGCGTCGGAACGAACCCAACCGCTCCGACGGTCGCCGAAACAACGGTTTCCGCTTCAGGATGCGTCGCGACGGCGACGAGCCCGGCCTCGCCGACGACTATCTGGGGCCGATAGGCGCCGAGGAGCGAACGCAATTCGATGGCGGCATTCTCATCACGGACAGCGACCAACCCGGGCCGAAACCTGGCGATCTGACCCGCAAGCTCGGACACGTTCCCGCCGGCGCCGAGTGCGACGACGCGGAACCGATCCGAAAGATGCTCGACAACCCTTAGCGCGTTACAACCGATTGACCCTGTCGAACCCAGGATGGAGATTCCCTTCATAGTGACAGCAATCAGATTAACACAATTCGAATTCTGAATTTGAGACGCTGTCGAATCGGCGGCCCGGAATCCTATTTCGGAAAGACGTCGAAGCGGTTCGCTTTTTCGATTCCCTGTCTCTGAAGCTCGGCGAGGTATTCGTTGAATGCGTCGGACCTACCTCTCGGCACGCTCAGCGTCTTCCACTCCGATGCCCTAAAATGCTTCGCCAAAAACGTGATCTGGCCGATATGATAGGCGTAATGCGTGAGTTGGCGATTGACCGCCTCGATGATCGTGTGCGGTTCGCCGCGGATTTTCACCGTCCGGCTGAAATCGCCCGGATCCAGGCTCTCGAGAGCTGCGAACAGCATCGACCATCCCGATTCCCAGAAATCCATAAGCGAAGTCCGCGTGTCTCCGATGATCTCGAATTCTGTATCCCGATCGCGGTCGGCCTTCTCCCCGTCGGTCGTCAGGAATTCCCGCCAGCGCGATCGCTGGTTGCCCGCGATATGCTTGACGATATGCGCGATGGAGTTTGATTCCTCATCGATCCGCGCGAAGAATTCCTCGTCGGTGACCTGTCCCATCGCGCGCTCGGCAAGCTTCTTGTAATTTCGGAACGAACTCAACGAGTCTTCCAGATAGTTCTCAGCGAATCGCGTATTTTCCATTATCAATTCTCAATTCTCAATTGCTTCTTCTAATCAAGATTGATCGCCGACCGGTGAAATCTCATGATGATGTTCGGATCCGGGACCAGCGTGATGCCCGTATCGTGCTTCCCGTCGTATTCGCACATCGAAAGCACGTACCTCATGCTCTCGAGCCGCGCCTTGCGCTTGTTGTTCGCTTTGACGATGACCCAAGGGCTGAACGACGTGTGGGTCTTGCTGAACATCAGTTCCTTGAAATGCGTGTACTTGTCCCACATTTCCTGCGCCCGGGCGTCGATCGGGCTCAGTTTCCATTGCTTCAAGGGATTGATCTTACGCGAATCGAACCGCCGCTGCTGTTCGTCCTTCGAGATCGAGAACCAGAACTTGATGACGGTTATCCCGTCCTCGTAAAGCATATGCTCGAATTCGGGAACCTGACGGATGAACTGGTCATATTGCTCGTTCGTGCAAAAGCTCATCACCGGCTCGACGACCGCGCGGTTGTACCACGAGCGGTCGAAAAAAACTATCTCGCCAGGATTCGGCAACTGTTTGACGTACCGCTGAAAGTACCATTGTCCGGTTTCTTCCTCGGACGGTTTCGGCAGCGCGACCGTGCGCATCGCCCGCGGGTTCAGGTGCTCCATGAACCGGCGGATCGTTCCGCCTTTGCCGGCCGCGTCGCGCCCTTCGAAAATGATCGCGATCCGCTTCTTCTTCTCCTGTACCCAGCGCTGGAACTTGACGAGTTCGATCTGAAGTTTCTCAAGGTCCTCCTCATATTTGAGCAGGCCCGCGATCTTTCTGGTATCGATGTCCTTTTCGTTCAGCTTTGCGAGAAAGCCCTTTTGCGAACGGACGCCGAGAAGATCTTCCAGCGTCAGGATAGACGAACGTTCATCGTCCCCGTAACCGCTTCCATCCGCCGGAAGCGTGAATTCCTTTGCATTCTCAGACACGTTGATCTCCTTTTCTCCTTCCATAGGTTGCATTCCAACCGCGAAAAAACGGCAATTTCGTGATTGTAATACGACAAAGAGATTTCTTTGGTGCGTTTGCCGCCCGATCATTATGAAATCGCATTCGGCTCCGATTAAGCTTTTCTAATTTTTCAATATATTCCGCCGATAGTACGACTTGATATGATCGCGCATCCATACCTGCCACCAGCCGATCCCGTGCCGCTTCGCTTCGCGGTTCGCTTCCCGGTCCGACCAGCCGTCGACGAGCATCCGGTAGATCGCGATAACGGTCCCGGTTCGGTCGGCCCCGCGCTTGCAATGGACGAACACCGGTTGATTTTCGGGATCGCGCAGAAAATCGACGATCCGGTGGATCTCGTCGTCGGTCGCCGCGAACCAGTTGCTGAGGCGCAGGTTCACGAACCGCAGCCCGTGCGTTCGCGCGATGCCCTCCTCGCGCCGCACCGCGCTCTGGGTGTCGCGGAGGTTGACGATCGTTCTTATCCCGATCTCGGCGAGGCGTCGGATGCCCTCCGGCGTCGGTTCGCCGCCGCGATAGAGCCCGTCGCTGATCTTGAAAAAGTTCGGGAGATGTTCATTCTTCTGCATTTTTGCGAAACTTAACAGATTCCGGTCCGGATTGCCAATTTTTCGCGTTTGGCATAATAATGAAGCAGTTTTCTGCCCGATGTCCGCGAAACAACAACACCGACAAAGAATACTACTGGCGCTGATCCTCATCGCCTTCGGTTTCGTGTCAGCGAGGCCGGAAAGGCTGCCGGTCAGGATGTTCACGTCCGCCGACGGCCTCGGGAGCGGGTTCGTCGATATGATCTATCGCGACTCGCGGGGCTTTATGTGGTTCTGCACGCGTGACGGGCTCTCTCGTTTCGATGGCTCGAAATTCGTCAACTACCAGATCGGAGAAGCCGGAACGTCGCCGGGTATCGAGACGATCTATGAAACCCGAAATGGCGATTACTGGATCTCGACCACGGGCGGAACCTATCGTTTCAATCCGACCGAAAACCTGGTGGAGGGTAAAACCGCGACAAGCGTGAATGCCGAGTTCGTGACCGGGGCCCGAGGCGGATTTCTAGAGGACAGCCGCGGAGACCTGTGGCTGACATCGGGATCGCTGATGCGTCTTTCGGACCACGAGGGAAAGCGTGAGTTCGTTGTCGTCGATTGGGGAATTCCGCAAAAGCCGGATACGACATTCAACACGTTTCGGATCCTCGAGACGTCCGACGGCTGCCTTTGGCTGTTCACGAGCTGGGGAATTGCCCGCAGACTCCCCGATGGACGGATGGTCGTCTACACTTTTGACCAGCCGGTTTACGGCGGAAACGGATCGGTCGCTATGCAGGACGACCGGTCCGGTCGGATCTGGATCGCCTTCCTTGACGAGATCTTCGTGGTCAAGCCCGAACCGGTCGAAACGTTGAACCAGGCCGAGCCGATAAGAATCGTGCCGCTGAAGCCGACTTCGACCGTCGAACTGAAGGCCGGCGACGATGTTCCGATGCCAAAGATCGGAGGCGAGACGATTCTGCTGAAGATGGCCACGAAGGAAACCTCTTCCGTCAGACGCTTGTTCCAAACCTCGGACGGCGTGATGTGGATAACCGCGGGCGATCACCTTTTTCAGGTTTCGAACAATCGCCTCGTCGCGAGCACGTCCGAACAGGGCCTGCCGGAAACGATGTCGCGCATGGAAGAGGATGCCGCCGGAAATCTATGGATCGGCGGGAACTCGGTGCTGAGCCGCCTCGACAGACACGGAATGGTCACGTTCGACAAGCTGGACGGCGCCGCCTCATCGAGGTTCAGCGCGATCAGCGAAGGCCCGGAACGCGCGCTTTATTTCGCCAATGCCGATGACCGGATCTCCCGGCTCACCGGAAACCGGCTCGAGACCGTGCGCCCGAACCTGCCCGAAGGCATCTCGCACATCTGGACATCGCGGTTCGTATTCGTCGATTCAACCGGTGACTTCTGGTTTCTATCGACCGGGAACCTGTACCGCTTCTCCGGCATACGCGAATTCTCGGACCTCGAAGGGCGCAAGCCGACGAGGACCTACAACTCGAAGGACGGCCTGAAGTCGGACGGAATGTTCCAGATCTGGGAAGACTCGGCCGGCGATATCTGGGTTTCGACGCGCGGCTTCAACAATCTCGGTCACGGCGTCGCGAGACTCAAGAAGGGCGCGGATCGATTCGTGAGTTTTACCGAAACGGAAGGACTGCCGCCGCGCCGATCTCCGTCGGCATTTGCGGAAGACAAGTTCGGAAACATCTGGATGACCTTCTACGAAGGCGGCCTCGCGCGCTTCGACGGCGAGCGTTTTGAGTTCTTCCGGCCCGGCGAGAAGATTCCCGAGGCGCTTCTTTCTGACCTGTTGGTCGACCAAAAGGGCCGGCTTTGGGTCGGGTCGACGGTCAGCGGTGTGATCAGAATCGACGACCCGAGCGCGAAGGAGCCTGTTTTCAACGTGATGACCACGCGCCAAGGCCTCTCAAGCAACAACATCCGAACGATCACCGAGGACAATTTCGGCAAGATCTATCTGGGAACCGCGAGCGGCGTCGACTGTCTTTCGCCGGACACGCTGCAAATCAAACACTATTCGGTGAACGACGGATTGGCGGCAGATTTCGTCGTCGATTCGCATCGCGACCGCGACGGAAATGTTTGGTTCGCAACCTACTCCGGCGTTTCGAAGCTTGTTCCGCAGCCGAACGATGAGCGGACGGCATCCGCCGCGTTCGTCGGAAGTCTTCGGATAGCCGGCGTCGAACAGCCGATCTCGAGCCTCGGATCCCAGATCATCGAACGCGGCGATCTGTCGCATATCGAAAACAATCTGCAGATCGACTTTTTTGGCCTTGACTTCCGCGCCGGCGAGATACTTCGCTATCAGTACAAACTCGAAGGAGCCGACGCGGACTGGAGCGAGCCTTCGGAACAGAGGTCCGTGACATTTGCAAACCTTTCGCCCGGCTCCTACCGATTCATCGTTCGGGTGGTCAATTCCGACGGCGTCGCGAGCGAGAACCCGGCCGTCGTCTCGTTCCGGATACTGCCGCCGATCTGGGCTCGCTGGTGGTTCGTCACGCTCATCCTGATCGCCGTCGCGCTCGTCCTGATCGGGATCTACCGGTATCGATTGGCGCGCCTGAGAGAGCTGAATTCAGCGCTCGGCGAGGCACGGAACGCGGAACTGAAGTTGTTGCGTTCGCGCGAAGAGCGGCTCGCGGAACTCGAACAAGTGCGTTCGCGGATCGCAACCGATCTTCACGACGACATCGGCGCGTCGCTGACGCAGATCGCGATCCTGTCCGAGGTCGCACAGGCCCAATCGAAGAACGGCGATTCCGAACCGTTGAGGCTAATCACAAGCGTTTCGAATGAACTTGTCGGAACGATGAGCGACATCGTCTGGTCGATAAATCCGACCAAGGACCATTTTTCGGACCTGACGCAGCGAATGCGCCGTTTTGCCTCCGATCTCCTGACCGCGCGCAACATCGTCCTGCAATTCCACGCATCGCACTCGGACGACTCTTTGATCGTCAATTCGAACATTCGGCGCGAGGTCTTTCTGATCTTCAAGGAAGCGATCAACAACATCGTCAGGCATTCGGGAGCGCGGCGCGTCGACGTCACGGTCGGTGTCGAAGGCGACGAGTTGCGGGTCACGATCAATGACGACGGGTGCGGATCGAGTCGGAACGGCGAACAGGTCGCGGCCGTTGACGAAGGCGGAAACGGAATTCCGAGCATGCGCAAGCGCGCCCGTGAGATGAACGGCAAATTTGAGCTGGCCTTCTCCGCGGAAGGCACGCGCATCGACTTCACGATCCCGATCGAACCGGCCACCCGAACGGGTGGCGAATCGGTCTCGGCCGAGGTCTAATCTGGAATCGGGCAATGGAGATCGGAAAAAAGACAATTCGGACCGCGATCGTCGAGGATATGCGAAATATCCGCGAGGGCCTCGTGACGCTCATCAATTTCACGGACGGCTTCACGTGCTCGGGCGGCTACCGGTCGATGGAGGAAGCGCTCGCGCGAATCAAGGGGAATGTTCCCGACGTGCTGTTGTCGGACATCGGTCTGCCCGGGATGAGCGGGATCGAAGGCGTCCGCATCCTGAAGGACGAATTTCCGGACCTGACGGTTCTGATGCTGACCGTCTACGACGACGACGAACGGATCTTCGATGCGCTTTGCGCCGGAGCCAGCGGTTATCTGCTTAAGCGGACCTCACCGGCGAAGATAATCGAGAACATCCGCGAGGCCGTTTCGGGCGGAGCGCCGATGTCGCCCGAGGTCGCGGCGCGCGTGATCCGGCTTTTCCGCGAGGTCCGGCCGCCCGAGAAGGTCGATTACGATCTGACACCCCACGAAACCCGGCTGCTGAAACTCCTGGTCGAGGGCCACAATTACACCACTGCGGCTCAAGAACTTGGCGTCAGTTACAACACGATCAAGTTCCATATGCGTCACATCTACGAAAAACTCCAGGTCCATTCGAAGTCCGAAGCGGTCGCAAAGGCGCTGCAGGGACGGCTTATCTGATCGCCTTCGATCAGCACCGCTGAAACCCTCCCGGCGCTACCCAGGTGGGTGGCGCTACCCGTTGTCGTGTCGAGTATTCTGAGCCCGATCGATTTGATCGGGGAGTGTTTTATGTTCAGAAAATTCGTTAACGCAATAAAAACGGCGCTTGCCGCGCTCGTCGTCTTTACTCTTTTGCCGACCTTGTTCCCTAACGTCCCGAGAGCCGCGGTTCCTGTCGCCGTCGCCGGTCTTGCGGAATCGGATTCCACCAATCTCGAATTCGAGGAAAACCGCGGACAGCTTCCGTCACCGGTCCGTTACTTCGCGAGGGGCGCGGGTGCGAACATCTTTCTGACGCCCAAAGAAGCCGTCTATGTGATGCGGCCGGATTGCGGCACGACGGCCGCAAAATGCGACGATGGGACCCGCTTTGCGCTTCGGATGAAGTTTGACGGCGCGAATCCGGATTCGGGATATTCAGGCGAGGTCGGTACTGGGCACAGCACGAATTACTTGAAAGGCGGCTCTGAGGACAACATCACGGACATTCCGACTTTCTCGCGCGTCAGAATGAGCGGCGTTTACAACGGCATCGACGTCGTCTGGCACGGGCTTGGAAACGGTTCCGTCCGTTACGATTTCGTGGCGGACCCGCGCGCGGATCCGTCGCAGATCGCGCTCGTTTTCGACGGCGCGGATTCGGTAGTATTGGATGGCAATGGAGACCTGCTCATTGGAACGCCAGCCGGAACGATCCGCCAAGGGCGTCCGGTCACGTTCCAGGTGGCCGACGGGCTTCGGAATGAGGTAGAAAGTTCGTTCCGCGTGGACGAAGGAAACGTCGTCCGGTTCCAAATCGGCGCCTACGACCCTTCGTTGCCGCTGACGATCGACCCGACGGTAACTCTCGGAAATCTCGCTTTCTCGACGTTTCTTGGAGGAATCGAGAATGAGAGGATGAACAGCCTGGCGATCGACGAAAACGGTCACACATTTGCTACGGGCTTCACCGAATCGCCGTTCTTCCCAACCACCGCGGGCACCTTCGACACGACATTCAACTCAAACCCCGACGTTTTCGTTACGCGGTTCAACACTTCCGGCAGCGGACTCGTTTTTTCGACTTTCATCGGAGGCTCGTCCGCCGACGAGGGGCGTGGGATTGAAGTCGATTCGGCGGGAAACGTTTATGTCACCGGCTCGACGTCGTCGCCGGCGTTCCCCACTACTCCGGGTGCGTACGACACCGCCGCGAATGGCGGGACCGACGTCTTCGCCCTGAAACTCAACTCGAGCGGCAACGCGCTGATCTACTCGACGTTTGTTGGCAGTTCATCCGCAGATGAAGCGTACGACCTCGCGCTGGATTCTTCAAACAACTTATACGCCGTGGGCCGTACCGCGGGAGCGTTTCCGACGACGGCAGGCGCCTTCGATTCGACTCCGGGAGGTGGCAACGACGCCTTCCTGATCAAACTCGACGCCAACGGGGCGAATCTGCTGTACTCGACGCTGCTTGGTTCGACGCTTAACGACTGGGGTTACGCGGTCGATCTCGATCCAAGTGCGAATGCGTACATTTCGGGATTCACCTCGTCGACCGATTTTCCGACGACGGCGGGCGCTTTCGACACGACTTTCAACGGCGTCGCCGATGGATTCGTGGCAAAAGCGAACACCACCGCTTCGGGATCGGCGTCGCTTGTCTACTCGACTCTCGTCGGCGGCACGGATGAAGATTCGTTCCGTTCGATCGCCGTCGATTCTGCCGGGAACTCGTACGTTACCGGCAGCGTCATCAACGGCGGCGGGTTCCCGACGACCGCCGGAGCCTTTGATACAACACACAACGGCAGTGCGGACGTGGTTGTGACCAAGCTTAATCCGTCCGGCTCGGCGCTTGTTTATTCGACGTACATCGGCGGAACCTCTTCGGATCTTGGCGGGGATATCCTCATCGACCAGTCGGGCAACGCGATCATCGGAGGATCGACACTCGACGCGGCGACAGATTACCCGACGGTCATCGGTGCGTTCGACACAACGCACAACGGCGCGCGGGACGGATTCGTGACGAAATTAAATGCAAACGGTTCGGGCCTGATCTACTCGACTCTGATCGGCGGCGGCGCCGACGACTACGTCACGAAAGTCGCTTCGGACCAGGCCGGTAACATTTACTTCGGAGGCTATACGCTCGATGCGGCGACGGATTTCCCGACAACCCTGCAGGCGTTTCAACCCGCGCACGGTGGGGGCGAGGACACGTTCGTCGGCAAGTTCGGCGATTTTTCGATCGGCGGAAAGGTGATCGATGCCGCGACGGGCAATCCTTTGTCGAACGTGATGATCGCGCTCAGCGGACAGGTTTCAGGCAATGTGCTGACCGGAACCGACGGCAGGTTCGGATTTCTCGATACCGTCCCGGGCGAACCGCACGCGGTCTCGGCGACGCGCGCCGGTTATGCTATGAACCCGGCGATCTTCAACATCGCGTCGCTTGCCAACAACCGCGAACTTATCTTCGTCGCAACGGTCGGCAGTCCGACCGGCGGTTCGGGCGGCACGCTCCGGTTCGAGAATGTCTCGTATTCGAAGGCCGAGAACGGCGGCGCGGTTTCGGTCAAGATCAAACGGCTCGGCGACATTCAGACCACCGACCCGGTGACGGTCGATCTGTCGACGATCGCCGGATCGGCAACTCAGGGACAGGATTTCCAGCCGATCAGCGGCGTCGTGACCTTCAATGCGTTGGAAACCGAGAAGACGGTGACGATCCCGATCGTCAATGACGCCGCGCTCGAACCGCGCGAATCGTTCTCGATCGCGATCACGAATCCGACGAACAACGCCGACATTGAACCGGGACGGGGCTCGACGACGGTTCAGATCCTCGATGAGGACCTTTCGGACGGCGATCTGCTGATCAGCGAGTTTCGACAGCGAGGTCGGCTCGGCCCGCACGACGAATTCGTCAAGCTTTTCAACCCGAACGATTTCGACGTGACCGTCCAAACGTCGGACGGATCGGCAGGGCTGACTCTCGCGGCGGTGACCAACGGCGTTCCGTCCTCGATCGTGACGATCCCGAACCTGATCACGATCGGCGCGCGCGGCCATTATCTGCTGACCAACAACGATCCGGACGGCGGATTCTCGCTGATCGATTATCCTACGGGCCGTGGAACGGTGACGGCCGTCGGCGACCGGACGTATTCGGCCGATATTCCCGACAATTCGACGCTTGCGCTGCTGAAAACCTCCGACGCCGCATCTTTCGTCTCGGCCAACATCATCGACGCGGTCGGGTTCGACCAAACCGGCTGGGCGGAAGGCAAGCCCCTGTCGCCGATCGTTCCGCAAAATTCCGAAATGAGCTTCGTCCGAAAATTGTCGGCGGCGGGCCTCACCGACAGCGACAGCAACCGAGCGGATTTCGTGATGGTCGACAATCACGCGACCGTTTTCGGAGCGGCCGACACGTCGAAGGTGTCCGCCGTGCTCGGCGCTCCGGCCCCGGAAAGCTCGGAGAGTCTTCGCGTTCTGTCGCCGGCGAAACTGTCGATCTCGGATCCCGGTTTTGAAACCTACGATCCGGCTCCGGTGCCGAACGGAAAGCTCGGGACACTGACGGTTTACCGCACGCTGCGCAACGATTCGGGATCGCCGATCATCGCGCTTCGACTGCGCGCGGCGGACTTTCCGACCGCCGGAAGCCAGCTTTCGGTCCGTTACTCGTCCCGACCCGATTTCCGGCTCCTGAGTTCGCCGGACGAAGGCGATTCGATTCGGGGCGTCACGCTCGCGGCGGCGGCGCTGCAACCGAACGGCGGAGGCATCAACAGCACGCTGGCTGTCGATTCGGTCACGGCCGCAAATCCGCTGATGCCGGGCCAGACGATCGTCGTCGCGATCCGGTTCGGCGTCGAGCGCTGGGGCCGGCATCCGTTGGTTCTGGCCGCGGAAGGAAGCGAATGAGACTTCGGATTTGCGATTTGGGATATTGGGATTTTGATAATTTCAGAGGGACAAACGAAGGAGAATAATGAATTCACTAGAACCGATTGCAGGAATTACGCTTGAACGATACGCCGAGCTTTGCGCCAAGATGGCGAATTGCGGCGGCGATCTGGAGATCTGCGCGCGGATCGCGGCCGAGAACGGCGTCGACCGGCAGACCTGGGAAGCGGCGATGAACGGCTGGAACGCCCGGATGTACGATCCGCAGCACGCCGCTACCGTCGCTCTCGCATATATGCCGCTCTACCAGTCGGCGCTTTCGAAATACGGAGGCCCGCGCGCGACCGCGACAATGGAAGACTATTGCGAGATGCTGGCGATGATCAACACCGATCTGAAGGGCGACGTCAAACGTCCCGTTCCGTTTGAGCCGATGTACGAGAGGTTCGGAATCGACGCGCCGAAATGGAGTCAGATCTCGACGGATTGGGTCGAAAAACTTGGAAAGGACCCGGCAATGGCGAAGGAATTCGGCGACAAGTTCGTCGCGCGGATCAAGGAACTTGACGAGGAATACCTGAGATCGGCCGGGATTGCCTGACGATGATCTTAACGATCGTCGGTTGACCGTCTGCCGCGTTCGCGCGCGAGGTCGCGGAGGTAGTCGCGCATCCAGAACTGCCACCAGCCGAGGCCGAAAGATTCGGCCTCGCTCATCGCGCGTTTGAACTCCCAGCCCTCGCGGAGAATTCGGTACGCCCCGATGACGGTACCGGTGCGATCCGATCCGCGGCGGCAATGGACGAACACCGGCTGGTTCTCGGGAGCGTCGATGATCCGCAGCACCTCGTCGATCTTCGTGTCCTTCGGACCGAACCAGTTGCTGAGAGGGACGTTGACGAACCGCATGCCGGCCGCCGTCACGCGTTCGCGTTCGACCCCGGCGCGGTCGTCGTCGTCCCGAAGGTCGACGACGGTCCGGATTCCGAGCCGCCGAAGCGCGTCGAAGCCCTGAACGGTCGGCTGTCCGCCGCGATAGAGCTTTTCGTTGACCTTGGCGAAATTCGGAAGCCCGCTTTCCGGCGACTGCGCGCCGACGCGGATCGCCCCCACGGCGACAAACAACAGAGAGATGACGACGGATACTTTGACCAACGGGCTCTTCATAGTTCTGGATTATTTCAGATTCGCAAGATGCGGCAAACGTTCGCCCGCGCTCCCTGCTATTCGCCAATCCGTTCCACCGCGGACCGTCGACGAACGAACCAGGGTCCGTTGCCGTGGAGTATTTTTTCCGGACCGCAAAAAAGGGACTTGTCGGTCGTCCGTGATCATATGTTGACGAAGTTCTTTTTCGCCTGCGCCATTCTTGTCGTGCTAATACTCGCATCGTCCGCGGAGACGGAAGCGCAGGAGTTTCGGCTTTATCGTTTGCCGGCGAAATATCGATCTGAAGAGCTTCAGGCCATAAACCTTGCCAAGCTGCGGCCCGGCCCGACGCCACTCCTTTGTGAGAGCGATGTACTTCGGTATGACGCCGATCAACACCGGATCATTCTCGATTACTTCGCCACCGAGCGTCTGCGCCGGATGAAGATTCCGAAACGGGGACTTCCATTCGCGGTCTTCGCGGGAAACGAGGCGATCTATGTCGGAGCCTTGTTCGATGGCTACTCGATGGCGGAGTTCAAAGGCGTCGCCGTCGATGTCGCGCCGCTCGGCCAGTATCCGCCGTCCCTGCTTTTTGAACTGGACTATCCGCCGCTGGCACCGAAAAACCCTGCGAACGATCCGCGCGGCGACCAACGATTGCTCAAGTCGTTTGAAAAGGCGGGAAAGCTCTACCGCGAGGTATGGCTGGATGCGGTCTGCAAGAACGCGCGCGCGACCGGCAAACGCCGGCTGAGCTATGTTTTTGAGTTTGAAATTCTCAGCGTAGCAAAAGGGGTTTTTCCGGACAAGACCATCAGTTTTGAGGTTTTTGCGGACGAACGGAGCAGCGGCTTGCTCGATCTTCTGAAAGAGAAATCGGGTACCGACGATTCTTCGCGCGTTCGCCTGAAGTTCCAGCGGCAGGTCAGCAAAACGCAGCCGGTGATGTGGTATCAGGATTTCGAAGTTCTCGAGTGATCAGCGCCGATCTCCACAACCGCCAGTTCCGTGCCGGGCTCAAGAAAGACCTCGATGCCGTTCGTGTCTTCAAGAACAAGCGCATCGCCCTGCTCGAACTTACGCGGCGCGCACCGTGCGGCGCCCGAAGAAACGAAAACGACCGCAACATAATTGGGCCGGAATCCTGAGAACGCGCCGCCGTCGTCGCTCGAAAGAATGTAAACGTCGCCGGCGCCGCCGCTGGCGTTGAAGATCGCGGTTTCACGTCGCAACAACCCCTTCGATCCGACGGATTCCCCTCGACCGGCGTGGCAGTGTACGAACCTCTGACCGCCAAAATCCCGCTCCCGATCGATCTTCGGGGTCGGAAGATCGAACGTATGCTCGACGAACGTCGGATGCTCGGCCGGCGCGGCGACCTCGAAGACCTCGAACCCGTCGGAGCATTCAAGCACCCGGTGCCGAATCCCCGGCGGCTGAAGAACGCAATCGCCGGCCTGAAACTCGAACGGCCCGCCCTGGTCCTCGTAGACCAAACGGGCGCTGCCCGAAAGACAATAGATGATCTGGAACGAAACGTGATGATAATGGACGTAATCGGGGATCGGCCCGCCCATCGGAATCCGAATGTGCGACGCGATGACGCGCCCGCCGAGCCGGTCGGGGATCAGATCGCGGTACTCCATCCCGGCGCGTCCGACGTGCCATTCGCCATCGCGCGGCGCCGTTTGTGGAGATTCGACGCGAATCCGCTCGTCGCCGCGGCTGAGTTCGGCAATACGGGGCGAATCGGCGGGAAATATCATTTCGAGGCGAAATCCGTCCGCGACGTATCGTTCGATGGTTTGGTCAATAGTCTCGGAACTCATTCAATGGTTTTGCGATTCCAACTTTCTCCAATGCCTAGCTATTAGCTGATAGCTCTCAGCTGTTAGTCGGCCGATCGGAAGAAACGATCCGGTTCTGCGAGCATCTCGTCCATTCTGACAGTCATCTGATCTCCCGACACCATATTCTTCAGGGTCACGGTGCCTTCGGCGAGTTCCGATTCGCCGACAACGCACACGTACCGTACGCCGATCTGCCCGGCGTACTTGAACTGTTTTCCGAGTTTGTCGGCTTCCGGATAAACCAGAACGCGCAGGCCCGCAGACCTGATCGCAGCGGCCAGTTTGAGGGATTCGGCGGCGGTCTCTTCGGACCAGACCGTCACGACGACGTCTGCCGACGCAGAATCAAGCGATTCCGGGAACATGCCGCGTTCGTCCATTACGACAAGGATCCGCTCGAGCCCGAGCGAGAAACCGCACGCCGGGATCTGTTCCTTGCCGAACATCCCGATCAGCCCGTCGTATCGCCCGCCTCCACCCAGCGATCCGGCGAGGTCCGGGACCGAGATCTCAAAGATCGCGCCGGTGTAATACGAGAGACCGCGCGCGAGGCTCGGGTCGATCGCGATCGGCGAGTCGGGCGCGAGTTCGACGATCCGGCAGAGATCGGCAAGGGTCGACTGACTCGCGAATTCCGCGAGAATGGCGACGGTCTCTTCATTGCCGGCCCGCGCGAACCGCGCGAACAGTTCGAGAATCTTTTCCGCGCAGCCGGACGAGATACCTCTTTCGGCGAATTCCTTCGCCACTCCGTCTTGGCCGATCTTATCGAGTTTGTCGATCGCGATGAGCGCATCCGAATGCTTGTCGGAGACGACCCCCGCGTTATCGAGCATTTCTGTCAAGATCTTCCGGCTGTTCAACTTGACCGTGAAATCCGCGAATCCAAGCCGTTTGAGAATCTCGCTGACAGCGGCGATCAACTCTGCCTCGACGATCATCGATCTCGATCCGATGGCATCGACATCGCACTGGTAGAACTCGCGGAAACGTCCGCGCGCCGGGCGGTCGGCCCGCCACACAGGCTGGATCTGGTAGCGCTTGAAGAACTTCGGCAACTCGTTTCGGTAGTTCGCGACGACGCGGGCCAGCGGCACGGTCAGGTCGTAACGCAGCGCGAGATCGGCGAGGCCCTTCTCGCCCTTCGAAAGATCGAGCGCCTCGCCGCGCTTGAGGATCTTGAAGATAAGCTGATTCCCTTCCTCGCCGTATTTGCCCGTCAAAGTTTCGAGGTTTTCGACCGACGGGGTTTCGAGCGGCTCGAATCCGTAGGACTCGTAAACTTCCTTTATCACGCCGATGACGAAATCGCGTCTGCGGACATCCTTCGGCAAAAAATCGCGCATTCCGCGCGCCGGTTGCGTTTTGCTCATAAACTGGAATGCCGGGTCGCACACGGCCGTCGGACAAGACCGAAGTCTAAGCCGAAACCCGCAACCCGTCTGAATCAAAGGCCTGAGGAGTCCCTAGTGTCCCGCCACAGCTGGTCGAAATCGGGCCCGACGCCGCATTCAGTACGATTCGAAGCCGAGAAGCATCCGACAATCGCAAGCCGGCGTTTCCCCTTAGACATACTTTTCGATCAGCTCAACATAATTTCGCCAGAATCTCTGAATGCCTTCGATCTCATCTGCCGTCATTTCCCGTTTCACTCGCGCCGGACTTCCGAGCACGAAAGAACCTTCCGGAATAATCGTATCAGGCGTCACGAGACTCCCGGCGGCGATCAGTGAATTTCGGCCGATCCGGGCGCCGTCGAGGATGATCGAACCGATCCCGATCAACGATCCCCTTCCGATGTGACAGCCGTGGAGCGTCGCGCTGTGTCCGACCGTGACCTCTTCCTCGACGACCGTCGGGTACATTTCACCGCGCGAAACGTGAATGATCGTCCCGTCCTGGATGTTCGTCCGCGCGCCGATCCTTATGAAATTGACGTCGCCGCGCAAGACGCAGTTGTACCAGATGCTGGCGTCTTTCCCGATCTCGACATCGCCGATGACGACGGCGTTCTCCGCGATGAAGGCCGCCGGATCGATTTTCGGCTCAAGGTTCTCGAACTGTTTGATCATTCTCGCGCTTCGGACAATCGTGATTATATCGACCGCCCGCGTTGTCTCCAAACTTGTTTGAAATAATCGTCGCCGAACGTGTAATCTAAATCGCAATGACTTATCAACCGAAGATTCTGGCTTTTGCCGGGGCTCTGCGAAGGGATTCCACGAACAAGAAGACGGTCCTCGCGGCCGTCGAAGGCGCGCGGGCTGCCGGCGCTGAAGTAACTTACATCGATCTGCGCGATTTTCCGGTGCCGCTCTACGACGGCGATCTCGAAACCGCCGAGGGACTTCCCGAGAACGTTATCCGGTTGCAGGCTTTGATGCTCGCGCACGACGGTTTCCTGATCTCGTCGCCGGAATACAACAGCGGGATATCGGGGACGTTGAAAACCTACATCGACTGGACGTCGCGGCCGCACGGCGAACGAAAGGCCGGAGCGTGCTACGGCGGCAAGGCGGCGGCGCTGATGTCGGCCTCGCCCGGCGCGCTCGGAGGTATCCGCGCGTTGCCGAACGTTCGGTCGATACTCGGAACGATGGGCGTCCACGTCCTGCCCGAAGATTTTTGCGTCGGCCGCTCGCACGAAGCGTTCGACGAGAATGGGTTTCCGAAAGACGATTTCATCCGGGGCAAGCTCGAAGACCTCGGGCGCAATCTAACCGAGTTCGTGCTGAAGATGAAACGATAGGATTTGGGATTTGGGATTTGGGATTTGGAGATCGAAAACTCCCTGACCAACTTGAGCAAATCGAAAATCGGCAATCGAGAATCGCAAATCGCAAATCAAAACG